>VBKW01000315.1 GCA_005879405.1 Deltaproteobacteria bacterium
CGCCGGGTGTCGGGCCGGCGCTCCGGCGCAATCCGCGCGGCGCTGAAACGCGAAGGACGGCGAGCAGCGTCGAAGCCGGCGCTCGCCAGGCAAGCGCGTAGCGCGGCACGACGGCGCAGCGCGGGCGCGCGTTCCGCCGCTGGGAAGAAGGCCGCGCGGACGAAGGGCCGGGCGGGCCGCGCGGTGGCGGCGCGCAAGGCCGCACGCACGCGAGCCCGCACACGCGCCCACCGCTGACGCGTACCGCGGCCATTCGCTGCTGGCAGCGCTGGCGGTGCATTTTGTACATTCGACGTGAATCGTCGCGACCGGACGCGCGATGACCGGTCCTTGACCGGTTCCAGTCCCGTCTGCTCAAGGACTGCACGTGCCGTCGCGACACGTGCGAGAGCGCGACCGGACCCGCGGTGCGTAGGCGTTCCCGCCGCGCCGGAGGCGCAGCGGGCGCACGCGCGGCGCCGGCGCCGGCAGCTCGGACGCCGCAGACTGCAGCGCCGCCGGCCGGCGGCGCGCCGGCCCTCGTAGGCGACCGGCGGGTGATTGCGACGGCGCTGCTCGGCCTCGCGCTCGTCCTCGTCCTGGAACGCGTCTACACCTACGACGAGCCGCTCGAGCGCGACATCATGACCTACGCGGTCGTCGCGCATGAGGCGCTCGGCGGGCGCGCGCTGTACGCCGATCTCTGGGACAACAAGTCGCCGCTCGTCTACGTGACCTACGGCGCCGCGGAGCTCGTCGCCGGGTACGGCGCGCGCGCGATCTTCCTCCTCGGCGTCTTCGCCGCCACGGCGACGCTGCTCGGCGTCTACCGCGCGGCGGTCCGCATGACCGGGAGCACGGGCGCGGGTCTCTGGGCGGCGGCGTTCTGGACCGCCGTGGCGGCCGATCAGGGCTTGCAAGCGAATCAGCCCAATCTCGAGGTGTTCATGAACGCGGCGCTCGTCTGGGCATTTGCGGAGTTCCTCGCCGACCGTCGACGCCCGCTCGTGATCGGGGCACTCTGCGCGGCCGCGTCGCTCTACAAGCTCATCGTGCTGCCCGTCGTCGGGCTCTGGCTCGCCGGCATGATCGTGGTGGCGCGGCGCGAACGCGAGCTGCGACGCGCGATCGTCGACGCCGGCGTCGTGGTCGGCGCCATCGCCGTCGCGTGGACGGCGGTGCTCGGGTATTTCGCGATCACCGGGCGCGCGGCGCGCTTCAACGAGGCGGTCTTCGCGTACAATCGCGCGTTCGCGGGTGATCTCGCGTCCAATCTGCTCACCGGGGTCACGGCGTACGTGTTCCCGGTGCAATTTCGCGTCGTGACCGGGATCGCGCTGCTCTCGGTCGTCGGCGTCGTGTGGCTAACGGCGACGCGGCGTCGCCGTTCTGCGGCGCTCTGGTCCGCCTATGCCGTCGGCACCGAGATCGCCGTCGCGCTTCCGGGCAAGTTCTACGGGCACTACTTCCAGCTCTGGCTGCCCGTTCTGGCGACGGGAGCAGCCGTCGGAGTGCACGCGATCGCGCGGATGACGATGCGCCTCGCACCGCCGCCGTGGCGGCGCGTCCTCCCAGTCGCCGCGGGAGCGGCGGCGCTCGTCGCGATCCTCGCCTGGGAGCTGCCGACGTACGGGCAAAGCCCCGACGAGTGGTCGCGCGCCAAGTACCGCACGGACGTCTTCGTCGACGCGAAGCGCATCGCGCCCGTGATCGACGCCGCGCTCGCGCCCGGCGAGACGTTCTTCCAGTGGGGCGACGAGACCGAGCTCTACTTCTACACGCGTCGTCACCCGCCGACCGGCCTCTTCTACGGGTATCCGATGCTCGTCGTCGGGCCGCTCCAGATGGAGACGCACCCCGTGACGCAGTGGCTGTCGCGCGATTACTACCACTGGGCCGGCCGCGACAACGGACCGTTCCAGCTCTACGTCCGCCAGGGCGGCGCCCTCGAGCGGCGGCTCAACGCGGCGCGCTGACGTCGATCGTGGTCACGACGTGGCCGCCGATGTCGCCGAGGCCGCGCATGCGATGCGACGTCGCGGCAGGCTCGGTCACGGCCGGGAAAAAGGCGTTCGAGCGCAGCCGACGTGCTTCCTCCCGGCGTGCTTGCCTGGCATATGGTACGGCCACAAGGAGGAGCTTCCCCATGAAAGAGTTCGGCCTGTTCATCAACGGCGAGTGGCAAGCCGCGAAGGGCGGCAAGACCGCGCCGACGATCAATCCCGCGACCGAAGAGCCCTGGGCGACCGTCGCCGTCGCCGACCGCGAGGACTCGCGCAAGGCGGTCGCCGCGGCGAAGAAAGCGCACGACAGCGGCGTGTGGCGCAACAAGTCGCCGCAGGAGCGCGGCGAGATCTTGCAGAAGGTCGCGATGGCGATCTTCGAGCGCCAGAACGAGCTCGCGGCCGCCGAGGTGCAGGACGGCGGCGGCACGATGCGCAAGGCGATGAGCATGGACGTGCCGGGCACGGCGCAGACCTTCATGCACTTCGGCCAGTACATCTGTGGCGACGAGTACAAGGCGATGCTGCAGGAGGAGTACGACGAGATCGCGCCGGTCCCGAGCAAGAACTACGTCGTGCGCGAGCCGATCGGCGTCTGCGTCGGCATCACGCCGTGGAACTTCCCGATGATCATGGCGTCGTGGAAGATCGCGCCGGCGCTCGCCGCGGGGAACTGCGTCGTGCTGAAGCCGGCGTCGGTGACCCCGGTCACGTCACTCATGGTCGGCGAGATCTGCACGCAGGCGGGCGTCCCGGCGGGCGTCGTGAACGTGATCAGCGGGCCCGGCGGCGCCGCCGGCGAGGAGCTCGCGACCCATCCCGACGTGGGCAAAGTCGCGTTCACCGGATCGACCGAGGTCGGGCGGCGCATCATGCAGCTCGGCGCCGGCACCTTGAAGAAGGTGACGCTCGAGCTCGGCGGCAAGTCGCCGAACATCATCCTCAAGGACGCCAACCTCGACACCGCCGCCCTCGGCGCGCTCTTCGGCACGTTCATGCACCAGGGGCAGATCTGCGAGTCGGGGACGCGCGTCCTCGTGCACGAGTCGATCCACGATCAGATCGTCGAGAAGATGCTCGCCGGCCTGAAGCGCATCCAGATGGGTGACACGATGGAGATGTCGACGGGCATGGGCCCGCTCGTCAGCTCCGCGCAGCGCGACACCGTCGAGAAGTACGTCGCGATCGGCAAGGACCAGGGCGCGAAGTGCGTCGCCGGCGGCAAGCGTCCGGCGAATCTCCCGAAGGGCTACTACTACGAGCCGACGATCTTCGACGAGGTCGACAACAAGCAGCGCATCGCGCAGGAGGAGATCTTCGGCCCGGTCGTGTCGGTGATCCGCTTCCGCGACGAGGACGAGGCGGTGCGGATCGCCAACGACTCCGTCTACGGCCTCGGCGGCGCGGTCTGGTCCGCCGACAAAGACCACGCGGTCGCGGTTGCGCGTCGCATCGAGACCGGCACCGTGTGGGTCAACGACTACCACATGATCAACATCCGGTTCCCGTTCGGCGGCTACAAGCAGAGCGGCGTCGGCCGCGAGCTCGGCAAATGGGGCCTGGCCGAGTACCACGAGGTGAAGCACATCCACGTCGGCGAGAACACGCCGCCCGAAGGCAAGTTCTACTTGCAGCTCTTGCTCAATTGATTTTCGGTACCGGCCGGCCGCGCGGCTCCGCGTCGCGCGGCCGGGGCGCGCTCGACGTCGTGATCGACGTCGGCCGCCGACGCCGTTCGGCGGCGCGATTCCTGCAACCGTGCCCGTGACAGACGACAAAGGTTCCAGGCCATGACGACCGTCCACATAACCGCGCGCGCCGCCGACGCCGTCACCCGCGTGCGCGCCGCGCGCGCCGGCGCGCTCACGTTCACGATCGACGGCGGGTGCTGCGAAGGCACCGCGCCGCATCTCTTCGAAGACGCCGTCCTCGCCGGCGGCGCCGAGCGGATCGGCGACGTCGCGGGCGTGCCGGTCTATCTGCAGCCGGCGATGGCCGCGCCCTACCGCGCCGCGACCGTCACGATCGACGTCGTCGACGACCCGACGTCGGACGCGATGTCGCTCGAGACCGAGTACGGGTTGCGCTTCGTCCTGCGCGAGGGTCGCGTCGAGTCGTCCTGAGCTCGGTCGCGGCGCGCCGCCGACGGATCGCGTCGGCGATCTCGGACGCCATCGGCGGCGTCCACGCGTTCACCCGCTCGGGCGGTTCAGCGTGACGACGGCGACGTTCTCCCGCTCGGCAGTCATCGACCGCGCGGCCGCCATGGATGTGCCACTCGCGGTCGCCGGGTGACACATCGTTCAGTGGTCGAGGCGCAAGCTCCCGATTAACGGACTGCTCTCGGGACGATTGAAATGGCATTGCGGTTGCACAGGCGTTCGACGCATGCCGAGAAGCACAGAGGCGGTCGCTGAGCGCGCGGCAGCCGCGACCGGACGTCCGCGGGCGTACGCAGGCCGTGCTCGGCCTGGTGATGGAAGCCGACCGGCGACGGAGGGTCACCCCTCGGATTCGGGCATTCCGACGGGCGGAGATCGCACGTCGGCACGTCTGGAGTAGGGTCGCAGCCTCGCCGCACGTCGTTCGCGTGCTCCCGTCGCGCCTGCGACGTCGGCGCTCGAGTGCGCCAGAGCGCGTCAGGCGCGACGCGCCGCGGTCGAACGCGCGC
>VBKW01000317.1 GCA_005879405.1 Deltaproteobacteria bacterium
TATCGCGCGCTCGTAACGATCGCGCAATCGAACAGGCGGATGCGCACGTGGGTTCTTGTGTCGCGCGCGAGACCATCTACGCTGACGCGCATGACGTGGATGAGTTCGTTGGATGGCTGGTGGACCGTCGCTGCGATCGGCGGCGCGGTCGGGGCGGCGTTCCTGTGGTGGGCGTTGGCTGACCTTTTCCTTGCATCTGTCGAGCTGCCGTTTTCGGCGATGCTCGAGCGGTGGCGTGCGCGCCGCGTGCCTCGCGACGAACGCGACGGTGACGCCGACGCGCTGGCGAGCGCGTAGACAGACGTCGGGCACCTCATCGACCGGCGGACGCTACGGCCGTTCTCCCCATCGCTTCCAATACGTCCGCTCGCGCGCGGGAAGACGCTTGGCGGGCTTGAAATCCTCGCCGGTGAAGTACGCGACCGGGAGGAGCGCGACCTGAGTAACGTGCTCGGGGACGCCGAGGATCTCGGCGGCCTCGCGCTCGAAGAAGAGATGGTCGGTCGTCAGGCAAGCGCCGAGGCCGCGGGCGCGGAGCGCCAGCATGAACGACCAGACCGCGGGAAAGATCGAGCCGTAGAGCGACGCTTGCACGCACACGCCGGCGGTCTCGAAGCGGCCTTCGACGCAGGGAACGACGAGCACGGGCACCTCGTGCAAATGGCGATAGAGGTGCGCTCCGGAATCGATCATGCGGTCGAACTGCGGACGGCGCGGGTCGCCGTCGGGATACGGGTTCGACGAGTACGCGATCTCGACGAGGTGCTCGGCGCCTTTGCGGTACAGCGCGGCGATGCGGTCGCGCTGCTGGCGGTCGCGACGTCGATAGTGGACATGCGTGGGCCCTCCGGTGCGATCATCTAGCAGGCCGCCCTGCGTGGACCGCGGCGCGAGCGGGAATCGCTTGAGCGCCTTGACGAGCACTTACGGGCACACTCGAGGATCCTTTCACACGCGGTGAGCGAAGCCGAGCGTGTCCGCTTGTCTACGAGGTGGCCGCGCTACATCCTCGCGGGTACGGCGACTGCTCGGGAAATTCGCGTCGCCCGACGAAAGGAGAGGATCATGAAGGCATGTGTTTCGCTTGCGATAGCGGCAATGCTTTTCACGGCCGGAGCGGCACAGGCGGCCGAGGGCGGAGTGAAAGCGGGCGTCCTGACGTGCAACGTGTCCGGCGGGTGGGGGTTCGTCGTCGGCTCGACCCGGGAAGTGAACTGCGTCTTTGCGCCGGCGGCAACGCACGCGCCGGGTGAGCACTACGCCGGCAAGATCAGCAAGTTTGGAGCCGACATCGGCTACTCGTCTGCGGCCGTGATGGTGTGGGCGGTGGTCGCCCCGGCATCGGACGTTCGACCGGGGGCGCTTGCGGGCGACTACGTCGGTGCGGCAGCGAGTGCGGCGGCGGGCGTCGGCGCGGGAGCCCACGTGCTCGTCGGCGGCTCGGAGAAGTCGATCACGCTGCAGCCCGTGAGCATCGAGGGCACCGCCGGGCTGAACGTCGCCGCCGGCGTCGAGTCATTGACGCTGGGATCGGCCGGCGCGCCGGCACACGCTCGATCGCGTCACTCGCGATCACATTGAGCGGGCGGCGGGTACTCCGCGACCGTCCGCATCACGACGTCCCAGAGCGGCACCGTCACGTTGAGGTTCCAGCGCTGCATCAACCGCGGGTCGTGATGGATCGCGTGGTGGCGGCGGAGCCCGCGAATGAGTCGCGAGCGGCCGACGGGATGATCGTGCGGCAGATGGTACGAGAGGTGTAGCCACTCGTAGCTCACGGCGTAGCCGATCGCGGTCGCGGCGTAGAGGCAGGCGACGTTGCGGAACCCGAGCCACCAGATCACGGCCGTGATCGCTATCGCCGTGACGAAGATCAAGAACAGCCCGTAGGCGGGGATCAGCACGAGGCGGTACTCGCGGCGGTCGCGGATCGCCATGTCGTCGGTGATGTACAGCATGTGGTGCTTCGGGGTGTGCTGGTCGTAGAGGACGGGCGCCAGCGGGTGGCGACGGTGGAGCGCGATGCGATGCACCGTCCACTCGTTGGCGTTGGCGAGCACGTAGACGATCGGCACCGTCAGGAGCTGCCACGGCGTCAAGTCGCGGATCAGCGACAGCGCGATCGCCATCATCGCGACGCCGCAGAGCGACGGCACGAGCATGTGGACCGCCGGTACGTACCAACGCGGCGTCTCCGCCAAGAGCTCGGCCCGGAGCGCGTCACGGCGCTCGGGCGGCAGCGCCGTCTCGATCGGCCGCGGGTAGCTCCGCCGTCGACTGCGCCTCCGCTCGTCGGCCGTCGGCGGCTGCGGGGCGAGCTCGGTGACCATCGCCGGGGCATTCTTGCAGAAGCGTCCGCGTCGAGTCGAGCGGCGCAGGCCCGGCCGTCGGCGCGCCGCGCGGCCATTGGTCGTGTCCTAAGGACACTACCCGGTCATTGACCCCCGCTTGACACCCCGGCGACGACCGGCCACTTTTCCCCGACCAAACTTCCAACGAGGTGCCGAACCGTATGCGGACGATCCTATCGCGATCAGGACTCGTGCTGGCGACAGTATTCCTCTCGGCCGTGCCGGCGCTCGCCTTCGACATCGAGCTCGATCTGAACCCCAAGCTCGCCGCCGGCGCGATCACGGTCGAGAAGCCGACGCCGGGCCGGAACTTCGTCGAGCACGTCGCGTCGTATCTGCGCGTCATCCCGACGAAGGGCAATCGCGTCACCCCGGCCTTCATCAACACCCACAACTACCTCACCTGCCCGAACGACAACACGAAGAAGTGGTACCTGAACGACGTGAAGCAGGTGAGCTTCGACAAGCGCTCCGGTGTCACCGTCCTCGGCTTCTTCTTCGACAACCCCGGCTGCGACAACCCGACGTTCCACATGGAGCCGATCGTCGGCGAGACGTGAGATGGCGCGCACGCCGCCTTTCGCACGGCGTGCCCGCCTGATTGGCTGAGCGGGTGTCTGCGATCCGACGCGTCGCCCTCGCCTGCTGCGCCGCCGCGATCCTCGCGATCTTTGTCGCAGCCGACAGGGTGCGCGCGATCGATGATCGAGACGGACCCGCCATTCCGATCTCGCACCGAGGCAAGGACGTCGTCGCACAGAGGCCGGAACGCCTGCGCTATCGCGCGACCTGGAACACGATTCCGGTCGCGAACGCGGAGCTGCTGGTGCAGCCGCAACCGGGAAGCGGGCGCGCGGCCACCGTCCTCCTGCGCGGCCGCGCCGATACGAACGAGGTGCTCGACCTCCTCTGGCGCATGCGCGACAGCGTCGAGGCGACCGTCGCAGCGTCGCCGGTCATGCCGCGCCGGTTCACGCTGCACCAGAACGAGAACGACCGTCGGCGCGACACGACGACAGTTGCGGACGGCTCCCGCCTCGTCTCGACCGTCGAGCGCCCGCCTCGACGCACGCGCCGCGCCGACGTGCCATTGGCGCCGCGGCTGCACGACCCGGCGAGCGTCGCGTATCTCATCCGCACGCTGCCGCCGGAGCTCGACGAGCGACCGTCGTACCACGTGCTCGCGGGAACGAAGATCTACGAGCTCGCGGTCACGCCGGCGGGCAGCGAGCGTATCGACGTCGCCGACCGCGTGTGGCCGGCGCGCCGCTTTCATTTGACGCTGCAGCTCGAGCCGCGCGACGTCGAGTCGAGCGTTCCGGAGACCGGACACGTGGGTCCTGGGGTGCACGACGACGACCGCGATCGCACGCGCTGGCGCGAGCTCAAGGTGCAGGAGGCCGACTTGTGGATCTCGACCGGCCCCGAGCGGCTGCCGCTGCGCCTCACGTCGCGGACGTTCTGGGGCTGGGTGACGGTCGAGCTCGTCGCCCGCGGTGGACAATCGAGCGCGTAATCACCTGCCGAGCGCGTAAACACCCTGTCGACGGCGGCCGAGGGATTGCGACGGCCGCGCGAAACTGCGACGTGTAGGTTCCATTACGGAACTCGCTGGAGGAGCCATGACACTCGCAGCCTCGTCGACGGAGTGGCGGAAGACGGCCTGCATCCTGTGCAGCCTGAACTGCGGGCTCGAGGTGCAGATCGGCGGACACGGCGGCCGGCAGATCGTGAAGCTCAAGGGCGATCGCGACCACCCGGTCTCGCGCGGGTATCTCTGCGAGAAGGCGCAGCGGCTCGACTTCTACCAAAGCGCCGGCGATCGGCTCGATACACCGCTCCGGCGGCGGCCGGACGGGACCTTCGAAGCGATCGATTGGGACACCGCGATCCGCGAGGTCGCCGCGAAGTTCATGGACATCAAGGCGCGCTACGGCGGCGACAAGATCCTCTATTACGGCGGCGGCGGCCAGGGGAACCATCTCGGCGGCTCGTACGGCGCGGCGACGCTCGCGGCGATCGGCAATCGCTATCGCTCGAACGCGCTCGCGCAAGAGAAGACCGGCGAGTTCTGGGTGAACGGCCGCATGATCGGCGCCGGCATCCACGGCGACTTCGAGCACTGCGAGGTCGCGGTCTTCATCGGCAAGAACCCGTGGCAGTCGCACGGCTTCGCGCGCGCCCGCGCGACGATCCGCGAGATCGCGCGCGACCCGCAGCGCGCGATCGTCGTCATCGATCCACGCCGTAGCGAGACCGCGGAAAAGGCGGACTTCCATCTCGCGATCAAACCGGGAACCGACGCGTGGTGCTTGGCGGCGCTGGTCGCGATCATCGTGCAGGAGGACCTCGTGCGCCGGGACTGGGTCGCGGAGCACACGCGCGGCTTCGAGGAGATCGAGCCGAAGTTCCGCGCGATCGACATCGCAAAGTACGCGGCGGCGTGCGGGATCGAGGAAGACCTCCTGCGTCGCGTGGCGCGGCGGATCGCGACGGCCGAGAGCGTGTCGGTCTACGAGGACCTCGGCATGCAGATGTCCGTGCACTCGACGCTCGGGAGCTACGTCCAGCGTCTCATCTGGCTGCTGACCGGAAACTTCGCGCGCAAGGGAACGAATTACGTCCCGCTGCCGCTCGTCGCCCTCACCGGCGCGAGCAAAGCCGAGCGTCGCGGCACCGCCGACGAGCGGCCGAAAGTGAGCCCGGTCGTCGGCGCGAAGATCATCACCGGTCTCATCCCCTGCAACGTCATGGCGGAGGAGATCCTCGCCGATCACCCGAACCGCTACCGCGCGATGCTGATCGAGAGCGGCAACCCGTTGCACTCGGTCGCGGACAGCCAAGCGATGCGCGAGGCGATGCGCCGGCTCGAGCTGCTGGTCGTGATCGACGTCGCGCTCAGCGAG
>VBKW01000319.1 GCA_005879405.1 Deltaproteobacteria bacterium
ATGATCGTGGGGGCAATGTCGACGCTGCCGACCATCGCCGCGCCGACGACGCCTGCCGGGCCGCCCCGCGGCGCCTTCGCGATCAGCGGCACCGTCAGCTGCTCGTCGTAGAGCGTCTCCCCGTGCCACCAACCGCCGTGCTCGCAGAACTCCTCGCCGTGATCGGCGGTGAGCACGATCAGCGTTTTGTCGTACACGCCCTGCGCTTTCAGGCCGGCGAACAGACGTCCGAGCTGCGCGTCGAGATACGTGATCTCGCCGTCATACGCGCGGCGGTAGCGCGCCGCCAGCGAGGACGGCGGGTTCGGGTCGGCGACGCGCGCCAACGCCTCCCCGTTCCACGGGTGCGTGAAGTACGGGTCGTGCGGATCCATGTAGTGCAGGAAGAGGAAGAACGGCTGCGATCCCGCGGCGTGCTCGCGCGCCCAGGCGAGCGCGCGATCGGTGACCACCTCCGCCGGCTGGTAGTAATTCTCGACGTGCTTCACGCGCGAGAGGTAGCGCTCGCGAATCAACCGCAGCTGATTGTACAGCGTGAGCTGCGACGCCGATTCCGTCGCGCCGAAGAAAAACGCCGGCTCGAGGAAGACGTAGTCGTCGAAGCCTTGCTGAAAATTGAACAGCGGCGCGATGTTGATGTTGTTGGCGAATCCGACGGTGTGATAGCCCGCCGCCTGCAGCACCTCAGGCAGCGTCGTGACGGCGTCGGGCAGGATGTCGGACTTGTGTACGGCTTTGTGCGACGACGGGTACAGCGACGTGAGAATGGTCGCGACCGACGGTCGTGTCCACGAGGCCTGCGAGTAGGCGTGCGCAAAGCGCGTCCCGTCGGCGGCGAGCGCGTCGATCGCCGGCGTCTGGATCGCGTCGTATCCGTAGCACGAGAGATGGTCCGCGCGCAGCGTATCCACCATGATGAGGATGACGCTGGGACCGGTGGCGGTGCCGCGCGCCGCGAGCGGCGAATGCACGACGGCGGGTTGGTCGCCGCGCACGAGCCATGCGGCCCCGCTCGCACCGGCGCCGACGACGAGCACGCAAAGCGCGACCGCGGGGGACGTCGCGAGACCTTCGCGGCGCCCGATCGCGCGCAGCAACGCGAACGCCGCCGCCGCGAGGATGAGTGCGGCGACCATCGAGCCGATCTGGAACGTCAACGGCGAGATCGGCGCTCCGTCGAATGTCTCGTGGAACACGTCGCGGAACACGCGGAATCGGCCGATCACGGTCACGAGCGCGCTGAACGCAATCGCGCCGCTGATCGCATACGCGAGCGCCGCCCGCCGGACGCCGACGAGCGCCAGCGCGGCACCGAGCACGATTCCGGCGCCCACACCGGCGAGGCCGTAGAACAGCACCGCGAAAAACAGCAAGCCGGGGTCGACCCCGAGATGCCGCTCCACGATCACCACCGCGGCCTCGCCGAGCCCGACCGCCAGCGCGGTGAGCGTCGCGCCCGCGAGGGCGCTTGCAAAAGGCGAGCGTCCCGTGTCGTTCATCGCATCCTCCCCGTCGCCGAGATCCTGCCCGCGGCCGCGGCGCCCTTCAATGGGGAAACTCGCGTCGAGATTGCCGCGGCGGCGTTCCCCGCAGGACCGTCTTGCTGCTTGCTGCGGAACGCGTTGGGCGGGGTGGAGAGACGATCGTCGTCACATCAAGCCAAGCCAATCGCCGTGATCGGAACGTCGACGCTCGTGCCTTGGCGGAGGAAATCCATCAGAACGCGGATGCGTCCGCGTTCCGGACACGGCGTCTCGATGATGCCGATCAACCCGGCGAACGGACCGCGCTTGATCCGTACCCGATCGCCCGCGTGGAACCGCGGTCTCGGTCGGATCACCCCTTCGGGACCGGCCTGGTCGCGCAGAAAGCGCACGACCCCAGGCTGGATCGCCGTCGGGATCTCGCCGAACGAGATGAACGCCTGTACGCCGGGCGTCCAAATCACTTGGTGAAAATCTCGATGCAGCGCGATCTCGACGAATAGGTATCCGGGAAAGAGCGGGACGGTCGCCCAGGCGTTCGCGAGGCCCACCGGCTCGAGGATGCGCGGAAAGAACACCTCGATACCGCGCCGAATCAGATGACGAACGGCGCAGTCCTCCCGGCGCGGTTTGCTGCGAACAACGAACCACTCGCGCTCGGTGGTGATGTGAGCAGGCACTGGCACGGCGATCGATCCTGGAAGCAATGTCGATGCCACAGCCCGCCCAAAACGCCTGGGATACTGCAGCTTTGTCAGCCGCGACCACGCCCCGGTTTCCCCTCCAGCGTCAAGCACCTACGCTCGGCGTATCGGCCGCATCCCGGCGACAAGACGCGCATTTCTCCCCGACGCACCGTCGCCGCGAATTGCGTTCATGCCGGATCGTGCAGCGGGACCATCTCCGCGGCGATCGTGCGGATACGCAGCTGTCCGGAACTCGTCCGATGGCGCGGGATCGACATTGGACGCCATGGCGGCCGCGATTCGCGCCGCCCATCCCGACTCACGGTGTGCCGCGTACGTCTGGCGTCGCTGCGGGCATCGGCTCGGGCAAGGACGGGTCGGGCGGCAGCACGAGCGTCTCGCCCGGCATCAGGCGATTGCGATCGGCCACGGAGTCGGCGTTCGCACGTTGTATCGCCCGCAGGAGCTCGGCGTTCGAGTGCCCGTACTTGCGCCGCGCAATTCCTGTGAGCGTGTCGCCCTCCTGGATGACGACGTGGTGCTCGTCCGTAACGCCACTCTCGACCTCGCCGGCATCACCGCTGCTGACGCCACTCCGGACGTCGGTGTCGACGTCGAGGTCACGTGTCGGTGACCGCCGCGGCCGCGCGGCGCGTGCCATCGGTTTCGTCCGCGGTGTTCGCCGCGGCCGCGCCGGTGACGGCGCCACTACGGTCGATGCGTTTCCGTCGGCGACGGCCGCGACCGGCGGCGCCGCTGCCGCGACCGGCTCCTCCGCTGCAACGGGCGCACGCGAGGGCGTCGCGGCGGCGGACGCTGCGCCGCCGCTCGGCTGGAATGCCGCGCCCACCGCAGCCGCTGGGACCTCGGCAGCGCTCGGACCGGCGCCGTCGGCGCCTCCGCGAAACGCGCTCGGCGTCGCGGCCTCGGGGGGCGGGGTAGCGCCGGCAGCCGCGATCACCTCGGGCTCGGACGATGGAACCGCGACCGCCACGCGCGACTCCCCTTCCGCCCGGGTCCGCTCCGCGCGGCTCAGCTGCAGGGCGGCCGACGGCGTCGGCGCAGCGGCGGTCGAGCGCTCGCGCGAGCCGCCGGCAAGCCGCGATGCCGCGATGCCCATGACTGCGCCGACGACCACCGCGATCGCGACGGTCGCGAACCGCATGCGCCAGACGGCCGCAGGCGACCGACGGTACGCACCGCGACGCAGGTCTTTGATCGTCGCGCGCATGATTTTTCCGTCGACGAGACGCGTCCCGGCCGCGTACGCGTTCACGAGCGCGCTGTCGCAGGCGACGTTCACGAGGCGCGGGACGCCGCGCGAGAAGCCGTAGAGTTGGCGGAGAGCGGACGCCGTGAAGAGCCCCCGCGCGTCGCTTCCCGCCGCGGCGATGCGCGCCGCCACGTATGCGGCAACTTCGCCGCGCGCGAGTGGCCGCAAACGCGCCGGCACCGCAATGCGTTGCCGCAGCTGGCGGAGCTCCGGTTTCGCCAGCATGTCGTCGAGCTCCGGCTGCCCCGCGAGGACGAACTGCAGGATCTTCTCCTTGGCGGTCTCGAGGTTCGAGAGCAACCGCAGCTCTTCCAGGACCGGGATCGCGAGGTCCTGTGCCTCGTCGATCAGCACGACGACGTTGCCGCCGCGCGCGAGCGTGTCGAGCAGCTCCGCGTTGAGGATCTCGAGCATCTGCAGCTTCCGCGTGCCCGGCGCCGGAACATGGCCGAGGTCCGTGAGAATGAACGCGAGCAGCTCATCGAAACCGACCGCCGGGTTGAGCACGAGCACGCTCCGGACGTCGGGCCCGAGCTCGGCGAGCAGGCGTCGGAGCAGTGTCGTCTTGCCGGTACCGGCCTCGCCGATCAGCGAGACGAACCCTTTGCGCTCGTTGATCCCGAAGCGCAGCGATGCGAGCGCCTCACGATAGCTGGCGTTGAGATACAGAAACTTCGGATCGGGCGTGAGATTGAACGGCTTCTCACGAAACCCGAAGAACGTCAGATACATGTTGGCCCCGTGCGCGCGGCGACCGCGCGTGGGCGTCGGCGCGCGACGTCAATCCGCGCGCCTCCCCGACGACCTGCGCTGGTCGCCGATACTCGGGTCGGTCCGCCGTCAGCCGACGAGTGCTTGATCGGGTTCGCTGCGGCCGCGGCCGCGGAAGTCTTCACGCGCGAGACCATGGAGCTTCATCTTCCGGTGCAGCGTCGCGGCGTCAACGAGCGAGTGCTTGGCGCTGAGGTTGATGCTGCCACGGTTCTTCTTGAGTACGTGGCTCAAATAATCTTTCTCGGCGCGGCGCAAGTACTCCTTCAGCGGCACCTCGTAATCGTATGTGCGGCGGATCGACTCGAGGTCCTTGCGCTTTCCGGCGCCCGGCAGATCGACCTCGCGAATGACCGGGCCCGTCGTGCGGAGAATCGCGCGCTCGAGCACGTTGCCGAGCTCGCGCACGTTGCCGGGCCAGCTGAAGCCCATGAGCTCCGAGAGCGCCTTGTTCGAGACGCGGGTGATGCCGCGCTCGCGCGCCATCTCGCTGTTGCGTAGGAACTCGCAGACGAGGAGCGGGATGTCCTCGATGCGGTCGCGCAGCGGTGGAATCTTCACCGGCACGACGTTCACCCGATAGAAGAAGTCCTCGCGCATCCGGCCGTCGGCGACGAGCTCGCTGAGCTCGACGTTGGTCGCCGCGATGACGCGCATGTTGACCTTGACCTTACGGTTGCCGCCGAGGCGCTCGACCTCACGCTCCTCGAGGACGCGCAGGAGCTTCAGCTGCATGTTCAGCGTGATGCTCTCGATTTCGTCGAGGAACAGCGTGCCCCCGCTCGACAGCTCGATTTTGCCGACGCGGTCGTGGACGGCGCCGGTGAACGCGCCGCGCTCGTAGCCGAAGAGCTCGCTCTCGAGGAGGGTGTCGGGGAACGCGGCGCAGTTGATCGCCACGAAGCGACCGGACTTGCGCTTTCCCTGGTAGTGGATCGCGCGGGCGACGAGCTCCTTGCCCGTGCCCGACTCGCCGGTGATGAGCACCGTCGCGTCGTTCTGCGCGAGCACCTCGATCGTCTCGAAGATCTCGTGCATGACCCGGTTGCGGCTGACGATGTTCGCGAACGAGTAGCGGTTCGACAGCTGGTTGCGGAGGTAGTTGATCTCGTCGAGAAGGCGGCGTTTCTCCAGGACCTTTTCGGTCGCGAGGAGAATCTCCTCCTTCTGGAACGGCTTCGTGATGTAGTCACTCGCGCCTTGCTTGATCGCCTCGACCGCGCCTTTGATGCTGGCGTACCCGGTGATCATGATGACGTCGAGATCGGGCCAGTGCTCGCGGATCTCGCGCGTGAGGCCGATGCCGTCCGTGCCCGGAATACGCAGATCCACGACCGCGAGCGAGAAGTCGTGCTCGCCGAGGAGCCGCAGCGCCTCCGAGGCGTTGCCGGCGCTGCTCACCAGGTATTGCTGCGAGGTGTAGAGATCCTCGAGCTGGCGGCAGATCAGGGGATCGTCGTCGACGATCAAGATTCTCGTGTCCATGGTCACTCCTAGACGTACAGTGGCAGGAAGATCAGCACCGTCTTCTTGCCGCTCGCGTCACAGCGTTCGACGATCTCGCCGCCGTGCATTTCGATGAGTTTGTGGGCGACCGCCCATTCGACGCCCGCCTCGGCCGTGCGGAAGAGCGGCGACGGCGGGACTTTCGGCTCGACGTCGAGGCGCATCTCGAGTCCGGGGAAGTCGCGTCGCGTGCCCTTGCCGAGGCTGACTGTCAGGGCACCACCTGATTTCAGATCCTCATGCACCTGATGCAGCGCAATCCGAAACGCCTGCGAGATGCGCGCGGGATCGATGAGGATCGTTGCCGGCTCGCCGATCTCGTCGCGGAAGACACGCACCTCGTTGCCGTTCAGGTGCGCGCTCAGGTGCGTCATGAAGCCGTCGAGCAGCTCGCCGACGGCGATCTTCGTGAAATTGAGGCGGATCGGGTAGAAATATTCGAGGGCGACCTTGAGGAAATCCTCGAGGTTGCTGATCGTCCGCTCCAGCATGTGGCCGGCCGTCGAGTCGGCCTTCCGTGCCGCGTCGCTGTCGCTCTTGATGTAGTCAGACCAGTAGTAGAGCTTGTGAAAGAAGTTCCCGAGCTCGTGGGAGATCTCGGCGAGCACGCGCTCCTGCACGACCACGAGACTGCCGTGCTCGGCCGACTCCTCGCTGGGAGCGGCCACGGCCGTCGTCGGATCGGCGAGGTTGGACGGTCTATCGCGGTGGGCTGTCATTCGTGCCGTTGCGCCAATATGGAACGACTTCGTCGTTCTGCCGTAGACCCCATGTCTTGCAGAACTGTTGGCGAAACGACGCAAATTCTAGCCGCCCCCTATCGGGCGTTCAACCCACAATTTCGCATGATTAAAACCCCGCGTCTTGCAGAGTTTTCGGACTCCGACACGCGCCCTGCGTGCGTGCCGTCCGGCGGGAGCGCCCGTCCCAGGGCGCCGAGCCGAGGGCGTTACTGACCCCCGATCCCCCCCCGCGAGTCGAAGACCAGCTTGAGATTCTGAACCTTCCGGAGCTCGTAATCGATGGTCAGGAGCGCCTCGATCACGTTCTTGATCTCACCCGTCATCCGGTCGAGCTCTTGAAATGACACGCGTTCGAGCTCACGGCGGACCTGCTCGTACAAGCTGAGCAGGTTGCCGAGTCCACCCGCAGCCGTGAAGCGGCGGTCCATCTCGTCGTAGGAGGCGAGGATGCGGTCGATCAGTTCGCGGATCTCCTGGGTCACGGCGGAACTCCTTCGGGTGCGGCCTCACGAGTGAACGGCGGCGACAGGGGGAAAGCAATTCCAGTGCCACGCGAGCGCGGCGAAAACGCGAAAATATATGTATTTTCAACAGGTAAGCAGTTGAACGTCGCGACCACTATCATGCAAAGGTGCACGACGGTCGGTCGCCATCGTGCGGCTGCGGCGGATCGCCGAGGACCGCGCGGCGTCGCGGGCGAGCGCGCGTCCCGCGCCCGCGCTCACAGCGACGAGCGCCGACGGCCCTGCTCGATCTCCTGCGGCTGCGTCAGCAGCGTCTTCAACTCGCGCAGGTGTTCGAGCTGCGCATCCATGCGTACCAGCTGGTCGAGGAGCTGCTTGATCTCCGCTCCGACCCACGTGATCTCCTCCGCTCCGACGTCAGCGACCGCGGTCTCGAGTTGCTTCGCCAGCTCGAGCAGCTGCGGGATCCCGTCGACGCCCTTCGTGGAGACGCGCCGGCTCAGCTCGCCGTAGTAGCGGATGATGTCTTCGGTCCGGCGTCGCATCTGCTCGAGCATCGTGACTTCAGTAGCATCGCACGGGCGCCTGTCAAGAAACGGCCCGCTGCGGATCGCTCGCGGCACCGCGATCGCCGTGCGGCTGCGTTATCCACTCGAGGAAGCGGCGTACGTTGCGGTCGGGATCGAACGTCGTGGCGACGAGATCGCGACCGCGGCGGGCACGCGCGCGGTGCGTCTCCGGGTGTGCGAGGACGTCGCGCAGCGCCGTCGCGAGCGCGTGCGGATCGTCGGGGTCGACGAGCACGCCCGTCTCGCCGTCGCGCACGACCTCGGGGATGCCCGAGAGCCGCGTCGATACGACCGGCGTCTCGAGCGCGAACGCCTCGAGGATCACGTTCGGGATGCCGTCCATCGAGGCGTCTTTGGCGATCGTGCTCGGGAGCGCGAACACGGCGGCGCGCGCGATCCACTCCATCACCTCGCGATGCGGGTGCGCACCGAGGAGCGCGACGCGGTCGCGCAGGCCGACGCGCGCGATCGCATCGGCGAGGGACGCCTCCTCTTCGCCTTCGCCGATCACGACACAGCGAAAGCCGACATCGTCGCGCGCGAGCTCCGCGCACGCCGTGACCAAGTGATGAAACCCCTTCTTCACCGTGAGCCGCCCGACCGCCACGATCAGATCCGGTTCGCGCGCGGGGCGCGGGCCCGCGGGCACCGAGATCCCGTGATAGCAGACCGTGATCTTCGCGTGCTGCGGCGGCGGCACGAGGCCATGGAGGAGACGGCGATTGAACTCGGTGCAGGTGACCACCGCCGCCGCATCGGCGACCTTGTCGGCGAGCCCGATCTGGTTCGCGGGGACGAAGATGTCGAACGCGTGCCCGGTGAACGTGAACGGCAGGTCGAGCAGTGTTGCGGCGACGCGCGCCGCCGTCGTCGGATGGTTCGCGAAGTGCGCGTGCACGTGCGTCACCCCGCGCTCCTCCATGACGCGCGCGAAGTAGACGCTCATCGGAAAGACGATGCAGGTCCGCAGCGGCAGGCCGCCGCAACGCCGCTGACGAAACGCGAGCGCCAGGACGCCGGCGAGCGCCGCCAGGTAGCGTTGCGGCCGCCGCAGGAGGAAATGCAGGTGCGCAGCGAAAACCGCCGGCGCGAAACGGGTGCCGTAGATGGTCTCGTCGACGTAGCGCGCGAGGCTCGGATCGGGGAACACGCGCGGCGGCGGCCGAACGGAGAAGATCGTGAGCGGCACCCCGAGCGCGCGGACCGTCTCGACCTCGTGACGCACGAAGGACTGGGTGAGGTTCGGAAAGCCGGCGGTGACGTATGCCAGGTGGGTGCCGGGACGGGCGCCGGCCGTCGCGCTCACGCCGCCTCGGCGGCGTCGCGCTGATCGAGGAAGCCGCGGCACCAAATCTCGAAGTTGATGAGCGTCCAGATCTGCATGAAGGCGTCGTCGTTGCCGCCGACGTAGCGCCGCCAGAGCGCGCCGACGGTATCGGCGTCGAAGAACCCGCGCCCGCGCGCCGTCGGTCCGAGGAGGAGATCCTCCGCCATCGGCCGCAGCTCGGCGCGGAACCAGCGGTCGAGCGGCAGCCGGAAGCCGTGCTTCGGCCGCTCGATGATGTCCTGCGGCACGAGTCCGGCGGCGAGCCGCGTCAAGATGTACTTGCCGCCGCGGCGCCACTTGAGCGTCGACGGCATGCCCGCGGCGAGCTCGACGACGCGATGGTCGAGGAACGGCACGCGCGCCTCGAGGCTGACGCTCATGCTCATCTTGTCGACTTTCATGAGCAGGTCCTCGGGGAGCCACGTGGCGAGGTCGGCGAGGAGATAGCGATTCAGCGGGTCGAGATCGCCGGCGCGGGCGAAGATGCGCGCGAAATCCGGTTGCACCGCCGCGCCGTTCAACTGCGCTCGCACGTCGCCGGAGAGGAGGCCGTCGAGCTCGGCCGGGCGGAAGACCGACTTCACGAGACGAAATCCCGCGAGCGAATCGAGGGCACCGGCGGCGAGCGCCTTCGCGAGTCGCGGCGGCGCCACAGCGCCGAGCGCCGAGAGGAAGCGCCGGACGCCGCCCGGCAGGCGCTGATAGCGCGTCAACATCGCCGCCAGCCGATAGTGCTCGTAGCCGGCGAAGAGCTCGTCGGCGCCCTCCCCGGTCAGCACGACTTTGACGTGGCGGCGCGCGAACTCGGAGACGAGAAACGTCGGGATCGCGGCGAAGTCGGCGACCGGCTCGTCGAGCGAGTACACCGTGCGCGGGAGGAGGTGCTCGACGTCCATCGACTCGACGACGAGCGTGTGATGATCGGCGCCGAAATGACGCGCCACGCGTTCGGCGTGCGTGCTCTCGTCGTAGCCGCCGGCGACCTTGAAGCCGACCGAAAACGTCTTGACGGGCTCCGCGAGCACCTCGCTCATCAGCCCGACGACGACGCTCGAGTCGATGCCGCCGCTCAAAAAGGCGCCGAGCGGCACGTCGCTGAGGAGCCGCCGCTTCACCGAGTCACGCAGAAGCGCGCGTAGCGCTTCGAGGTACTCGTCTTCGGACCGCGGCGCGTCCGCCGACGCGGGAAGCTCCCAGTACGTCCGCTCGCTGACGCCGTCGGCGCTCACGACGAGCATCGTGCCCGGCTTGAGGCGCACGATGCCGCGGAAGATCGTCTCGCGGCGCGGGTTGTACTGGAAGCTCAGGTAGTCGTAGAGCGCCGCGAGGTCGACGGTGCGATCGACCGTCGGATCGCGCAGCAGCGCTTTGATCTCGGAGGCGAAGAGCAGGCGCCCGCCCGTCCGCACGTAGTAGAGCGGCTTCTCGCCGAGCCGGTCGCGGTAGATCAGCAACCGGCGGCGGCGATCGTCCCAGAGCGCGATCGCGAACATGCCGTTCAGCTCGCGCACGAAGTCCTCGCCGTGCTCCTCGTAGAGGTGGACGAGCACCTCGGTGTCGGTGCTGGTGCGGAAGGTGTGCCCGCGATGCGTCAGCTCGCGACGGAGATCGGGGTAGTTGTAGATCTCGCCGTTGAAGACGGTCCACACCGTCCGGTCCTCGTTGGCGATCGGCTGGCGACCGTCGGCGAGCCCGATGATGCTGAGGCGCCGGTTCGCCATCCCGAGCGGACCGTTCAGGTAGAAGCCGTCCTCATCGGGGCCACGATGGGTGATCGTGGCGTTCATCACGCGCAGGAGATCGCCGTCGACTGGTCGCGCCGGATCGAAGTTGAAGATCCCGACGATGCCGCACATGATGCGCGCTCAGGCGTGCCGCGTCGGCACGCGACCGCGCACGCTCACCCACCCGTCATCGCTGTCGAGGAGATCGATGTCGGTGAGCCCCATCTCGCGAAACCAGCGAAAGACCTCTTTCGGGCGGTGCCGCGACTCGAGCTCGGTCGCGTAGGTGTCGAACGTGTCGAGGACCGACCACTCGAGCGGGTAGTCTTTGTAGATCAACACCGGGAAGAGGTAGCGCACGTAGCGAACGACCGGAATCTTGTCGATCGCCCAGAAGACCGGCACCGCGTACTTCGACCACCACATGACCACCCGACGCGGCAGCCGGCGCGTGACGACGCGCCAGGCGCGGCGGCGAAACATGTTGAGCGCCCACGGCACGCCCGGCTTCACTGTCGCCGCGTAGACACTGATCGCGATCGTGCCGCCGGACGCGACGAGCGGTACGAGCGCCTTGAACGCGCGCTCGCACGACGGCGTGTGGTGCAGGACGCCGATCGAGTAGACCACGTCGAACGCCCCCGGCTTGAACGGCAGCTTGAAGATGTCGCCTTGGACGATCAGGACGTTGTCACGCCGGCCGAGGTTCTCCGCCGCGGCGTCGACGGCGCTCGAGAGGTCGACGCCGACGGCGAGCGCGGCGCCGTCGCGCGAGACGATGTCGAGGAACCTGCCCATCCCGCAGCCCGCCTCGAGCACCACGTTGCCGCGGACGTCGTTCGGCTGGAGGGCCGTCTCCGCTCGGAAGCGTCGCTCCGAGTCGGCGAGGCGTCCGGAGTCGAGCTGCACGCGCGAGAACGTCTTCCACTGCAGGCCGAACGATTCGGCGTAGGCTTCGCGGTTCACGAAGCGCAGCACGCCGTCGTCGGCGTAGCGCGAGCGACAGGCGACGCACTCGAGACCGCCCGCGACCGGCTCGACGTCGCCGCCGCAGCTCGGACACGCCAAGATGCTGGCACTCCGACGACGATCGACCTGGGTCACCATGGCTTCGTGGTTTGCCTCTTCTGCGAAACGTGTCGACTCGGAGATGCGGCGAGCCCGCGGATACGTATCGGTTTCATATACGATGGAACACGCAGCGCGCCAAGTAGCGTATTTCGCGCTGTGCGGCGGCGGTGCAGCGGTGTACGCTCCGACGACGCGCCGACGTCCGCGGGCGCGTGCTCGCGCCGTGGCCGCACCGCCCGCGGCGCGGTCGTCGCGACAGCGGCACGAGCGCGTGGTAGTTGTCGCGCGCATGGCGACGTCCACCAACGTCCGGCGCCACACCCGCGGCGTGCACCGAACCGTCTCCGCCCTGCTCGCGCTCGCGACCGTCGCCGCCGCCGCGTGTGGCGCCGCGGCGCACGGCACGAGCGCGGCCGCGAAGCGCGCACCCGCGCAGGCGCAGCCGGCGCCGCGTGCGACGCCATCGCCGTCGCCGGCGCCACGCCGCGTCCGCTCACCCGCGACGCACGCGACACCCGCGCCGTCACCCGCCGCCGTCCGTCACGCACCACGGGCGGCCGCACCACGCGCCGAGGAGCCGCTCGAAGGCTTCGGCAGCGCGACCAAGGGAGGCGCCGGCGGCCGCGAGGTCTGGGTGACAGAGGCGAGCGTCGAGCGCTTGCGCGACGCGATCCACGACATCAACGAGACCGGCGACGCCGTGCTGCGCTTCGACGTCGCGACACCGATCATGATCACGCGTCCGCTGCCCTACTTCACGGCGCCTCACGTGACGATCGACGGCCACGGCGCCACGCTCGACGGCAGCGCGCTCACGCACGACGTCGCCTTGCTCGACATCCGCACCCACGACGTGATCGTGCGCAACCTGCGCGTACGCAACGGCTACGACAATTTGCGCGCGCAAGGCCCCGATGCGCACGACATCGTCTTCACCCACGTGTCGTCGACGGGCGCACGCGACGACGGCCTGTCGGTCGCGTACGAGGCGCACGACGTCACGGCACAGTATCTCTTCCTCGCCGGCAACACGCGATCGATATTCTGCAAGGAGGGCGGCACGAACCTGTCGGTCCACCACAGCTGGATTCAGAAGGGTTGGATTCGGAATCCCATCGTCTCCGGGCCCGCACGTGCCGACGTCCGCAACGTCATCGTCGAGGATTGGGGCGAATGGGGGGCGCGCTTCGAGAATGGCGCCACCGGCAACGTCGTCGGCTCGCTCTTCTCACTCTCCGACTATGCGCGCCAGCGCGGCGGAAAAGCCGACTCCGCGCTGCGCGCGATCAGCGGCGCCTCCGTGTATCTCGCCGGCAACGTGTTTCGCGGCGCGCGCCCCCCGAACTTTCGTGGCGCTCCGAACCCATTTGCCGCGGCGCCGATCACGACCGCTCCCGTCGAGCAGATGGAGGAGCGCGTGCGCGCCGCCGCCGGTTGCTTGCCGCGCGACGCGATCGACGACCGGTACATCGGCCTACGCGCCGGGTGGGAGGTCGGCCGCGAGACGCCGCTGCGCCTCGACGACTAAGCTACGTGCCGCCCGCACGTGACGCAGCCGCCAACCGGCGACTCAGCGCACGGCTTCGAGCAACGCCTCCCATTGGCGCACGATCGTCGGGGCGAGAAAGGGCTCGAGGCTCGGGCGCGCATTGGCGGCGAGGCGGCGACGTTCGTCGTCGTTTTTCAGGGCCCGTAGCATCGCGGCGCGCAGCGACGGGACGTCCTCAGGTGGGACGAGGAAACCGTTCACGCCATCGCGGACGATCTCGCGTGCGCCGTGCGGGCAGTCGAAGGCGACGACTGGGCAGCCGCAGGCGAGCGCCTCGAGGACGACGTTCGGCAGGCCCTCGTAGCGCGACGAGAGCACGAAGAGATCGGCGGCGGCGAAATACGTGAACGGATTCTCCTGGAAGCCGACGAGCCGCACCGCCGACGCGATCCCGAGGCCCGCGGCTTGCGCCTCCAGCGCCGCGCGCTCGGGGCCGTCGCCGAGAATCGTGAGCGTACCGCGACCGAGGTTTTGCGCCACGCCGGCAAACGCGTCGAGCAAGAGATCGAATCCCTTCTGGCGACCGAGACGTCCGGCTGCCACGACGTGCGGACGCTCGCGCGCCGCGAGCGGCGCCGCGGCGCCCGCACGCGCGGCGATGTGCTCCTCGTCGACAGGGTTGTAGACGCGCACGACCTGTCCCGGCGGTGCCGCTAGGCGGGCCGTCATCTCGCGCTGGACCGCGTCGGACTGGACGACGATGCGCGCCGCACGGCGGACGAGGCCCAAGTAGACGCGGTAGAGCAGCGGCTGCAAGCGGCTGTTCTCGAGATAGCGCTCGCCGATCACCTCGCGCACGATCAAGCGCGAGCCGCGGAAGAGCGGATGCAGCAGGAGGAGCGCCATGTTCATGTAGCCTTGCGTCGACACGACGACCGCTGGACGCACGGTGCGGATGACGCGCACGAGGGCGGGGATCGCACGCCGCAAGCGTGGCGCATCGAGCGCGTGCACCGGCACGTCGTCGGGCACGTCGGCGAGATACGGCCCCACCGACTCGACCAGCACGAGATGCGGCTCGAAGCGCGTGCGATCGAGATGGCGCAGCAGCGTCACGACCACACGCTCGGCGCCGCCGCCCCGTAAGCTCGGGAGCGCGAAGAGGACGCGGCGACGAGTGGTCGGGCTCACGATCGCGTCGACGATTGACCTCCGTCACGACCGCGACGGTGCTGCTCGCATAGCGACGCTCGCCCGACGACGCAAGTCCTGGGCCGGTCCTGGGCCGATTTGCTTCGCCATACTTCGTTGCTCGGTCGCTCCGCTGCTCGGCGTAGCTACGCTACGCCTGCTCCTTGCTTCCCTCGCGCCTCGTCTGGTTCGCAACTCGACCCAGTCCGGCCTGCAGGTACACTGAGACAGCAGCTTGCACTCGCACATCGTCGCGATCGCACGGAAGTGGCGTTGACAAAACCGAGGACCAGGGGGAACAGTACGAAGGTTCGTCATCGCAGCCTTCAACCCATGACCACGCGCTCCGAGCCAGACGTCGCGTCACCGCCTTCCGACGTCCCGTGCGAGCGGATCGCGGCGCCGACGGGCCTTCTCGCCGCGACCGTCCGCTGCGAGGGCGCCGCCGCGGCGAGCGCGGTCGTCGTCGGCACCTTCGACGGCGCGACACTGCGCCGCGTGCGGCAGGAGGCGTTGGCGATGCGCGCCCGCCATGCCAAGCGGGTGACGATCGAGGTGCGATTCGTCGACACCGCCGACGCGCGCGCGCTGCTGGCGACGCTCGACGATCTCGCCGCGCACGGCATTCGCGTCGCGCCGATGCCGATCGCCGCTCGCCCGGGACTGTTTCCCGACTCGCCGGCCGCCGCGCTGCGTTCCGTTGCGACGCCTGCGATCGCGTCGCGTTCGACGGCCCCCGACGCGGCGCCCGTTCCGTGCTCGCTCGATGCGCCGCCGTCGTCGCCGCACGATTCCCGGTCGATGGCAGCCGATGCCGCGCCGCCGCGACACGACGCCACGCCCGAGCCGCGCGGCGCCGTGCCGGCCGTCTTCCCGTCGCCGGAGCCGCGCCCGACGGACACGCCGACGCCGGCGGAGACCGTCGCCGACACGACACCCGACCCCTTCGACCTCGATCTGCCGTTTCGTCGCGCATGGCTGCGGGCGCTGCGGATCCTCTTCGATCACTACTGGCGCATCGACGTGTCCGGTCTCGAGCACGTACCCGACACCGGGCCGGCGCTGATCGCCGCCAACCACTCGGGTGCGATCCCCGCCGACGCGTTCATGCTCGCGGTCGCGCTCGAGCTGCGAAAGCCGCCGCGCTGCTTGCGCGTCCTCTACGATCGCTTCGTCGACGCATTACCGCTGATCGGGCCGCTCTATCGCCGGCTCGGCGCGTTTCCGGCGTCGTTTCCGAACAGTGAGATGATGCTTCGGCGCGGTGAGCTCGTCGGGCTCTTTCCCGAGGGCATCGCCGGCGTCGAGAAGCGCTTCACCGAGCGCTATCGGCTGCGTCCGTTCAAGACCGGCGCCGCGCGGCTCGCGCTGCGCACCGGCGCGCCGATCGTACCGGTGGCGATCGTCGGCGCCGAGGAGGCGTACCCGGTGGTGGCGCGACTCTATCGCGTGGGCGGTCTCGTCGGGCTGCCGTGGATTCCGATCACGCCGACGTTCCCGCTCTGCGGCGTCGCGGGCGCGGTACCGTTGCCGAGCAAGTGGCACATGCACTTCTGCCCACCGATTTTCGCGCCCGAGGCCGACGGCCGCCCCGAGGATGACATCGTCGCCGAGACGACGGCGCGGCTACGCGAGGCCCTCGCGACCGGTGTCGCCGACCTACTCGGCAAGCGCCGCGGCATCTTCGTATAACGTCAGCAACGCCCGGTCGCACGAGGAGGAGAGCCATGCGAACGTTGCTGAAGAGCCTCACCGTCGCCCTCGCGATCCTGAGCCTGCCGTCGTGTACCGCGTACATGTACGAGGGCCACGGCCATCATCGGCATCATCGCGATTGCGATCGCGAGCGTCAGAGCCGGTACGGGTTCATCGGCATCGCGATCGCGCGCGCGGGCGAATCGGGACGCGGTCCGATCGTCGTCGCGCACGTGCTTCCCGGCGGCCCTGCCGATCAGGCCAACATCCAGCCGGGTGACCGCATTCGCGCGATCGACGGGGAATCGACGCGCGGCATGACGATTCCGGAAGCCGCGCGTCTCATTCGCGGACCCGTCGACGCGCCCGTCGAGCTCCGTCTCGACTCGCCGCGCGGCGCGCGACTCGTCACGCTCGTGCGCGTGCCTGCCCGCGGCATGGGGTACGGTCGCGATGACGGCTACTACGGCGGCAGGCGATGTGACGAGTGTCACCACTGCAAACATTGCCGCGAGGACGGCGCACCGTGCGCCAACCGCATGCGTCGCGAGCCCGGCGCGCCGGGCGACGACGTGCCGGCGATGGCGCCACCGCCGCCGCCCGACGTGGCACCGGCGCCGCCGCCCGATGTCGACGAGTCGCTCGCGCCCGAGCTCTGGCCGCCGACGAAGCCTGGTCACCGCGCGCCCTGAAACCGCGCCCCAGCGCGTGCCGCTGCGGAATCGCAGTCGCGGCGCGCCTCAGGGACCGAAGAGCTGGTGGTGATACGTCCGTACGAGGATCGTCGCGACGAGGCCGATCGCGAGCGCCGCGATCGGTAGCTCGCGGGCGACGAGGCGCTGTTTGCCGGCGAGAATCGCCGCGAACGGCACGATCGACGTCGTCGCGATGAGCGTGTCGTACCCGGGGACCGTCCCCAGCTTGCGCGAGTCTTGATGACGTCCACCGATCCACGCGAAGAGCGGGAAGCCGCCGAAGAAGAGCACGTCTCCGAGCGATCCGTTCATCAGCAAGTGCGCGACGCCGAAGACGCCGAAGCTCGCCAGCATCGGGTGGCGCGTGACCCGCAGCATGCCGTGCGCCGTCGCCGGGCCGTGCGCTACCATCGAGCTCGGCGGCGTCGACGACGGCAGGAGTGACGCGACGAACAGAATCATCGCCAGCGCCATCAGCACGTAGTTCACGGCGCGCGCGAGCGTTGGCGGACCGAGCGTCATCCACAGCAGCGGGCCGGCGTGCTTGTGGCGGGCGAAGATCCACACCAGCGGCACGAACGTCGCGAGCGCGACGAGCGAGTAGATGCCCTGGAACGGCTGCGGTCCCACACGCTCGATCAGCGCCGCGCGCGTCCGTGCCGACGAGAGCCAGACGTGGGTCCCGGCGAACGCGGCCCAGAAGCCGCCGATGAGCAGTGTCGCCTCCATGTTTACGCCTTGCAGAGTACGCCGGCCGTCGCGAAGTAGCAGCCGGTCTCGTTGACGATGCCCGTAAAAACATCCGCGGTGCCGGCGTCGGTGATCGCCTGGACGCGGAGCCCACCCGCCGAGATCTCGGTGCTGCCGTCCATCCGTCCGAACTCGTAGCCGGCGGGGAAATGGAAGCTCGTGTCGAGCAGCTCGTCGATCCTCAGCGACTCGACGGGGCGCTCGACCATGCCGTGCGCGTAGAACACGTGGCTGCGGTCGACGACGACCGCCTGGCCGTTGTCGAACGTGACCTGTACAAC
>VBKW01000321.1 GCA_005879405.1 Deltaproteobacteria bacterium
CATCGAAATCGCCATGCAGCTGAAAGCCCGCGCCGCGCATTCGACGTGCAAACCCGACGGTGTCATCGGCAAAGGCGAACAATGCGACCCGCTCGCGAATCCCACCGGGTGCCCGATTCTCACGCTCCCGTCGTTTTGTAACGACGAGTGCACTTGCGTGCCGGTTCCGTCCCAGCCTGTCCCCTGCGATCTGCCGTTTCCCGCGACTTGCAGTACGGCGTGCCAGTGCCAGCCGGTCGCCTCGCCCTGTGCCACTGGATGACGCGAGGTCGTTATGGCCCGCGGGTGGCGCAAACGGAGAGAGTACACGCTGACGCCGGCGTTTGGACGAAGCGAACGGGCCCAGAGGAAGACGACGATGCGACAACTTGTCTCGTTCACCGCCGCCGTGCTCGCCGCCACACCCGCCGCGCGCGCGGCGACGTTTTACGCCGCAAACGACGGCAACGACGGTTCGAGTCACTGTCGGTGCGGCGGGAAAGCAAACCCGTGCCGCTCGATCACGTGCGCCATCACACGCGCCGCGCCCGGGGACAAGATGATCGTCGGTCCCGGCGTGTACGGCGACCTCAATGCGAACGGCACGCCGGGAGAGGCCGGCGAAGAAACGCCGTCCCCAGGATGCAACTGCGTGCTCTCGATCAACAAGCCCGTGGTCGTGGTCTCGAGCGGCGGCGCGGCCGCGACCGTCATATCGTCCAAAGCGGACGAGCGTCTTCGTCAACAACCAGTTCGGACCGGAGACATAGACGCGAAGAAGCCAGCGCTCTTGTGTGTGCCTGCCACCATGCCGTAATGGGGCCATGTATACTGTCGTCGATACACGGGACGCGCGGACCCGGTTCACGAGTTGCGCCGCTGCTGCTTGACTACCCCAGTGCGACGACCGCTTATGCTCGAGTATCACAAGTGCACTCCCCCGACCTGAGAAAGGAGTATGTCCGATGCGAACTCTCGTACGATGGATGATGGCTCCAACCCTCGCGCTCGCCGCTACCTTCGTCCTTGCCGCACCCATCGGGGCCGGGCCGGCACGGGTTGGCTTCGGTTTCAACGGCACCGTCAGCGGTTTCCCCACCGGCGCGGTCTTTGTCAGCGGCGGCGGCTCCTATGATCTCGCGACCGGCTCCGTCAAGTCGTCCGGAGGGTTTGGTTGCCTCGAGGACGTAGAGCAGGGGCCGCTGAGCGTGAGCATCAATCCGGACGACCCGGGCCCATGCCTCGCGGGTCAGGGCGTTCGCTGGGATACCGTCGAGCTGCTCGACGGCACGAATTTCAAGTGCACCGGCGCTGATGCTGCGAAGCCGGCGGTGACCAGCAGCACGACCGCCGTGCTCATGGCCGACTTCTATCGGGCCGGCGACGGGAACGACGAATCGTTCACGGCCCAGATGATCGTGTCCGACACCGACATCGCGCCCGACATCGACGGCGTCCAAAATCTTTGGGTGCAGGGGGTGGGCTGCGGCACGGCGATCGTGAATTTCAACTAACGGAGGGCGCCGGCGCGGTCGCGCGGCGCAGGCCGCCGGCGCCGCGGGCGCCGGCGGCTCGGTTGCCACCGGGTACTCGAACTGCCGCGGTCGTAGCACAGGTCGAAGGTCCGAAACGGGTTGCCCGTCAACCGCACAAGGCCCGAAGTTTCGGATGGAAGCGGACAGGTGAATCCGGAGCTGCGAGGATTGCGCTACTCGAGATCGAGGAACTCGAGAAGTGCGCGCCTGACGTCCCCTTGCAGCGCTTCCGGAATGGCACCGAGATCGCTGCACGTTCCCGCTGCGATGCGGACACGCGGCGGATGCGGGGAGCAAGTTCGACGACGTAGATGTGCCAGCGCCGTGGTACGATCGCCACGCTTCAATCGAGCCGCCGCAGCCGGCTGTGGCGCTGGAACTCCTTCAGCACGGTGCGGCTTTGCGCGGCGACCATTCCAGCAGCGCGTCGCCAGCGCGCGACGCGCGCTGCGCGCTCGGCGGTCTGCTCCAGGAGGTCGAGAGCCGAGCGGACGACCTCGATCTTCGTGCGTGCGCGCAGTCGTCGCTTGAGCGCTTCGATGCCTGCGGCGTCTGCCTCCTGCAGCATGAGAGGTTTCCCCCCGCACATCCTTTCAGGATTTCCTCCAAAATAGCCGACGCGATCCCGCCATGGCGGGTTTGCGCACGGCGCCGCCTTGGTGTGTTTTCGGCGGCACGCGGGCCATTCGAGCTGCCTCCTTTGCTGAAGACAGCGGCTACCGGCCCGTCGTCGAGCCTCGGCGCCGGGCGACGCGCTCGGAAGGGGGACGCGATGACAACGAGACAGGCCGGCGGTCGATCGGTCCTACGCCCGCCAGCTCAGGCGGCACGCATCATCGTCGCGACGCTCGGCTGGATCGCGCTCTTCGCGTCGGCGGTGCACGGGCAATCGGTCACCCCGTTCGTCGGACCGCCGTTCGCGCGCTACTGCGACGTCCACCATTTCGCCGAGGGCGAGGCGCCGGCGCTCGACGGCTTTCCCGAGGACCCGCTCTGCGTCGAGTACGAGAAGCGCGACATCACGGTGACGAACGCCGGCGCCGTCGATTTCCTCGCCGCCGAGCCGGCACGGTTCGCGATCGCGATCCCGAAGTGCCGCTACTGGCAGCAAGACCACTGGCGGATCCAGGTGCAGCCGACCGATCCGAGCATCGTCGGGTGGGATGGCAGCTACTGGTTCGACAAGGGCGCGGGCGACGGCGGCGCGCGGCTCCGAAACTTCACGATTGGCGGCCAGCCGGCGACGCCGGAGCAGGTCGCGGTGCTCGTCGAGCCGCTCGATCCCGACATGGCGGCGGTGATCCGGCAGTACGGGGACGCGTCCGGCGGCGGCGGCGCGACCATCTGCCTCGGCGGCGGCGATCCGACGTGTCAGGTGCCGCCGCATTGCACCGACGGGCCGTGCGGCCACTGCGCGGTCGCGACGACGCGCGATGCTATCGACGGCGAGTGCAGCTGCTCGGATGCGTCGACGCACGGCGCGTACGTGTCGTGCGTGCGCGATGCGGCCGATCGGCACGTCGCCGCCGGCGACATCGGGCCGGAGTGTCGCGGCGCCGTCGTCCGCTGCGCCTCGAACTCGACGTGCGGCCGCCCCGACGCGGTGACGTGCTGCCGGACGAACGCGGGGGGGGTCACCAAGTGCCACGTGAAGTCGAGCGCCTCGCGCTGTCGCGCGCCGCAGAACGGCAGCGTCTGCGCCGGCGCGGCGCAGAGCTGCTGCGACGCCTGCACCGACGGCGGATGCGCCCAGTCGCCGCCGCCGTGCTCATAAGCGGGCGGCGATGAGCGACGCCGTCGACCTGAAACGCCGTCGGCTCCTGCAGCTGGTCGCGCTCGCGCCGTTCGCGTGGCAGGCGCGGCGGTGGGTCGTGCGTCCACCCGACGCGTTCGCGCAGACCCTTCCCGACGATCCGACGATCGTGCCGACGCTCGAGGCGTTCGCCGACACATTGATCCCCGGCGAGAAGCGCTCGTCCGACGATCGCGCGATCGCCGGCGCTGCCGCCGGCCCCGGCGCCGTGCAAGCGGGAGCGCTCGACTTGATGAACTTCCCGCCGGTGGGCGTCGCGCCGGCGTTGCCGGGTTTCGCGGCGGGTCTCAATGCGCACGCCGTGCAATACGCCGCGACGAACGGGATCGCGCTCGATCCGACCGTGCCGCCGTTCGTCGCCCTCGCGTTCGGCGACCGCACCGCGCTGCTGGTCGAGATTCTCGACGGCAGTGGTCCGGACGAGCTCGCGTATTTCGCGCTCGCCGCGCTCGCGTTCCTCGCGTACCACACGGCGGGGCACTTGCCGCTCGTCGATGCGGTGCGCAGCGGCCATCCCGGGCTCGCGGCGATCGGCTTTCCGCAGCCGCAAGCAGACGGCCTCTGGCACTACAGCGACTTCTCGTATCGCCGTGCGCTCGCCACGCGTCACCCGGAGACCTCCAAGCGAGGAAACCCGCCGTGACGGTGCCTGCGACACGCGCGCGGAGGCGCGCGCGATGAGCGAGACCGCGGACGTCGTCGTCATCGGCACCGGGTTCGGCGGCTCGATCCCCGGCTACTATCTCGCCGCCGGCGGCGCGCGGGTCGTGATGCTCGAGCGCGGCCCGCGGCTCGCCGCGGAGGATTTCGCGCAGACGTTCGAGATCGGCGTCTATACGCGCATCGTCGACTACATCCGCGGCACCGGCGTCGACGTGACCGCCGGGAACTGCGTCGGCGGCTCGAGCGTCATCTACTTCGCGGCATCCTTGCGGGCGCCGACCTTCGTCTTCGAGCGCATGGGGACGCTCGGGCGACGGCTCTGGCCGGCGGCGATCTCACGCCAGACGCTCGATCCCTGGTACCGCCGCGTCGAGAAGATCCTGCCGGTCGCGCAGCAGCGCTGGAAGGACGTCGCCTACGCCGGCGGCGTCTGGGCGGCGGCATGCAACCGCGCCGGCCACACGTGCAACCCGGTGCCGGTCGCCGTCGATCTGAAGCGCTGCACCAATTGCAATTTCATGGTGCACGGCTGCCGCTTCGACGCGAAGCGCTCGATGCTCCTCAACTACATCCCCGCCGCCGAGGCGTGCGGCGCCGAGATCCGGCCGCTGCACGAGGTGCAGGCGATCCGCCCAGCCGACACGCCCGGCTATCGCTATGCGGTCGATTATCTGCAGCTCGATCCGACGGATTACCGAGTCGCGGTGGGAGGCGGCACGATCGACGCCAGGCTCGTGATCGTCGCGGCGGGTGCGATGGGAACCCCGGTCATCCTGCAGCGCTCGGCGACGTACCTCGGCGCGATGCCGTCGGCGGTCGGACGCTACTTCTCGCCGAACGGCGACCACGTGACCACCGCCGTCCTCGACGAGGCGAAGGTGCGCGATCTCCTCGGCCTCGAGCGCGCGCCCGGTGTTGGGTACGACGCGCACCACATCGGCCGGCCGATCGGCACGATGACGTACGATCCGCTGGTCGCGAGCGCGCCCGAGTTCTCGCGCTTCTCGCTGCAGCAGATCTACTTCCCGCCGATCGTCAACATTCTCCTCGATGATCGCGTCGACGGGCCGCCGTCGTGGTTCGGCGTCGACAAGCGGACGGTCACGTCGCGCTGGCGGTCGTGGCTGTCGGTGCTCGCGATGACGGAGGACGCGAACGAGGGCGTCTTCGGCACGCCGCCGCCGACTGGCAACTTCGTGCGCCTGTCACCTGCGGCGTCCCTCGGGCAGCTCACGTTCGATCGCGCACCGCAGACGCAGAGCGGCTTCGACGCCGCCGATGCGCTCACGCGCTCGATCGTCGAGCGCGACGGCCTGGCGCGGCATCATCTGTGGGCGGCGCCGCCGAACGGCAGCGCGCCGCCCAACGTACAGAGCGCGCATCCGCTCGCGTCGTGCCGCATCGGCGACGATCCCGACACGTCGGCCTGCGACGACCGCCACGAGCTGCGCGGCCACCCCGGCATCTTCGTCACCGACGCCTCCGCGGTGCCGACGTCGCTCTGCGTGAATCCGTCGCTCACGATCGCCGCGCTCGCCGAGCGCGCGTCCGCGTTCCTCCTCCTGCGCGCGGCCGAGTACGGGGTCAACGTCGCGACAAGCGTCCGGCTGCCGGGACGTACCGCGTCGAGTCGCGCGAGCCGCTGCGAGCATCCGGCGTAGCGTCAGACCGCCGACATCCGACGCGCCGCCGAACGACGCGCCGCCGGTGGCTCAAACGCCGGGTGCGGGAGCGTAACCGGTATCGTCGCGGCGTGCGACTCGGCTTGGCGAATGCGTGGCCGCGGAGATGGGCGATATAGTGTCATCGTACTTTGCTCAATGCGGGCCGCCCCGCCGCGCCTGGGACACTTTTTCAAATCCCAGTGTGGCCTAGGTCCGCGGTGTCCGACGGCCATCGACGTTCCTCCCATTGACACGAATGCCGGGCGCGACGAGCATCTGTCGACGCGTCTCGCGCGATCGTTCCCCGCATGGCCTCTCATCGGTTCCTTCCGAGCCTCGTCACGTTCCTTTCGCTGGTGTCGGCGCTCGTCGGCTCGCGCCCACACGCCGACGCAGCGACGAACCCGGCAACGAAATGCAAGGCGGCGATCGTCACCGCGGCCGCAGTGTTCATCCGCCAGGAGGCGGCTGCGCTGCAGCGCTGCGAGGAGGCGAAGGTGAAGGGCGTGCTGCCGCGGGACACCGTCTGCGCGACTGAGCCGCTGAGGACCCAGCCGGCGATCGTGAAGGCGCGGACGAAGCTCGATACGGCGATCGTCAAGGCATGCGGCGGGAGGGACAAGGTCTGTGGCACCATGGACGCCGACAGCAGCGAGCCGTCGCTGGCGGCGATCGGATGGAACATCGCGCAGTGTCCGAACTTCGGCAGCGGCGATTGCACGAACGCGATCACCGATTGCAGCGGCATCCCCACCTGCATCCAGTGCGTCAGCGAGGCGGCGCTCGGCGATGCGCTCGCGCTGTACTACGGCGCACTCACACCGACCGATCCGAAGTCGAGAGACAAGAGCGAGAGGGCCGTCAACAGGTGCCAGGTGACGGTCGGCAGGGCGGCCACCAGGTTCCTGCTGGCGAAATCCAAGGACCTCGCGAAGTGCTGGGCGGCGGTGAACAAGGCGGGGAGCGGCCAGTGTCCGGACGCAATCGCGACGACGGCGATCGCCGCCGCGGAGTCGAGGAAGCGCGCCGCGATCGAGAAGGGCTGCGCGGGTCCCGACCGGCGCGTCGGAACGCCGGACGATGAAACGCCAGCCACGATCGGGTTCGTCGGGTCGTGCACGGACGTGATCGTACCCGGCGGCACGCGCTGTATTCACGCCGTCGAGGCGCTCGGCGACCTCGTCGACTGCGTCGATTGCGTGACCGAGTTCGCGGTCGACTGCGCGAACGACGCCGCGGTGCCGGCGTTCGTCCCGACGTATCCCGCCGAGTGCAACGCGGCCGCGCCGTCTACTTCGACACCGACGCCGACGGCCACGCCGACACCCGCGACCCCGGGGCCGACGGCGACGAGCGGCACACCCGGCGGTACCTCGACGCCGAGCACTACCCCGACGCCGGGCGGCTTCAACACCGTATTCGTGACGTCGACGCTCCACTCGGCGAATTTCGGGAGCGCGACCGCCGCCGACGCCATATGCCAGACCATCGCGACCGGCGCCGGGCTCATCGGCACCTACGTCGCTTGGGTATCCGATGTGAACTCGGCGGCGCCGTCGCGCCTCGGCGCCGCGCGCGGGTTCGTTCGCCCGGACGGGCAACCGTTCGCCGACGCGATCACCGACATCGAAGCCGGGAAGATCTTCAATCCGCTGCGTCTCGATGAGAACGGGAACGCGACCACCGGGTCGACGACGGTGTGGACGGGGATCAACCGCGACGGCACCCTCGCGACCGACACCTGTCTCAACTGGACCTCGATCGCGATGACCGACAGCGCACTCACGGGGCGGAACGACGGAGGGCCGGTCGCGTGGACGGCGCGGACGAACAACGCCTGCGTCGCGAGCCGGCGGCTCTACTGCTTCCAGACGGACTTCACGACGCCGCTCACGCCGACGCCCACGACGGGGAAGCGCGCCTTCTACTCCGTCGGCGGGTTGACGCCGGGACCGACGACCGGCATCGCGGCCGCCGACGCGTTCTGCGCGAACGAGGCCGCGGCGGCCGGTCTTTCCGGCACGTACATGGCGCTCCTCGCGACGTCGACCGCGTCCGCCATCTCGCGGTTCCCCGCCGCCGCGACGTCCACCTACGTCCGCCCCGACGGCATCGTCATCGCGGCGGGAACGACGCTCGCCGCCGGCAAGGCATTGCAGAGCGGCATCTGGCAGCACGCCGACGGCACGTACGCGGCGAACAGCAACGCCTGGACGGGCGCGACGACGCCGTCGGTCGCCGGATCGGCGCTGTCGACGTGCAACGACTGGGGCGCGACGACGTCGATGAGCGGCGTCGGCGGACCCGTCACGCTCGCCGACTCGTTCTGGTGGAACGGGTTCACGAACGGCGACTGCACGCAGCCGTTCCGCGTCTA
>VBKW01000318.1 GCA_005879405.1 Deltaproteobacteria bacterium
CACGACCGCGACGGCGAGCGCCGCGAGCGCGTCGCGATCGCGGCGGACACCACGCTCGGTGAGGACGCTGACGCCGAACGCCACGTAGCACATCGCGGGCAAGGCGTTCGCCAGCAGGCTCGCGGGGTCGTAGGGGAACCACTCGCGCCCGATCCGCACCGACTCGTTGCCGGGCAGCAGCTTGTCGCCGAAGTGATGCACGATGAAGCGAAAGTACTCGGGGAAGTACGGCGTCACGACGAGCCCGGCGACGACACCGCCGAGCGCGGCGGCGACGATCGCGAGCGGCAGCCGGCGCTCGCAGATCCAGGTCGCGCCGACTGTCGCCGCGATCGCCACGAAGAGCAGTGGAAACCCATCGTAGAGCCACGCGTACACGCACCCGAGCGCGCCGAGCGCCCATACCCGCTCGCGCAACGCGCAATGGAAGCCGCCGAGCAGGCACACCAACGACAACGCCTGCACGCGCGTCATGTTGACGCGGAAGAGCAGGTCCGCCGACGACGCGGCGAGCGCCAGCAGCGCGAGCGCCACGAGACCGACGCCGTGGCGGCGCAGGAACCAGACGAACGTGGCGACGAATGTCACCGCCCCAGCGAGTCCCGCGAGCTTGCCGCCGATGCGCAAGTCGCCGAGCGTGAACGGCACGAGCCACAAGTGAAAGAGCATGTGGTGATCCGCGTAGCGATCGGGCGCGAGAATCGTGAGCGGCAGCCACGGAAACGGCGGCGGGAAGCCGCGCACGCCCGCCTCGCGGATCACCTTCGCGTAGCGGATGTGGAAGTACGAGTCGTTGCCGATCAGGTTCGGCGTCGTGAACTGCAATCCCGCGAGCACGACGACGGCGGCGAGAAACGCGAGCAGGACGTCGCGGCGTCGTTCGGGACTCTCGGGGAGCTGTGCGTCGCGAGCGTGCGAGCTCACTGCGCGCGCCGACGACGATCCGACGACGCGAACGGCCTCACGCGAAAGCCCTCAATGGATCAACCCGCCGATCCGCTCCCATCGCACCCAGCGGTCCTCGCCGTCCCACGACCAGTAGATGACGAACGCCTTCCCCTTCACGTCGTCGAGCGGCACGAAGCCCCAGAAGCGGCTGTCGTAGCTGCGGTCGCGGTTGTCGCCCATGACGAACACCTTGTCGGGAGGGACCGTCACCGGTCCGTAGTTGTCGCGCGGCATGAGACGGCTCTGGTCGCCCGGCCCGTCGACGAAGTGCCCGTACGGGTCGTCGATCTTCTGGTCGTTCACGTAGATCTGTTTGTGGCGGATCTCGACCGTGTCCCCCGGCTCACCGATGACGCGCTTGATGAAATCCTTGTGCGGATCCACCGGGTACACGAACACGATGATGTCGCCGCGCCGCGGATCCGCGAACTTCACGACGCGCTCGCCGAGGAGCGGCAGGCGAATCCCGTAGCGGAACTTGTTGACGAGGATGTGGTCGCCGATTTGCAGCGTCGGCAGCATCGATCCCGAGGGAATCTTGAAGGCTTGGACGATGAAGGTGCGGATGAAGAGCGCCAGGACGAACGCGACGGCGAGCGCCTCGGCGTACTCGCGAAACGTCGACTTCGGCTTGGCGCCCGCCTCCGCGGCGACCGCCTGCTCCCGCTCTCTCGCGCCGGCGGCGACGCCCCCGCGGACCTTCGTCACAGCCGCCCACCCTACCCGATCGTCCCCTGCGCCGCCAGGCCACTCCCCGTTCGGTACCGGGTCAATTGCGTCGCGATACTTCGTTGCTCGGTCGCTCCGCTGCTCGGCGTAGCGCTGCTACGCCTGCGCTGCTCGCTTCCGTCGCGTCTCGCTCGCAACTTGACCCGGTACGGGCCGTTCGTGAGTCTGGCGCAGCCACATATTGCCGTACGCGCGCAACGTCGGCGCTCCATAAGAAACGTCCCCGCGCCGTCGTTCGCGTGTTCCCGCTGCGCGTGCAACGTCGGCGCTCGAGCGCCCGCCGCCGCCCGCGCCGACGCTCCGTTCTGACGAAGCGCGCGGCGCACGCGAGAGTGCAGAGCGGCCGCGCTCGCGCGCCGAGTTACTCGCCGACCTTGAGCACCGCGAGGAACGCTTCTTGGGGGATCTCGACGCGCCCGACCTGCTTCATGCGCCGCTTGCCTTCCTTCTGGCGCTCGAGGAGCTTGCGCTTGCGGGTGATGTCGCCGCCGTAGCACTTGGCGGTGACGTTCTTGCGCAGTGCCTTCACGGTCTCGCGCGCGATCACCTTGTTGCCGATCGCCGCCTGGATCACGACCTCGAACATCTGGCGCGGGACGAGCTCGCGCATCTTCTGCGTCAGCTCGCGACCGCGGTAGTACGCGCGCTCGCTGTGGAGGATCACCGAGAGGGCGTCGACGATGTCGCCGTTGATGCGGACGTCGAGCTTCACCAGCTTCGAGTCGCGGAAGTCGAGGGGCTCGTAGTCGAGCGACGCGTAGCCGCGGCTCGCCGACTTGAGGCGATCGTAGAAGTCGAGGGCGATCTCGTTCAGCGGCAGCTCGTAGACGAGCAGCGCACGCTTCTCGCCGGAGAACTTCAGCTCGCGCTGCTTGCCGCGTTTCTCCTCACAGAGCGCGATGACGTTGCCGAGGTGCTCCGTCGGCACGTGGATGGTGGCAAGAATGAACGGCTCCTCCATGCGCTCGATCTCACCCTCGGGCGGCAGTTTCGCCGGGCTGTCGACGACGAGCATGCGGCCATCGGTCGTGTAGACGCGATACGCGACCGTCGGCGCCGTCGTGATCAACGTCAGCCCGAACTCGCGCTCGAGGCGCTCTTGGATGATCTCCATGTGGAGGAGGCCGAGAAAGCCGCAGCGGAACCCGAAGCCGAGGGCGACCGAGTTCTCGGGCTCGTAGGTGAACGACGAGTCGTTCAGACGCAGCTTCTCGACGGCGTCGCGCAGCGCCCCGTACTGGTGGGCCTCGGCCGGGTAGAGGCCGGCGAAGACCATCGGCTTCACTTGCTTGAAGCCCGGCAGCGGCGTCGCCGTCGGCCGGCTCGCGTCGGTCACGGTGTCGCCGATCTGCGTGTCGGCGACCTCCTTGATGCCGGCCATCACCGCGCCGACCTCGCCCGGGCCGAGCGCGTCGATGTCGGCGAGACTCGGCACCAAGACGGCGAGGCGGTTCACCTCCGCCTCCTTGCCGGTCGCGACGAGACGGATCCGCATTCCCGGCCGCAGCTCCCCGTCGAAGACGCGCACGACCATGATCACGCCGTGGTACGGATCGAACCAGCTGTCGAAGAGCAGCGCGCGCAGCGGCGCGACGGCGTCGCCGCGCGGCGCCGGGATGTCGCGCACGATCGCCTGCAACACCTCGTCGGTGCCGATCCCCTGCTTGGCGCTGGCGAGAATCGCGCGCGACGCGTCGAGGCCGATCACGTCCTCGATCTCGTGCCGCACCCGATCCGGCTCCGCGGCCGGGAGGTCGATCTTGTTCAGCACCGGGACGATCGCGAGGTCGGTGTCGAGGGCGAGGTACACATTCGCGACCGTCTGCGCCTCGACGCCTTGCGCGGCGTCGACGACCAGCACCGCGCCCTCGCACGCGGCGAGGCTGCGCGACACCTCGTACGAGAAGTCGACGTGCCCCGGCGTGTCGATCAGGTTGAGTTGGTACTCGACGCCGTCCGGCGCGCGATATTTCAGCCGCACCGCACGCGCCTTGATCGTGATGCCGCGCTCGCGCTCGAGCTCCATGTCGTCGAGGAACTGCGCCTCCATGTCGCGTGTGCTGACCGTACCGGTACGCTCCAGCAACCGGTCGGCGAGCGTCGACTTGCCGTGATCGATGTGGGCGATGATCGAGAAATTGCGGATCATCCGCGGATCGTGCACGCGCCGAATGTTGCATGGATCGGCGCCGAGCGCGACCGCGCCGCCCGACGGTGCATTAGCGATCGCGGCGCGCGTGCTCACGCGCCCGTTGGCGCTTCCGCCAGGCGCTGCGTTGACCACCTCGTGCCGCGCTTCAGAGTTTGAAGAGGGCTACAGACGCTCCCGCATCGAGTCCCGGATGAGTCCGCCGTCACTTCGCGTCTACTCCGTTCTGCCGACTGCGCGCACACTCATCTCGTACCGTCCCGACTCCGCGACGTTCGCCGTCATCGGCGCGTCGTCGTACCTGATCCTGTTCGCGTTGCCGCTCGCGGCCGATGTTCCCTTGCTCGGGTTGGCGGTCTGCACGGCGCTGGCGGTGCTCGTCGCCGACCGGGGCGAGACGCCGCCGCGCGCGCGCCGCCTCGCCGGTGCCGTCGCCCTGTTCTTCGTCTCGATCGGGCTGTCGCTGCTCGTCGCCGACGACGTGCAGCGCGGCGTCGTGCTCAGCCGTCCGCTCGTTCCCGGGGCGTTGCTCTTCGTGGTCATCGCCGGCCATTTCCGCGATCTCGACGACACGCGGCGGCTGTACGCGGCGTTCGCGGTGACGGCGCTCGCCGTCGGCGCTGCCGTGCTCGCGGAGGCGTGGCGACATCCCGCGCTCGATCCGAGTGCGCTCGTGGCGAGCCTCGGCTCCCCGGCGCTCGTCGTGCCGAACGACGTCGCGCTGCTCGCCGTCGCCGCGCCACTCGCCTGGGCGTTGCTGCAGTCGACGCGACGCTATGGAACGGCGCTGCTCGCCGGCACCTCTCTGCTGGTCAGCGCCGGCGCGATCGCGGTGCTGCAGAGCCGCGTCGCGGCGCTCGCGATGATCAGCGGGATCGCGTGCTCGGTGGCTGCTCGTTCGTGGCGTCGCGCCGCCGTTGCGGTGGTATCGGTCGCCGCCGTCGTGCTCACCGTCGACGCCGTGCGCGGCCTGCCGCTGCTGCACAAGTTCGCGCCCGGCGCGAACCCGCGGATCGCGCTCTGGATCGCCGCGCTGGCGATGTTCCGCGACGCCCCGTGGCTCGGCCAGGGACCACACGCGTTCGGCGCGCTCCAGGACGCGTACGCCGGGGCGCTCGTGCTGCCGCCGTGGATCCCGCTCGACGAGCGCGCCGTTCCCTGGGCGCACAACCTCTATCTCGAGACGCTCGCCGAGCAGGGCATCGTCGGTTTCCTCGCGCTCGGGGTCATGCTCGCGACGGCCGTGCGGCTCGCGTACGCGGTCGTCGCCAAGGCGCGCGACCGCGACGCGCGCGTGCTCGCCGCGGGCGCCCTCGGCAGTCTCGTCGCCGTCGCGACCGCCGGACTCGTCGAGCTGAGCTTCATTCGTGAATGGGTCGTCGTCGTCACGTTCACGCTCCTCGGAATCATCAGCCACCACACGGCGCTACCGCTGCCGGCGCCGCAGCCACTGGAGGTCCCGTCATGAATTCCTTCCCATCGAAGTCCGTCCTCACCCTCGCGATGGCCGTGCTGGACGCGGCGCTGGCGATCCTCTCGCCGAGCTGGCGAGCCGCCCTCGTCGCGCAGACCTACTACAAGGGCGGCATGCGCATGACCGGCGGCGGGGGCATCGCCGACTCGGGATTCCGTCACGGCTTCGCGCTCCACTGCGACGCCACCGATCTACCGAATCGCCTCGAGGTTCACTGGGGCACGAAACACTTCTTCCGTCTGAAGACGCTCACCGATGCGTCCTGCAGCGCCGACCCGTCGATCGCCGCCAACGACCTCGCCGGGTTCAACACCTACGACGGCAAAGGCGAGGGCACGCTGAACGGCGTCCCCGCGACCGCCGAGTGGACGTTCACCGATGGCGGCCACGGTCCGAAGAACGACTTCGCCGAGATCACGATCACGGATGATTCGGGCAACGTCGTCACCGTCTCGGGGCTGCTGAAGAACGGCAACCATCTCGCGCGCGGCGGCTGAGCGCAGGGCTCTAGCTACCGGCGCGCGCGCAAACAGTCGTCGCGGATGCCTTCATCGGCACCGTGCTGACGTGTACTTCGCGCATCGCGCTCGTGTGGCTTGGCTCTCGTCGCGACGAGAGCGCAACGAGTCGTCAGCCGCTCGCACGGGCGCGGAAGAACTCGACCGTGCGGCGCAAACCCTCTTCGAGCGTGACCTCCGGCCGCCACCCGAGCACCTGCGCGGCGTGATCGATCGCGAGGACGCTGCGGCGCTGCTCGCCGGGCTTCGCGGCGCCGTGCTGCGCCGGGTGCGGACTGCCAGTGAGGACGCGGAGGTGCGCGTAGAGCGTGTTCACGTCGCTCTCGATGCCGGTGCCGATGTTGATCGGACCGACGAAGCTCGTCGCGAGCGCGGCCACGTTGGCGCGGACGACGTCGGCGACGAAGACGTAGTCACGCGTCTGCTTGCCGTCGCCGTTGATCGTCGGCGCTTGACCGGCGAGCAGGCGCTCGGTGAAGATCGCGATCACGCCCGCCTCGCCGTGCGGGTCTTGGCGTGGCCCGAAGACGTTGCCGTAGCGGAGCGCGACGTACGGCAGGCCGTACACGGCGTGATAGTAGAAGAGGTAGTGCTCGCCGGTCGCTTTGGTGATGCCGTATGGCGAGAGCGGGTTGTGTGGGTGGCTTTCGGGCGCGGGAAACGCCTCCTGCTCGCCGTACATCGCGCCGCCCGACGAGGCGAAGATCACCTTCTCGGTCTCGACCTCGCGCGCCGCCTCGAGGAGGTTGATGAATCCGAGCACGTTCACCTCGGCGTCGAACGCCGGGTCGGCGACGGAGCGACGCACGTCCATTTGCGCCGCATGGTGCGAGAGTACCTGTGGGCGCTCGTTGCGCATGATCTCACGCGCCTCGGGACTGCGGATGTCGGCGTGATAGAATTTCGCTGCGGCGGGTAGATTAGCCCGCTTGCCGCTCGAGAGGTCGTCCACGATCACGACCTCGTGACCGCCGGCGAGGTACGCGTCGGTGATGTGCGAGGCGATGAACCCCGCGCCGCCGGTGACGAGGATCTTCATGCCGCGCCCTCCCCCGCGATCCGGCTCACGCCAGCTTGCCGCGGAAATATTCGATCGTCCGCCGCAGCCCCTCCTCGACGGGCACGACTGGCTCCCAGCCGCCGAGAACCCTGCGCGCGAGCGTGATGTCCGGCTGGCGGACCTTCGGATCATCGACGGGGAGCGGCTTGTACGCAATGCCGCTGCGCGTGCCGGTCAGCTCGATGATGAGCTTCGCGAACTGCAGCACGGTCATCTCGTGCGGGTTGCCGACGTTCACCGGCGTCGGATGGTCGCTGCGCAAGAGACGGAGAATGCCTTCGACGAGGTCGGTCACATAGCAGAAGCTGCGCGTCTGGCTGCCGTCGCCGAACACTGTCAGGTTCTCGCCGCGCAGCGCCTGCGCGATGAAGTTCGGCACGACACGCCCATCCTCTTGGCGCATGCGTGGCCCAAAAGTATTGAAAATACGAACGATCCGCGTCTGCACGCCGTGCGTCCGCTGATACGCCATCGTGATCGCCTCGGCGAAGCGCTTCGCCTCGTCGTACACGCCGCGCGGGCCGATCGGGTTGACGTTCCCCCAGTAGTCTTCCTTTTGCGGATGGACGAGCGGATCACCGTAGACCTCGGACGTCGAGGCCAACAAGAAGCGCGCCCCTTTTTCCTTGGCCAGTCCTAGCGCCTTATGGGTCCCCAGCGATCCCGAGCGCGCCCGGGACGTAGATGAAGTTCGTGACGTCCTGCTGGATGAACGTGAAGCGCTGGTTGCCGAGAAACAGCGCGATGTTGTCCGCCGACCCCGTCAGGAAGTTGTCGACGCAGATGACGTCGTCACCCTCCGCGAGCAGGCGTTCGCAGAGGTGGGAGCCGATGAAGCCGGCGCCGCCGGTGACGAGGATCCGCGCCACTCAGGCGATCTCGAGCGCCGGGCGGCCGATCGGGTAATACGTGAACCCGTGCTCGCGTAGCGCATCGTGGTCGTAGAGATTGCGGCCGTCGAAGATGACCGGCGTGCGCATGAGCTGACGCATGCGCTTGAAGTCGGGGCGGCGGAACTCGTTCCAGTCGGTGATGACGAGCAGCGCATCGACGCCTTCGAGCGCGTCGTAGTTGAGCCGATGATAGCGAATGCGGTCGGCGAAGACCTTCCGCGCCTCGTTCAACGCCTCCGGATCGTGCGCCTCGACGACGGCGCCGCGCCGCAGCAGCTCCTCGATGACGACGATCGACGGCGCCTCGCGCATGTCGTCCGTGCGTGGCTTGAACGCGAGGCCCCAGATCGCGAAGCGGCGGCTCTTCAGCTCGTCGCCGAAGTGGTGCGCGACTTTCTCGACCAGCAGCCGCTTCTGCGTCTCGTTCACGTGCTCGACGGCGTTGAGCAGTGGGAACTCGAGGCCGTTCTCGTGCGCGGTGCGGATGATCGCCTGTACGTCTTTCGGGAAGCACGAGCCGCCGTAGCCGACGCCGGGGAAGAGGAAGTGGTGGCCGATGCGACGATCGGAGCCCATGCCGCGGCGCACGTCGGCGACGTCGGCGCCGACGCGCTCGCAGAGATTCGCGATCTCGTTGATGAACGAGATGCGGGTCGCGAGGAACGCGTTGGCGGCGTACTTCGTCATCTCGGCGCTCCGGTTGTCCATCACCATGATCGGGTTCTCGGTGCGGACGAACGGCTTGTAGAGGGTGAGCATCATATCGATCGCGCGCGTGCTGGAGCCGCCGATCACCACGCGATCGGGCTTCATGAAGTCCTCGACCGCCGCGCCCTCTTTCAAGAACTCCGGATTCGAGATGACGTCGACGTCGTGGTCGGTCTTGCTGCGGATCGCCTTCGCGACCTTGTCGGCGGTGCCGACGGGGACCGTGCTCTTGCAGACGACGACGCGGTAGCCGTTCATGGCGCTGCCGATCTCCTCGGCGACCTTGATGACGCCGCGGAGGTCCGCCGAGCCGTCCGACGTCTCGGGCGTGCCGACGGCGATGAAGCAGATCTCGGACGCGCGCACGGCGGTGACGAGGTCGCTCGAGAACCACAAGCGGCGCTCAGCGAGGTTGCGGCGGATCAGCTCCTCGAGGCCGGGCTCGTAGATCGGCACCCCGCCCTTCTGCAGGGTCGCGACTTTGGCCTCGTCGATGTCGACGCAGATGACGTCGTTTCCGCTTTCGGCGAAGCAGGTGCCGGCCACCAGGCCGACGTACCCCGTGCCGATGACACACAGTTTCACCGCGTCCTCCGTGCCACTGGAAGTGCTATGAAGGTACCGGCCCCCTTACCCACCGTCAAATATGATTCTGACGTCGGCGGCGCTTTTTCAAACGCTTGACACCGCCGGCGCGCGCGTCGGTGCGGGTTGGCGGACCTCGCGGACCGTATAGATCGGCTTCGCTTGCGACTCGTGGTAGGTGCGCGCGAGCATCTCGCCGAGCAGACCCAACGTCACGAACTGCACGCCGCCGAGGACGAGCAGGATGCCGAGGAGGAGGAGTGGCCGGTCGGCGAGCCGGACGCCGAAGACGAGCTTCTCGACGCCGAGAAAGCCGGTGATGCCGAGGCCCACGACCATCGCGAGCAGGCCGAAAAAGCCGAAGACGTGAATCGGGCGCGTCGAGTAGCCGGAGAGGAACTTGATCGTCAGCAGATCGAGCACGACGCGGAACGTGCGCGAGATACCGTACTTCGAGGTGCCGTGCAGACGCGGGCGGTGATTCACCGGGATCTCGACGACGGTCGCGCCGAGATCGCCCGCGATCGCCGCGATGAAGCGGTGCATCTCGCCATAGAGTTTCATGCCTTTCGCGATCTCGACGCGAAACGCCTTGATGCCGCAGCCGTAGTCGTGAATGCGGACGTTCGTCGTCGCGCCGATGACCAGGTTGGCGAGAATCGACGGCAGCTGCCGCGAGAGGAACGGATCTTTGCGATCCCGTCGCCAGCCGGTCGCGACGTCGGCGCCCGCCTCGAGCACGTCGAGGAGCCGCGGGATGTCGGCCGGGTCGTTTTGCAGATCGCCGTCCATGGTGACGATGATCTCACCCGCGGCGTGGTCGAGGCCCGCCGCGAGCGCGGCGGTCTGGCCGAAGTTCCGCCGCAACCGTACGATGCGAAAGCGCGCGTCGTCGCCGCATGCGGCGGCGAGGAGCGCGAACGTGTCGTCGGTCGACCCGTCGTCGACGAGCACGACCTCGCTCGTCAGCGTCAAGCGATCGAGTGTCGCGCGCAGCTCCGACACCAGCGCCTCGGCGTTCGGCGCCTCGTTGTAGACCGGTACGACGACGGAGAGCTGGGGCATCGCGTTCAAGGCACGTCGAACGCCGTCAAGCTGATGAACTGCCGGTAGCGGCGGTCGATCTCGTCGCGCGTGAGCGTCCGCAAGCGCTCGAGGCTGAACGCCTCGACCGTGAACGACGCGAGCACGCTGCCGTAGACGATAGCGCGCCGAACGCCCGCGGGCGACGTGTCCCCCGAGCTCGCGAGATAGCCCATGACTCCGCCGGCGAACGCATCGCCGGCGCCGGTCGGGTCGAACACCTCCTCCAGCGGATACGCGGGCACCGCGAAGACGCTCTCGCCCGAGAAGTAGAGCGCGCCGTATTCGCCGCGCTTGATCATCACGCTCTCCGGTCCCATCGCGAGGATGCGGCGCGCGGCACGCACCATGTTCGTCTCGCCGGAGAGGAGGCGCGCCTCCTCGTCGTTGATCATGAGCAGCGGCACGCGGCGGAGGAGCGCGTCGAGATCGGCACGCGTGGTCTCGATCCACAGGTTCATCGTGTCGGCGCCGACGAGCCGCGGCGCGCGCACCTGATCGAGAACCCGCGCCTGCAGCGTCGGCGCGATGTTGGCGAGAAACACGAAGGCCGTATTGCGGTACGCAGCCGGCAGCTCGGGCGAGAAGTGCGCGAAGACGTTCGCCTCGAACGACACCGTGTCACGGACGTTCATGTCCTCGTGATACCGCCCCGTCCAGCGGAGACTCCGTCCCGGCTTCACTTCGACGCCGGCGAGGTCGATGCCGCGCGACGCGAACCACTCGAGCTCCGCCCTGCCGCCGAGGACGTCGGGCGCGCGCCCGCGCGGCGTCTCCAGCGTGTCGATGGCGACCGAGCCGACGACGAGGAGGCTCATGACACGTACCTGCCGATGATCGGCGCCAGGTCGTGCTTCACCTTCGCGGGAATCCGCGCGCGATCGGTGATGATCGCGTCCTCGAGCGCGCGGCCGCAGCCGCAGCCCGGCTCCGCGGGCAGCGCCGGGACGACGTCGTGGATGACCCGCTTCGCCAGCGCGACGTTCGCCTGCAGCACCGCGAGCACGTCGGCGATCGCGACCTCGTGCGCGTCCTGCTTCCAGCAGTCGTAATCGGTCGCGAGGGCGAGGGTCGCGAAGCACAGCTCCGCCTCGCGCGCGAGCTTCGCCTCTTGCAGGTTCGTCATGCCGATGATCGACGCGCCCCAGCTGCGGTAGAGCTCCGACTCGGCGCGGGTCGAGAATTGCGGGCCCTCCATGCAGACGTAGGTGCCGCCGGC
>VBKW01000320.1 GCA_005879405.1 Deltaproteobacteria bacterium
CTCCCCGGGTTTAGTCGAGGCGTTTTCGCGATGGAAGCGGACAAGACAACCATCTCAGGCGACTCGGACGAGCGCGCGGGCCTTCTGACCTGTCCCCCGCCGAGACGTGGGCATCTGCGGGTGACGAGACGGTCCGTACGAGTTGGGATCGGTGATCACCCGTTCGGAGCATCCACGGCGTGGCCATCTCTATTGGGTACGGATCCCGGATGGACCGGGCGGCAAGCGCCGCCCGGCGCTCGTAATCTCGCCCGACATCCGCCGTGGTGCCGATTTCGAGTGTCCTGCGCGAATCGCCGACGCACGTTCGACTACGGACTCGTGAGGGGGGGCTTGCGCGTGCGTCCGTCGTGAAGTGCGAGCAGATCACGACACTGCGTCGCGATCGCCTCGGCACGCGCCCGCTTGGCGGGCCACTCGCGTCGAGCCGAATGCTCGAGGTGGAGAAGGCCGTGCTTCGGTCGATCGGCGTCCCGGTGACTTGACGCGGAACACGGTCACGCACGGAATTTCACGACGCCTGTTTTAGGATCGTAAGCCTGGCGCCGACCGCGCCGGGGTCACTTCTCTGGCGCTGGCTTCTTCACCGGCGATTGGTCGGTCATCGCCGCTACCGCTGCCTCGACGTGATCGGAGGGATCGTAGGAAGTCCGAACGGGCTCTTTGGTCGACGTGACGTTCATTCTCGGACGTTCGAGCCTTCTATCTCCCCTCCACAGGTGAACGGCGGGCCTATGGCGTTCGCCACAATTGACATTCGCAGTTGAGCTGCGGGAGTATCCGCGCTCGGACCGTGCGCGGAACGCGCTACCCACCCGGTATCGACATGACGTTGCTCCTCCTGCTCGTGACCCTCGTGCTCGGCGGGACGCTCGGCGACGCCGGCGCCACGACGATCTACGTCGCGAACAACGGCATCGACCCGCCGGGGTGCGCGCCGCCGACGTGCATCGTCGGGTCGTGCGTGTGCGGCGCGAAGGCGGCGCCGTGCCGGTCGATCACGTGCGGCATCATGACCGCCGCGGCGGTAGACACCGTCCTCGTCGGCCCCGGCGTGTACGGCGACCTCGACCACGACGGCACGCCCGGAGACTCCGCGGGCGAGGAGAGCCCCGGGCTGAACTCGCCCGGATGCGGCTGTCTCCTCGCGCTCAACAAGGCGGTGAAGCTGCTCTCGACGAACGGCGCCGCCGAGACGCTCATCGACGGCACGACTGTCGCGTCCAACACGACCGTGCTGATCATCTCGAACGGCGGCGCGTTCGGCGCGCCGGGAAAGGGCTTCTTCATCACACAGAGCAACGGCAACAAGAATGCGATGGTGATCGACGCCGACGACGTCGCGATTCGTGGCAATCAGCTCGTTCCGATCCTGCCGACGAGCGTCGGCATCGGCATGCAGACCGTCGACTCGCCGGGATCGGTCGTGATCGAGGGCAACCAGGTCGTGGGATGGGCGACCGCGATTTACGTGCAGGGGCCGAACAAGATCCTGCGAAACAACGTCGTGGCGTTCAACGGGAGCGGTATCGTGCCTGCGGAAACCGCGCTCGTGACCGGCAACGTCGCCGTTGGGAACCGCCTCGGCATCGTGCTCGAAACGGGCGCGCAGACGATCACCGGAAACGCGGCGGTCGGGAACGTCTACGGCTTCGGTAACCACGGCATCGGCCCGCCGGGCGGCGGCGCGGCGTTCACCGGGACCTTCGAGAAGAACGACACGTTCGGCAACATCTGCGGGCTCACGAATGACGGCGTGATCGGCCTCGTCGCCGACAAGAACTACTGGGGCGCGTCGAGCGGTCCGGGCGCCGATCCCGCCGATCCGGTGTGCGAGAGCAGCGGCGGGACGACCACGACAGTGCCGTTCGCGAAGTCGCTCATCAAGGTGAGACCGGCGCTCAAGCCGTAGATCCGGCAGCCCGGGATCGCGCTACCAATCGTGCCGCTCAGTGCGGCGTGTGATCGTGCGCGGCGGGGCGTCCGCCGGCGTCAGGTTGATGAACGGTACCGCGCCGCCGCCGGTGAACTGCGGAAACCCTCGGCATCCCTTCTCAGACGTTCAGCCTTCTATCCCCCTCCGTAAGCGGAGGTCGGAACGAAGTCAGGCGGCGCCGCGACGAATGTACTGCTCGGCCGCCTGCTTGATCGCCCGCTTGGCCGCTTTGCCGCCATCCCATCCCTCGATGGTGACGTGCTTGTCGGCCATGCGGCTCGCTGCGACGAAGAACTCCTCCAGCTCCTTGCGCACCCGCTTCGGGAGGTCGCTGACGTCCTCGTAGCGCGGGTCGTCCACCGGCACCGCGATCACGCGGTCGTTGCGGAAGGGCGCGCCCTTCTTGCCGTCACGCTGCTGCACGCGGACGACACCGATCGGCGTGCTCGGAATGACGACGCCCGGCCAGGTGGGCGCGTCGAAGAGGACCATCGCATCGAGCGGGTCGCCGTCCTCACCTTTCGTGCTCGGGATGAATCCCCAGTCGTACGGATAGGTGACGCCGAGAATCAGTGCGCGGTCGAACACGAAGACGTTCTTCTGCGGGTCGTACTTGAGCTTGACGAGGGAGCCGCGTGGCGCCTCTACGACGACGAGCGCGTTGCCGTCGTCGTCGTGGCACGGAAGGTTGATGAAGTCGGCCATTCTGTTCCGTGCCGTGTGCAAGCGCTGCGCCAGTTGCGTTCGCTTCGGATGGCGGGTGTAGATGCGCGGGACCGTGTAAATCGCGGTACCGTTCGTGCCGATCTTTCAACCGAGATCACCCTAAGTCAGCGCGCGCGTGCGTCTCGAATAGGGACCGCCGTGTGCACGTCGTTTGCACCTGGAACGCACGGCCTGTCGAATCCGGCCGCCGTAGGAGGAACGATGCCGAGACGCGGACACGTCGAGAATCGCCAGCAGTACGAGGCGCTGAAAAAGAAGGGCATGTCGAAGTCGCGGGCCGCCAGGATCGCCAACTCGCCTGGAGCCTCGAGCCGCGGTGGCGAGAGTGCAGGGAGGAAGAAATCGCGCACCAGGTCGTCGCGCTCGCGTCAGGGTGGGACGAGTGCGCAGAAGAAATCGGCCGGGCGGAAGGGCGCGAGGTCGAGGGCGCGAAGAGATCGTAGGTGGCGAACGGCACGCGCGGGTCCGCACGCTTGCCGACGGCGCCGGTCGCGCTCCTCCTGATCGACGTCGTCAACCCGATGGATTTCGACGGCGCCGATCGGCTGCCGCCGGCGGCCGGGGAGGCCGCCGCGCATCTCGCAGCGCTGGCGGCGCGAGCCCGTGTGGCCGGCGTTCCCGTCGTCTACGTCAACGCCAACTTCGATTGCTGGCACCTCGGGTTCCGCGAGCTCGTCGAGAAGTTCGAGCGCGAGCGGGTGGCTGGTGTGCCGATCATCCAGATGCTCAGGCCGGAGCCGGAAGACAACGCGCATGCGCTGCGCCACATGGCGCGCCTGCTGAAGGTCGACGTCACGGCGTCGGCCGAGCTCGACCTGGCGCGCCTCGGCGACCTTGCCGCGTAGCCGTGCCTCGCCTCGACAACGCGGCCCTCGGCGAGCTGCTCTGCCTCGCCGCCGACGATCCTGATCGGCCATATCACCAGCGCCGCGCGCTGCGCCGTGCCGGTCGCGGTGCCTATCGCTGGCCGGTCGAAGCGGCCGACCTGGTCGACGAGGGACGCTCGCTCACCGAGCTACGGCTCGTGGGTCCGTGGCTGGCGCGCGTCATCGGCGAGTGGATCGCCGATCCCCCCGTACAGATGCCGGTGCCGCCGGCGATTCGCCGCGGGTTCCTCACGGCGGTCGAGGCGCGTCGCGTGCTCGAGGCCGCGCCCGCGCCGCGGGTCCACGGCGACCTGCAGATGCACACGGAGGGCAGCGACGGGTCGGCCTCGGTCCGCGCGATGGCCGCCGCCGCCCGCGCGCTCGGACACGCGTACGTCGCGATCACCGATCATTCGAAGGGCCTCGCCATCGCCCACGGCATGGACGAGCGCGCGCTGGCACGCCAGGGCGACGAGATCGCCGCCCTGAACGACGCGCTCGGGCCGCGCGGTCCGCGCATCCTCCGGGCGGTCGAGCTGAACGTGTCGCCGCAGGGCGCGGTCGATCTCGAGCCGTCGTTCCTGCGCGGCCTCGATCTCCGCCTCGGCGCGTTCCATTCGCGCCTGCGCTTGACCGACGATCAGACGGAACGCTACCTCGCGGCGCTGCGCAATCCCGACTTCGACATCCTGGCGCATCCGCGCGGACGCATCTTCAACTTCCGTCTCGGGCTCTCGGCAGACTGGGGTCGCGTCTTCGAGTACGCGCGCGCGCACGACCGCGCCGTCGAGATCGACGCCTACCCCGATCGGCAGGATCTCGACGGTGAGTTGCTGGCGCTCGCGCGCGAGACGGGAGTGCGCATCTCGATCGGCTCCGACGCGCACGCGCCGGGACAGCTCACGTTTCTCGACTACGGCGTCGCGGCGGCGGCGCGTGCTCGCATCCCGGCTGACCAGATCGTGAACTGCATGCCCGTCGATGATCTCCTAGCGTGGGCGCGCGAGCATCGCCCGCGCCGTCCATAGCGCGACCGCGCTCGCGAGCCACGCCGCTGGCCGCCCCGAGCGCGACCCATGCCGGCTGCTGCACGAGCATGAGCACGACGGCCGCGAACACGATCAGCGCGGCGGCGCCGAGCACGGCGCCGCGCGCGTCGTCGGCCGCGTCGCCGCGGCTGTCGTGCCGGGCGACCAGCGTGAGGCTCGCGGGTAGGATCGCCGGGAACGCGAGAAAGAGGCCGCCTGCGGACGGACCCCACTCCCGGGCTACGAGGCCGTGAGCGCGGTGATGAGGGCGCCGAACGCGAAGCGCACCGCGTATTGCGAGAGTCTCGGCTTTTTGAGCCCGTCGATATCGATCGACGGCATCGTCACGGCAGCACGCGTGCGTCCCGGAAGGCGGCCCAGAGAACGAACGAGGTCACGAACCAGACCGACCACGTCATCGCGGCGATGCGCCACACCGACGAGCGTCGGCGGGCGCGGAGCAGCACCACGCACGTCGCGCAGTAGGCGATGAGCGCCACGCTTCCGACGATCATCGCGCGACACTCGGCCGCGACATAAGAGCGGTCGTGCGTCGCGAACGTGAGTCCGAGGGTCGCGAGCGCGACGGACGGTGCCGACCCG
>VBKW01000322.1 GCA_005879405.1 Deltaproteobacteria bacterium
TGACGGAGGCGTTCTCCGCGGCGGGATTCTCAGGCGTGCGCTTTCCCGGCTTCCCGCCGGCTGCGCGCTATCTCGCCGTCGGGGGGCACGTCGTCGAAGCGGAGCGGGGGCCGTAGTAGCCACGACCGCGAACGCATGCGGCGACCGGAAAGGAAACCATGTGGGCACACGCTCTACGTCGATGGTGGTATGACGCTCTATCCGGGATTCAGCACGAATGGGTGATACGCGAACAGACGGTCGCGGCGAGGCGCCGCTGACCGCCGAGCACGCGCGGCTGCGCGACGACGCGCAGGCGTGGCGCGCGTGGGGACCCTACGTCGCCGAGCGCGCGTGGGGCACGGTGCGCGAGGACTACAGCGCCGGCGGCACCGCGTGGGACTACCTGCCGCACGACCACGCGCGCTCGCGCGCGTATCGCTGGAGCGAGGACGGCATCGCCGGCATCTGCGACGACCAGCAACGCCTCTGCCTCGCGCTCGCGCTGTGGAACGGTAACGACTCGATCCTGAAGGAGCGCCTTTTCGGACTCACCGGCCCGGAGGGGAACCACGGCGAGGACGTGAAGGAGTGCTACTACTACCTCGACTCGACCCCGACCCATTCGTACATGCGGATGCTCTACAAGTATCCGCAGGCGGCGTTTCCGTACGCGGATCTCGTCGAGACGAACCGCCGCCGCGGCAAGCAGCAGCCGGAGTACGAGCTCGCCGACACCGGCGTGTTCGACGGCGACCGCTACTTCGACGTATTCGTCGAGTACGCGAAGGCGACGCCGAACACGATCGTCGCACGTATCACTGCGGTGAACCGCGGCCCCGAGACGGCGACGCTGCATCTGGCACCGACGCTGTGGTTCCGCAACACGTGGTCTTGGGCGACCGGCGTGGCGAGGCCGATTCTGCGCGCCGTCGCGACGGCGCCGAACGACCGCAGCGGATCCGCCGAACGCGCGGCGATCGTTGCCGAGGATCCGGAGCTCAGTGGGTACGCACTACGCTGCGGCGACGCGCAGGTACGCGGCGGCGCTGCGGCCCTGAGCACGCGCGTCGCACCGGCGCTTCTCTTCACCGAGAACGAGACGAACAACGCGCGCCTCTTCGGCGCGGCGAACGCATCACCGTTCGTGAAAGACGGCATTCACGAGGCGATCGTCCATGGACGCGCCGACACCGTGAATCCCGCGAGAGTCGGAACGAAGGCGGCGGCGCACTACGCTCTCGAGGTCCCGGCAGGCGGCAGCGTCACCGTCGATCTCGTGCTGGCACCGCACGGGGCGATCGAGACGACGTCCGTCGCCGACGTTCTCGCCGCGCGTCGCGCCGATGCTGACGCGTTCTACGCCGCTACCCAGCCGCCGACACTCAGCGACGACGAGCGCGCGGTGCAACGCCAGGCGCTCGCCGGCATGCTGTGGTCGAAGCAGTTCTACCACTACGACGTCGCCGCGTGGCTCGACGGCGACCCCGGCCAACCGCCGCCGCCCCACGAGCACATGACGGGCCGCAACCACGCGTGGCGGCAGCTCAACAGCGCCGACATCATCTCGATGCCTGACAAGTGGGAATATCCGTGGTTCGCGGCGTGGGACCTCGCCTTCCATTGCATCCCGCTCGCGCTCGTCGACGCGGACTTCGCGAAGGAGCAGCTGCTGCTCCTCGGCCGCGAGTGGTACCAGCACCCGAACGGGCAGATCCCCGCCTACGAGTGGGCGTTCAGCGACGTCAATCCGCCGGTGATCGCGTGGGCGGCGTGGCGCGTCTACCAGATCGACCGCAAGCAGCGCGGCGTCGGCGACCGCGCGTTCCTCGAGCGCGTCTACCACAAGATGATGCTCAACTTCACGTGGTGGGTGAATCGCAAGGACTCGGAGGGCAACAACGTCTTCGAGGGCGGCTTCCTCGGACTCGACAACATCGGCGTCTTCGATCGCAGCCAGCCGCTGCCGACAGGTGGCCACCTCGAGCAGAGCGACGGCACGAGCTGGATGGCGATGTTTTGCCTCAACATGCTTACGATCGCGCTCGAGCTGGCGCGGTACAATCGCGTGTACGAGGACATCGCGACCAAGTTCTTCGAGCACTTCCTCTACATCGCGGCGGCGATGAACGACATCGGCGGCGAGGGCATGTCGCTGTGGAACGCGGAGGACGAGTTCTTCTACGACGTTTTGCACACCGGCAACGGCGACCACGTGCCGCTGAAGATTCGCTCCGTGGTCGGATTGATCCCGCTCTTCGCCGTCACCACGATCGAGCCCGCGCTCCTCGACGATCTTCCCGATTTCAAGGCGCGCCTCGAGTGGTTTCTCACGAACCGGCCGGATCTCGCCGGCCTCGTGTCCCGCTGGCACGAGCCGGGATGCGGCGAGCGCCGACTGCTTGCGATCGCACGCGGCCACCGCATGAAGTGCGTGCTGCGCCGCATGCTCGACGAGCGCGAGTATCTCTCGCCCTACGGCGTGCGCGCGCTCTCACGGCGTCACGCCGAGCAGCCCTTCGTCTACGAAGCCGGCGGCGCGCGCTATACCGTCGACTACGAGCCTGCCGAATCGACGAGCGGACTCTTCGGCGGCAACTCCAACTGGCGCGGACCGATCTGGTTCCCGGTGAACTACCTCCTCATCGAGTCGCTACAGGTGTTGCACTAATACTACGGCGACGACTTCAAGGTGGAGTGTCCGACCGGCTCCGGCGAGTACCGCACCTTGCGCGAGGTCGCCGACGAGCTGTCGCGCCGTCTGATCCGCATCTTCACCCGCGACGGCGAGGGCCGGCGCGCCGTCTTCGGCGGCCAGGACCGCCTGCAACGCGACCCGCACTGGCGCGACTACCTCCTCTTCCACGAGTACTTCCACGGTGACAACGGCGCCGGCATCGGCGCCAGCCATCAGACGGGCTGGACGGGGCTCGTGGCGAAGCTGATTCAGCAGCAGGCCGAGCAGGCCGTCGGCGCGCCGGGTCACGGCTCGGTCGTCCCGTACCCGCACCCGCACGTCACGGGGTGAAACGCGGCGAGCGCCGCGGCATCCAACGGCGCGAGAGGTTTCGTCGGATGTCGCTCGTCCCGTACATCGGCCATGGCGTCGGCTTGCGGCCGCCGCATTACCCGCGCGTTCTCGACGGCGGTGCACACGTCGACTGGTTCGAGATCATTGCGGAAAACTTCATGGGCGCGGGCGGCCGGCCGCTCCGGGTCCTCGATGCCGCGCGCGCACTGGCACCGGTCGCGGTACACGGAGTGTCACTCGATCTCGGCGGCACAGATCCGTTGAACGAAGCCCACCTGGGGCGCTGGCGTAAGCTGATCG
>VBKW01000323.1:0-2269 GCA_005879405.1 Deltaproteobacteria bacterium
AACCTGTGCGGCCGGGAACGCCGGTGCGATCTGTACGTCAGATGCGAACTGCACCGCAGGCACAATCTGCGGTCCTCCTGATCTCACCGGCACGCAGGTGTGCACGTGCGGGTTCGATCTGACATTGAGCACGCTCTCGGCGCACAGCTTCAATTTCATTGCGCAAGTGCCAGGGGACAATCTCCCGCACCATGTCAGAGCGACGTGGAGACTCACCGGCGTCAATCAGACGGTGGGGGCGAGCAGCGTCGCCGCATGCGTGGGGCCGGCCGATGTCACCGTCACGCAAACGAAGATCTTCAAGAGCAGCGGCTCGTCGCTCGCGTTCTGAACGCGACTTCGACCTCCGGCGCCATTCGTGCAAGGCCGCCAGAGGGCTGTCGCTGCGCCGGACCTGAGCGTGGCGTCGGCGAGCGGGAACGGCCTGGGGGAACCGCAGCTCGGCGGCGGTTCCCCCACTACAACTAGCACGATTCGAGAATCTGGGGAGAGCGCACTGAGTGCGTACAAACAACGGGTAGTGCGAGTGACGCCTGGCTCATGCATTCCCGGCTGTCGCTGGCACCAACCATCCAGCACGGGAGAATCCGGTGGCACGGAAGCTGATTGCAATACTCGGCGTAGCCGCAATCGTCGCTGCGATTGCTGTTCGATGAACCTCCTACGCCGGAGCATCGAGCCGCATGCGTCCTCCCGCATTCAACCCGGGAGTCCACTAGCACGCCGTATCCGGAGAGGGGGAGCTTACGGGTCCGTCACAGTACGCGGCTAGTTTTCCTTCCTGAGCGGCCGCCGTTGGCTGAGCCCGGCGCGTCCCGCGCGAGGGAACGCGCCGGGCGTTCCCACTACTGGCAGCCCTGCGCCGTGCAGCTCTGCCCCGGGTGCAGCGTGCCGCCGAGGTTGGCGCAATCGACGACGTTAAGCGCGAATCCCTCGTAGCAGAACGCGCCGTTTGGCAGCAGCGACGTTTGGCAGCAGTCTCCACCGGTGTCGACCGTGTCGCATGCGCCCGTCGCTCCGTTGCAAACGGCGTCGGGAACGAACGAGACCGGGAAGCCGAGGCCGCCGGCGGCCTGACATATCTCGAGGGTATTCGTCGCGCAGACCGCGAAAACATTGCTGTGGCAGCATCCGGCCAGGGGCTGGCAGGTGCCGGAGATGTGCAGCAGCCGGCGATCGGGGTCTGTCCGCACGTGCCGTTCGTCGGGTTGCAGGCTGCCGTGTTGCACGGGTCGGCAGGGCAGATCACCGGCGTCGACTCGCACGCTCCGCTGCTGGGGTTGCACGCCGAGACCGTGCACGGGTCAGGCGCGACGCAGACCTTCTGCTGAATATCGCAGCCATGAGTGGCGAGGTTGCACACCGCCGTCGCACACAGGCTCGGCGCCGTGCAGTCGGCGTCTCGGTCGCAGCAAAAGGGGATCGGCGGTCCCACACATTGCCCGCTCGCGGTGCAAACATCCGGGCCGGTGCAGACGCGCCCGTCGTTGCAGGACGCCCCCGTGTTCGCGATGTTTCGGCAACCGCTAGCCGGATCGCACGAGTCCGTGGTGCAGACGTTGCTGTCGTTGCAGTCGACGGCGCCATAGACGCACTCGCACTGGCCCGTCTGGGTGTTGGGGATGCCGGAGTCGGTGGTGCACAAGTTCCCGTCGTCGCAGAGCGTGGCGCACAGATCGAGACAAGCGCCAACGAGATCACCGTGCGCGAGGTGTGCGGACAGCGCCGAGGCACCGATGGTGATCGTGTGGTAGTTGTTCGGGTTGCCGGGGGGGCGGTGGCAGACCTGGACCTTCGGCTCGCCGGCGACGGCGCGGGAATCGAGCGCTCCCCAAGCAACGATGCCTCCAAGTGCGAGCACTGGAAGAAGAACGCGCATATGTCGTTTCATAGGTCCTCCTGCTTGAGATTGGTTGGAAGATTGGAGAATGATCAGACGATCGGGTGCTTGTTATTATTCGAACCCTCGGTCGACGAGTGTTGCTCCAGTTGGCGAGCGCGCGTCAACACAAATCACGATAGCGATCAGTGAAAGATTGCCCCAAAACAGCGCGATCCACTGGGACGGCCCCGCATTCATGGACGTCTCGATTCCGGACGCGCTGTTCATTGTGAGCTCCAAAAGAAATGTCGTCGGGCCGCTTGCCGTATGAGCGATGGTCGCCGAGCAAGTGTAGCCATCGGGTAGAGGCGCTTGTAGATCCCGCCGAGCTGTCTCGCGTGTAGTAACTCGACGGAGGAAATGATGACCCACATCACGAACGCCGCA
>VBKW01000323.1:2363-3176 GCA_005879405.1 Deltaproteobacteria bacterium
TTCGTCAGCGACTCGTAGCCGTTGGCCGTCCGTCAAATGAGCGCGGGCTTTTCCACGTCCCGTTCCGACTGGACTGACTCGCCGCGGTGGCGCGCTCGCTCCGTCCCCATTCCGGCCAACGTAACATAGTAAGGCGCTCGGCCGAGATCGCCGGGCGCTGCCACGGGCGCACTGTGAATCAGACGTAAGGTCTGGGCAGTCCCTCTACAGTCGGAGTCATCGCAGCAATACAGCACCGTCTGTGTGAGCGTGCTGTCCGTGAGGCCGAAGTCGAACGAGAGATCGGTCGTGAAGGTGCCGAGTTCGATCCCGGACCGCGGGGGACCGCAACACGAGCAGCGCAGTTCACCGATCTCCTTCCGCCGCTCACCATCCGTCCCCATCCGCCCACCTCCTTCGCCCAACCGTACTTTTTTTCGAGAGACCCGCTCGCGTCTTCCCCGGTGTCGTGGTGAGATCCGGAAGGTCATTCGGCCTGCGCGACCCCCGCGAGGCCCGTAAGCAGCACGATGACGATCATCACACTCGATCGCATGAGTGCTCCCGTCGGAAAGCTTGCTAGTGACGACCCGCAGGGCGCACACCACGACGAACCGGTGGGTGAAACCATCGCAATGTCCGATGACGTAGAATGCGGAGTCGACGGATCATGATGGGCCTCCATACTCGATAAACGGATCAACCCATTCCACCTACCGACCATACGATAGCGAACCTTGCCGCTTCCCATCAACGCAAACTTAGCACAATGCGCAGATTGCTTGCGTCACTATGGCGCACTCGGAGCTTCCGGCGGCCGACATGATCGCGAAG
>VBKW01000323.1:3452-5820 GCA_005879405.1 Deltaproteobacteria bacterium
GGAGGTGTTCTTTCGCGACTATCGAGTCGCCAGCGGGCTCTCTCTCCCCTAGATCGTAGGAACTCCGAACGGGCTCTTTGACGTAAAATCCCTTCCCGGACGTTCAGCCTTCTATCTCCCTCCAGCGGCGGCGGTCGCCGAGGACGACACCGCCTCGGACAACGCGGCGACATCGGTGGGCGGACGCGAGCTCGGCCCGCTGCGGCGGGCGCGGCTGGCGTTCGAGATCCGCTACATCGCGGAGGTCCTGCGCCAGCAGCGCGGCAACGTCTCCAAGGCGGCAGAGTCGCTCGGCATCTCGCGCGTCATGCTGCAGAAGAAGATGAAGGACTACGGGCTGCGCTAGGGCCCGTTCCGCCGCCTCCTCCGCTGGGCCACCCCTCGATTGCATACTTTGCACTGGTCGGCTCCACACCTGCTAACCGAAGTCAGCAGCCGGCCCGAGCGGATTCGCTCCTAAACCTCTTTTTCCATTGTCCTGTCAGTCGCTTGGCTCGGCGGCCCGCCACGTGGCCCCGGCTGGCGCCGGGCTTGCTCTAACGCTCCTCCGCCCCTCGACGACGGGTCGAGGCGAGAAACGATGGAGGGAACGACGGTGAGGAAAACTGGCTCTGCAGGCGCTGCGATCGGGTTCGCCCTGATGATGAGTTCACTCGCACAGGCCGCCGTGACGGTGACCACGCCGGCGGTCGCTGCCGACCCTGACGGGTACGTGTACTGCAAGGTGGTCGCAGCGAGCCGGACGGCGATCGGAATCGTCGCCACCATCAGGACCGCCGAGAGCGCGGACGTGACCGAGTTCGGCTCGTCGTGGCGCGTCTCCCGGCAAGCGAGCGATGACGGTCTCTACCACGCGGAAGAGACCAGCGGCTCGTTCAATGATGCCGCGCAGTACTGCCAAGCCCAGATCACGGGCGCGCGCCGACGGGACGTGCAGGTGACGCTGACCGTGTTCGATGCGAACGGGCAGCCGATCACCACCGTCGAGGGCCAGTAAACCTCCTCCGCCTTTCCCCGCGAACCTCGCGCGCGTCGACCACGGCACCGCCCGGCGGACCTCACGCCGGGCGGTGCCGTCCCGTTCGGCACGAGCGGCCACCGCGGTACGCTACGCCCGAACGACGGCAGCTTCACCGCGGCGCACATCCTTCGCGTATCAGGAGTAGCAGGCGGATGTCCGAGAAGGGGCATTATGTTGCCTACGACCTCGGCGGCATCATTCCGGTCGGTCGAATGAACGGGGAATGGCCGAGCTGTGGATCGCGGTGTCGGCGCGGGGATACGGTCGCGGCCGCGTCCCCCATTTTTCGCTCGATGAACTCCTGTCGGTCATGGTATTGGAGCCGCGAAGGGAGTGGGGCGGATGGGGATGGAGACGGGGAGGCGACGGAAGGAGGTCGGGGAAACCGTGCGCTGCTCGTGCTGCGGGCGCACGCGGTCCTGGACCGAGCTCGGCATGTTCACGACCGATCTCTCGTCGGAGTTCGACCTCGCCGAGGGCGCGGTCACGCAGACGGTGGTGTATTGCCGCGATGACTCCGACTGTAGAGGGACCGCCCAGACCCTGCGCTTGATTCAGAGTGCGTCCGTCCCAGCGCCCGGAGACCTTGGCCAAGCGCCTTACTACGGCGCAGACTGACTCGCCGCGGTGGCGCGCTCGGGCAGGCGTATTGCCACTTCGTCAGAGGTGTGTTGCCGCCGCTCCGACGGGAAATGGTCGAGCGCGGCGCGCAGGCGTACGTAGAGGTCGTCGACCCAAGCCGCGGGCGCCCGGACGGCGTCCCGCCAGCCGGCGTCGGCCGCCAGGACGAAGAGCTCCTCCGCCGCTTCATCGCCGATGGCGACGCATCCGCTCGACATCGACCCGCCGTGGATCATGATGTCGCCGCCGAGCGTGTCACGACCGTCTTCCGCCGCGCGCGTCCGGTCGTAGTCGTTGGGGTAGTCGAGCGCCAGCGAGAGATGCGCCACGCTGTTCGGGTTCAGGTAGATGATGCGGTAGATGCCCTCGGGGACCTGACCGTCGCCCTGACGCAGCTTGGGCCCGAGTGTCCCGCTCATGCCCTGGATCGGATACGAGCGGATGAACGTGAGATCGTGGCCGGAGCCGGCAACCAGCAGATGAAGCTCCCGTTCGCGCTCGAAGCCCAGAAGGACGAAGCGCTCGGGGGGATAGGCGATGCCTACGGCGGCGAAGAACGGTGCAAGCCGCGCTCTCGCTCCCGGTCCGTATTGCGCAATGCGCTCGGCGATCGCCTGCTCTCCGGGCGTCGGGCGTGGTCGTAGCGCTGCGGTGCATCCCGCAACCACGGCGATCGCGAACATTGCGACGATCATCGGGAGCATCCGCGGCCGACAGCCTGCCTGC
>VBKW01000324.1 GCA_005879405.1 Deltaproteobacteria bacterium
GACCGTCATCGGGGAATATCCATGAGACGAGCGATGCGAGTGATCAGCGTGGGACGCCGTCCGCCGCGGGAGCGGCGCCCGGACGAGCCGCTCCATCGTGGCGTCTACCTGCTGCCGAACCTGCTCACCACCTGCGGGCTCTTCTCCGGCTTCTACGCGATCATCGCCACGATCGACGCGCAGTATCAGGCGGCGGCGCTCTGCATTTTGATCGCCCACGTCTTCGACGGCCTCGACGGCCGCATCGCGCGGCTCACGAAGTCGTCGAGCCGCTTCGGCATCGAGTACGACTCGCTCACCGATCTGGTGGCGTTCGGCGTGGCGCCCGGCATCCTGGCCTACAAGTGGGCGCTCGAGCCGTGGGGGCACTGGGGCTGGCTCGCGGCCTCCCTCTACGTCACCTGCGGCGCGCTCCGGCTGGCGCGCTTCAACGTGCAGGTCGACTCGGTCGAGAAGCGCCGTTTCGTGGGTCTGCCGATCCCCGCCGCCGCCGACACGATTGCCTCGACGGTCTTGCTGTACTATTTCTTCGGCGGCGAGGGCGCCACGCACAAGCACGTCATCTTGCTCGTGGTGATTTACGTGCTGGCGGCCCTCATGATAAGCAATGTCAGCTACAACAGCTTCAAGGGGCTTCGTTTCAGCGCCCGGCAGCCCCTGTGGATCCTGGTGGCGCTGATTGTGGGACTCAAGCTCGTGATCGCGGAACCGCAAATCTTTCTGTTCACGGCGTTTCTACTCTACGCCCTTTCCGGTCCGGTGGGCTGGCTACTAGGCTACCGGAAGCGCCAGCGGGCGCGGAACGAGGCTCTGGCCAAGGTCGGATGATCGGCTGAGCGCGACGTTCCGGCGAGTCGAGACTCCCGCTGGCAGGATGCCACGCGGGAGTTTTTGTTTGTGGGGACCGGAAATCGAGAGGAACGAACATGAAAACGAACTACGTACAGATCTTCGACACGACGCTGCGTGACGGCGAGCAATCGCCGGGAGCCTCGATGAACGTCGAGGAGAAGGTGGCGATCGCGCGCCAGCTCGAGCAGCTGAACGTCGACGTCATCGAAGCCGGCTTTGCCGCGTCGTCCGAGGGTGACTACGACTCGGTCCACCGCGTCGCCGAGACCGTGACGCGCCCGATCGTGCTCAGCCTCTCACGGACCAAGGAAGGCGACATCGAGCGCGCCATCCGCGCCGTCGAGAAGGCGAAGCGCCCCGGCATTCACATCTTCATCGCCACCTCCGACATCCATCTGAAGCACAAGCTCATGATGAGCCGGCAGGAGGTCGTCGATGCCGCCGCGTGGGCGATCGGCTTCGCGAAGAAGCGTCTCGACTACGTCGAGTTCTCCGCCGAGGACGCGTCGCGCAGCGACCGCGACTACCTGGTCAGCGTGTTCACCGAGGTGATCAAGGCGGGCGCGGTGACGATCAACGTCCCGGACACGACCGGCTACGCGCTGCCGGAGCAGACGGGCGAGCTCTTCCGCTTTCTCGTCGCGAACACCCCGGGCGGCGACCGCGTCTCCTGGAGCGCGCACTGTCACAACGACCTCGGCATGGCGGTCGCGAACTCGCTCGCCGCCGTCGCCGCGGGGGCGCGCCAGGTCGAGTGTACCGTCAACGGACTCGGCGAGCGCGCCGGCAACACCTCGATGGAGGAAGTCGTGATGGCGCTCAAGACGCGCTCCGACTTCTTCGGCCTCGAGACCGGCGTCGTGACCGAGCAGATCTATCCCGCGAGCCGCCTCGTCTCGCAGATCACCGGCATCGCGATCCCGATCAACAAGCCGATCGTCGGCGAGAACGCCTTCGCGCACGAGGCCGGCATCCACCAGGACGGCGTCCTCAAGAACAAGATCACGTACGAGATCATGCGGCCGGAGACGGTCGGCATCGGCGCCAATCGTCTCGTCCTCGGCAAGCACTCCGGCCGCCACGCGTTCGTCGACCGCCTGCGCACGCTCGGCATCGCCGCGCCGGACATGGACATGAACAAGGCCTTCGAGCGCTTCAAGGCGCTCGCCGACAAGAAGAAGAGCGTCTACGACGAGGATCTGATCTCGATCGTCGCCGGGGAGGCGGTCCGCGTCCCCGACCGCTACGAGCTCGCCCATCTTCACGTCACCTCGTCGTCGGAAGACGAGCCGCAGGCGACAGTGCGCGTACGCGTCGACGGCGCGGAGCGCCGCGAGCATGCGACCGGCGACGGCATGGTCGACGCCTGCTTCAAGGCGATCGCGCAAGCGACCGGCACGCATTGCACGCTCGAGCGCTACGCGGTGAAAGCGATCACCGGCGGCGAGGACGCGCAAGGCGAGGTGTCGTGCCTCGTCCGCGACGGCGAGCTCACGTCGACGGGGCAGGGCGCCCACACCGACATCATCATGGCGAGCGCGCTCGCGTTTTTGAACGCGCTCAACAAGATGGACTACCGCAAGCGCTACGCAGAACGTCTGCGAGTGGAGGGTCCGTAAGGAGGACCGTAACGATGGCGATGACGATGACTGAGAAGATCCTGGCGCGCGCGTCCGGGCGGCACGAGGTGCGTCCCGGCGAC
>VBKW01000326.1 GCA_005879405.1 Deltaproteobacteria bacterium
CGCGAGATCGCGACGGCGGGGGACGGCTTCCTGGCGCTGTTCGACGGCCCGGCCCGCGGCGTGCGGTGCGGGCTCGCCGTTCGTGATGCCCTGCGTCCGCTCGGCCTGGAAGTGCGCGCGGGACTCCACACGGGCGAGTGCGTGCGCATGGGAGACGACGTAGGCGGAATCGCCGTCCACATCGCTGCGCGCATTTCCTCGGCAGCGGGGGCCGGCGAAGTGCTGACCTCCAGCACCGTCAAGGATCTCGTGGTTGGCTCGGGGCTGACCTTCCTCGAGCGCGGGAGTCGCGTCCTCAAAGGCGTCGAGGGCGAGTGGCGGTTGTTCGCGGCCACCTGAGGGTGTCGCGAACGTCAAAACAGCTGTTGCTGGGCAGGGTAGGGCGAATGTCCGAGAATAGGGATGTGAGGCACCGAACGACGAGACGAAAGGTGCGAGATGAAGGCGCTTCTCACTGCTGTGTTGGTTCTCCTGCAATTGTCGGCGCACGACGTTCGACGCGCCGCCGCCGTCACGCCGGGCGCGACGATCACCGTGAACAGCACCGACGACACCGTCAACGGCAGCGACCACAATTGCACGCTGCGCGAGGCGATCATCGCGGCGAACACCAACGCGCCGTCCGGCGGATCGTCGGGCGAATGCACCGCCGGGAGCACCGGTCTCGACACGATCACGTTCGACACGACCGTGTTCAACGGCAACCAGACGATCACCATCGGCTCGAGCCTTCCGAACATCACGGCGCCGGTGGTGATCACCGGAGACGCGCCGTGGTTCGCCAGCAGCTCGCTCATCAAGATCGCGGGAGCGACCGCCGACCACGATGCGTTCATCTTCGACACGGGTTCGGCGGGAAGTGTCGTAAATCGTTTCGTGCTGGATCACCTACTCGTGGGCATCGAGCTCCTCGGCGGCGGTGTGACGGTCACGAACTGCCGGGTCGGCGTCGATTTCAACAGTAACGTCGCGGACGCCGACCTCATCGGGATCGACATCGAGTCCTCCAAGAACGTGATCGGCGGCCTCGACGCATCCGGCACGCCGGTCGGTAACATCGTGTCCGGCAACACGGTGGGCATCCAAGTCGCGAGCGGCGCGAACAACGCCATCCAGAGCAACCGCATCGGCACCAACGCCGGCGGATTCGGGGCGGTCCCGAACAACAACGGTGTGTTGCTGCTCGCCGCCGCGTCGAACACGCTGATCGGCGGGACGAAGCCCTACCAGGGCAACGTGATTTCCGGGAACAACGCCGGAGCGGCGATGGGGGTGAGCATCGGCGGCGCGAAGTCGACGAAGATCGTCGGCAACTTCTTCGGTCTCGCGGTCGACGGCGTCACGGCCGACCCGAACGGATTCGGGATCTACGATCAAGGGGGCATCGGAACCGTGATCGGCGGCGCCATGCCGCAGGCGAGCAATTTGTTCGCCCACAACATCAACGAGGGCATCGTGTTCGACGATGCGACGCACAAGGGTACGGCGACCGTCGTCGGCAACATCATCGGCCGCGACGTCACGGCGGCCCCGGCCGGTAACGGCATCGGGATCATCTTCGGCAACGCCCCGCTCAAGACAACGATCAAAGGGAACCTGATCTCGGCGAACATCGAGGGGATCAGCCTCGCGAACAGCGCCCCGATGCTGACGGTCGCCCAGAACTGCTTCTTCGGCAACAACCTCGCCGTCGTGAGCGGCGTATCCGAACCGCTGGACGTCCACGGCAACTGGTGGGGCAGCGCCGGCGGTCCCAGTGGCGCCGGCGGTGACCCCGTGTCGGGCATGCTGACCGTGGCGCCATTTCTGAAGAAGGCGCCGACCTCGTGCTTGGGCTACTCACCCAAGATCGTCAGCCCCAAAGACGAGAGCACGCTCAACAAGAAGACGAAGCCGACGACGATCTCGTGGAGCAAGGTGCCGAACGCGTCGAACTACGAGTTCGATTTCTCCGTCAACGGCACGCCGACGACGACGACCGATGTCGCCACGCCGGGCGTATCCGTCGGTGTCCTCGATTACGGCATCTATCAATGGCATCTCATCGTCGAGACGCCGTATCCCGTGGCGTGGCAGACGCCGGACTACACGTTCTACGTCACGATCCAGAAGTCCCCGAAACCGAACGCGGCGATCGTGCCGAAGGCGTCGGACTCGGTCAAATTCAGCTGGAGCGCGTTCCCGGGTGCGTCGTCGTACACGCTCACGTACTACGACAGCTCCGAGTGCAACGGTACGGCGTTCGTGACGAACGGCGTCACCGCGACGTCGATCACGAAGACCGGACTGAGCTCAGGCTTTTATTCATGGACGGTTAAGCCAGACAACGGTCCGGTGATGCCGTGCCAGCCGTTCTCGACGCCGTAACGCACCATCGCGAGCAGGTTGGCGCTTGTTTTAGGTAATCCAGGTAAGCTAAATTAGCGGCGGTTGTTGTTTTACGGTCCTGGACCCCGCCATGAAGCGCGCACTCCAAGGGAAGTACCTCGAGGTTTCGACGGCCGGCGAAAGCGTACGCGCCTTCGTCCCCGCGCCGCTGCCGCCGCGGCCTG
>VBKW01000325.1 GCA_005879405.1 Deltaproteobacteria bacterium
ACGATGGGCGGCCGGCAAGCCCCGGACGGGAAGTCGATCATCTGCGTGCGTTCGACATTCACGACCGCGGGCGAGCGCCGCTCTTCGATCGTCGCCGCGCTGCCCGCGGGCAGCGTCGTCACCACGCCGCGCCACCAAGTGCACTACGTCGTCACCGAGTGGGGTATCGCCGAGCTCGAGGACCGCTCCGATCGCGCTCGTGCCGACGCGCTCATTGCCGTCGCGCACCCGGACTTCCGCGCTGACCTGCGGAAGGCATGGCACGAGCTGTGAGCGCATCGCCGGATCACCGTCGACTTGACAATTCCTTCGTGATCGCGCGAGACGCTTGCGAATGGCGGAAGAACGGACCGTCGCGATCGTGACCGGCGGCGCCGGCGGAATCGGCGGCGGGATTGCCCGGCGGCTGGCGCGCGCCGGGTTCGCGGTCGGGATCCTCGACCGTGATCTCGCCGGTGCGGAGTCGGCGTGCGCGGCCGTTCGTGAGCTCGGCGTAGAAAGCGCCGCGGCAGACGCGGACATCACGGACGACGCGCAAGTGCACCGCGCGTTCGTCCAATTGCGCGAGCGCCTCGGCCCGCCGCGGGTGCTGGTGAACAACGCCGGATGGGATTCGTTCGCACGATTTCGCGACAGCACGGCCGAGCTCTGGGACCGTGTGATCGCGATCAACTTCCGCGGGCTCCTCAGCTGCACGCAGGCGGCGCTCGCCGACGTCTGCGCGGCGGGCGAGCGCGGCCGCGTGATCAGCATCGCGTCCGACGCGGGACGCGTCGGCAGCTCCGGCGAGGCGGTCTACTCGGGCTGCAAGGCGGCGATCATCGGCTTCTCCAAGGCGCTCGCGCGCGAGTTGGCGCGCGACAAGGTCACGGTGAACGTCGTCTGTCCCGGCCCCGTCGATACGGCGCTCTTCAAGTCGATGGCCGAGACCGAGGCGGGGGCGAAAGTCGTCGAGGGGATGTCACGTGCGATCCCCTTTCGTCGGCTCGGGACGCCGGAGGACGTCGCTGAGGCGGTCGCGTTCTTCGCCTCGCCCGAGGCGCGCTACGTCACCGGGCAGGTGCTGAGCGTCAGCGGCGGCCTCACGATGGCGGGGTGACTGGGGCGATTTGCGTCGCGATACTTCGTTGCTCGGTCGCTCCGCTGCTCGGCGTAGCTCCCGCTACGCCTGCGCTGCTCACTTCCCTCGCGCCTCGTCTCGCTCGCAACTCGACCCAGTCACCACGTGGCAACTCGCCTGGCTCGAAACTCGACCCAGTCACCACGTGGCAATTCTGGACGAGTCGAGCCGGCAAACGGTGACGGGGAGTCGGCGTCGTTTGCGGGTTGGCAAGGCTGCGACGCGATTGATAGATCGGGGCGAACCATGAAGGTCATCGTCACCGGCTCGAGCGGCCTCATCGGATCCGAGGCCGTGCTGTGGTTGGACGGCCAGGGCCACCAGGTCCTCGGGGTCGACAACAACATGCGGCGCGACTTCTTCGGCGAGAAGGGCGACACGCGCTGGATGCTGCAGCGTTTGCGCGAGCGCACGGAGCGCTTCCAGCACTCCGGCGACGACATCCGCGACCGGGCGACGATGTTCAAGCTGTGGGAGGACTACCGCCCCGAGCTCATCGTCCACTGCGCGGCGCAGCCGAGCCACGACCTCGCCGCGGCGCGCCCGCTCGACGACTTCGACGTCAACGCCGTCGGCACGATGAACCTCCTCGAGGCGACCCGCCGGTTCGCACCCGAGGCCGTGTTTCTCTTGATGAGCACGAACAAGGTCTACGGCGACGCGCCGAACCACTTGCCGCTCGTCGAGCTCGAGACGCGCTGGGACTACGCCGACCCCGCCGATCACGACGGCATCAAGGAGACGCTGTCGATCGATCAAAACCTGCACAGCGTCTTCGGCGCGAGCAAGGTCGCGGCGGACGTCATGGCGCAGGAGTACGGGCGCTACTACGGGCTCCGCACCGGGATCTTTCGCGGCGGCTGTCTCACCGGCCCGAGCCACTCCGGCGTCGAGCTGCACGGCTTTTTGAATTACCTCGTGAAGGTCGCGAAGGCGGGCGAGCCGTACACGATCTTCGGCTACAAGGGGAAGCAGGTCCGCGACCAGATCCACAGCTACGACGTCATCCAGGCGCTGTGGTCGTTCGCGCAGAACCCGCGGCCGGGCGAGGTCTACAATCTCGGCGGCGGGCGCGCGAACAGCGGCAGCTTGATGGAATGCGTCGCCGCGGTGGAAGCGCTCGTCGGCAAGAAGCTCGAGACGACCTACGTCGAGACCGCCCGCAAAGGCGATCACATCTGCTACATCTCCGATTTGACCAAGCTGCAGAGGCACTACCCGAATTGGCGGCTGACGCGTAGCCTGCCGCAGATCCTCGAGGAGCTCGTCCGCGGCTGAGCAGTCGGCCGACGGCGACCTCGACCGTCATGGATCTCTCGGTCATCATTCCCGCCCACAACGAGGAGCAGAATCTGCCGCGGACGATCGACGGCATCCTCGCGGCGCTCCGTCGCGAGCGCATCAGCTTCGAGATCGTCATCGTCAACGACAACAGCCGCGACCGTACCCGCCAGCTGATCGTCGACCGTATGCGCGACGATCCCGAGCTGGCCGTCGTCGACAATCCGCCGCCGGGCGGATTCGGGCGCGCGATTCGTACCGGCCTCCATGCGTTTCGCGGCGACGCGGTCGCGATCATGATGGCCGATCACTCCGACGACCCCGAGGACCTGGTGCGCTGCTTTCGCAAGCTCGGCGAGGGCTACGACTGCGTCTTCGGCTCGCGCTTCCGCGAGGCGAGCACGGTGACGTCGTACCCGCCGCTCAAGCTCGCCGTGAACCGCGCCGTGAACACGCTGCTGCGCCTCCTGTTCATGGTCCCGTGGAACGATCTCACCAACGCCTTTAAAGTCTATCGCCGCTCGGCGATCGAAGGACTCGGCCCGCTGCAGGCGTCGCACTTCAACATCACGATCGAGCTCTCGCTGTCGTGCGTCATCCGCGGCTACCGAATCGCCGAGATCCCGATCAACTGGTACGGCCGCACGTGGGGCGTGTCGAACCTGAAGCTCAGCGAGATGGGGCGCCGCTACCTCGCGACGCTGATCAAGATCTGGTTCGAGCGCTTGCTGATCGCCGACGACGTGATGGTGGAAAGCGCGCGACATGCGCGTACGCTCGAATCGACGTCGGCGAGCGGCTCGTCCGCTGCCGCGGCCGCCGCGTCGGCGCTCGCGTCCGCCGCCGGTGGCGCATCGGTGGTGCCGCCGCCCGCCGCCGCGTCGGTCGCGTCACCGGCCGGTGCATCGACCAGTGCCGGCGCGCCCGTGACGACGGCGGGCATACCGGTGGCGGCGCCGAGGCTCTCGCGTGACTGAGTCCGCCGTCGCCGATATCGAGCAGCTCTACCGCACACGCTTCTCGCCGGCGGAGCAAGCGTCGAAAGAACGCATCTGGCGCGTCCTCTGCGAGGACTTCTTCAGTCGCTTCGTCCGCGCGACCGACACCGTCCTCGACCTCGCGTGCGGCTACGGCGAGTTCATCAACTTCATTCCGTGCGGGCGGCGACTCGCGATGGACATCAACGCCGACGCGCGGTCGCATCTCCTGCCCGAGGTCGAGTTCTTCCATCGCTCGTGCGAGGATCTGAGCGTTCTCCCCGACGGCTCACTCGACGTCGTGTTCGAGTCGAACATGTTCGAGCACCTGCCGAGCAAGGAGACGCTGACGCGCGTCGTGCGCGAGGTGCGGCGGGTTCTCCGTCCCGGCGGCCGCTTCATCATGATGCAGCCCAACATCAAGTACGTCGGCGACGATTACTGGGACTTCTACGACCACATGATCCCGCTCAGCCACGTGAGCTGCGCCGAGCTGCTCGAGCATTGCGGATACACGATCGAGACGATGATCCCGCGCTTCGTCCCGTACACGACGAAGAGCCGCATTCCGCAGCACCCGCTCCTCGTGCGACTCTTCGTGCGCTGCCCGCCGCTCTGGCGGCTCGTCGGCAAGCAGTTCGTGATCGTCGCGCGGCGGTGAAATGATCGCGTACGCCGACGCCCAGTGGTGGTTGCGTTCATGACGCCCACGACGATCCTCGTGACCGGCGGCGCCGGGTTCGTCGGCTCGACGCTCGCGCTGCACCTGAAGCGGCACGACGTCGCGCGGCGGGTGATCGCGCTCGACAACCTGAAGCGGCGCGGCTCGGAGCTGAACGTCCCGCGCCTGCGCGACGGGGGCGTCGAGTTCGTGCACGGCGACATCCGTTGCCCGGAGGATCTCGACGTCGCCGAGACCGATCTCCTCCTCGAGTGCTCGGCGGAGCCGTCGGTGCTCGCCGGCTACGACTCGTCTCCGCAGTACCTGGTCAACACGAATCTCCTCGGCACGCTGAACCTGCTGGAGCACTGCCGGCGGCGGGGGGCGGCAATCGTCTTTCTCTCGACGAGCCGGGTCTATCCGATGGCTGCGCTCGCGGCGATCCGTCTCGACGAGACGCCGACCCGCTTCGAGATCGCCGGCGCGCAAACGTTGGCGGGCATCTCCGCGCGCGGCATCAGCGAGGAGTTTCCGCTCTCCGGAGCGCGCTCGCTCTACGGCGCGACCAAGCTTGCGTCCGAGCTCTTCATCGAGGAGTACGCGTACGCCTACGGCCTGCGCGCCGTCGTCGACCGCTGCGGCGTCCTCGCCGGGCCGTGGCAGATGGGCAAGGTGGATCAAGGGTTCGTCGCGCTCTGGGTCGCGCGCCACCTCTTCGAAGGACGCCTCAGCTACATCGGCTTCGGCGGCAGCGGGAAGCAGGTGCGCGACGTGCTGCACGTCGACGATCTCTGCGATCTCGTCACGCGCCAGATCGCGCGCCTCGACGACGTGGCCGGGCAGGTCTTCAACGTCGGCGGCGGCCGCCGCGTGTCGACATCGCTCTGTGAGCTGACCGAGCTCTGCCGCCGCGTCACCGGCAAGACGATCGCGATCGATGCGGTCGCCGAGACGCGCACCGCCGACGTGCCGCTCTACGTCACCGACACCGCGAGAATCGAGGCGACGCTCGGCTGGTCGCCGACGCGCGACCTCGAGCGCGTCGTCGTGGACACGCACGACTGGATGCACGCGCACGCGGCGTCGCTGCGGGCGATCCTCTCTTAGAGGGGCTACGCGCTCGCTGCGGCGTCGGTGAGCCGACTGTCGACGCTCACGAGCTCGAGGCCTTCGAGCTTACGACGGGCGAGCACGAATGTCGCGAGGTGCAGCGCGTCCAGTGAGCGCAGCGGCTTTGTCGGCGCCACGTGACGGGCGAGATCACAAACCGTCCGTGTCAGCTCCCAGATCTCGCAGCGCGCCCACAC
>VBKW01000046.1 GCA_005879405.1 Deltaproteobacteria bacterium
AAGCGCTGACGTCGTGCCTACGCCGGAGCCCATCCGGGTCGCCGTCGTCGGCGCGACCGGATACACCGGCGCAGAGCTGATTCGTTGGCTCGCCCGGCATCCGCACGTCCGTCTGACCGCGGTGACCTCCGAGCAAAGCGCCGGGAAGGCGCTCGCCGACGTGATGCCGTCGGCGCGCGGCAAGGTCGACCTGCGTCTCGCCGCGTTCGACCCGGCGCGGATCGCCGGCGAGGCGGACGTCGCATTCACGGCGCTGCCGCTCGCGACCTCCGCACCCGGCGTCGCCACGCTCCTCGACCGCGGCGTGCGCGTCGTCGACCTCGGCGCCGACTTCCGGTTACGCGATCCGCAGGAGTACGCGCGCTGGTACGTGCCGCATCCGGCGCCGCACCTCCTGGCGGAGGCGGTCTACGGGCTCACCGAGTTCTGCCGGCCACAGCTGCGCGCGGCGCGACTCGTCGCCAATCCGGGATGCTACCCGACGGCGGCGCTCCTCGCGCTCCTGCCGCTCCTCGAGCGCGGTCTGATCGAAGCGCAGGGGATCGTCATCGACGCCAAGTCCGGCGTCACCGGGGCGGGGAAGAACGTCGCCGCCGAGTACCTCTTCGCCGAGGTCGACGACAATCTGCGTGCGTACAAGATCGGCGTCCACCGTCACGCGCCGGAGATCGAGCAGCAGCTGCGGCCGCACGCCGGCGCGAAGCTCTCGGTGATCTTCGTGCCGCATCTTTTGCCGATCCGCCGCGGCATTCTGTCGACGATCTACGTACGACCGCGCGCCGGGGTCGGCGCCGACGCAATCACGCGAGCGTTCCAGGAGCGGTATGCAGGCGAGCGCTTCGTCGTGCTGTCACCGGCGCGTGCGCCCGAGATCCGCGACGTCGTCGGCACCAACGACTGCGCGCTCGGCTGGACACTCGACCCTCGCAGCGGCCAACTGGTCCTGATCTCGGTGATCGACAATCTCGGCAAAGGCGCCGCCGGCCAAGCGATCCAGAACTTCAACGCGATGCTGGGATTCGCCGAGCCGACAGGCCTCGATCAGCTGGCGGTCGTTCCTTGATGCGTACCTTGCACGGCGCCGTTGGCGTGCGCACGGCGACGCGGCCCCGGGGCCGCGTGCCCGGGGCCGCGTCATACGTGGACCACGCGCTACTCGGCGCCGAGAAAGAGGAATGCGCCGAGGAGCGCAAAGACGATGTTGGCCGTCCAGGCGGCGATGATCGGCGGGATCGCCCCGCCGTGGCCGAGCGACACGCTGAGTGCCAAGAGCACCCAGTAGCTGAAGCCGACTGCGAGGCCGATGCCGATGCTCGTCGCGAGCGGCCGCTGGCGCGGATTGCGTGTCGAGAGCGGTACCGCGACGAGCACCATCACCAGCGGCACGAACGGCACCGCCAGCTTCAGATGTAGGTCGACGAGGTACTCGGTCGCGTCGATGCCTTTGCGGGTGAGCTCGCGGATGTGGCGGCGGAGCTTCGCGAAGTTGAGCTCGTCGGGCTCCTTCTGCACGACCTGCAGGTCCTGCGGCGCGTCCGGAAGAACGAAGTCGGCGGGTTGCAGCGCGCGCGTCACGACGTTCGCGCCCTCGAACCGCCGCTCGATCGGCGTCTCCAGCGCCCACGCGTTCCCTTCCCAGTGCGCGCTCGGGATCTCGATGAGGCGCTGCAGCTCGAATCCGGGCGAGAAGTCGTAGATGGTGAGACCGAGAATCGTCTGCTTGCGGGCGTCGAACTGCTCGATGTTGTAGATGCCGGCTTTGCCGTGGAACCAGATGCCCTGGTCGTCGAGGAGCGCCTTCTGCGGCTTGTTGCGGATCTCGACGTTGTCGATGTGCCGGTAGCGCTCGGAGCAATACGGCACCACCGACTCGTCCCACGCGAAGATCGCGATCGACAGCGCGACGCCGGCGACGAGCAGCGGCCGTGCGATCTGCAACGTGCTCACGCCCGAGGCGCGCATCGCGGTCAGCTCGTTATGGCGCGCCATGACCCCGAGCGCCATCAGCGCGCCGCCGAGCGTCGCCACCGGCACGAGCTGCGTCAGAATCAGCGGGATCTTGAAGAGGAAGTAGCTGAGGATGAGCCGAACCGGCGGCCGGTATTTCAAGTAGGTGCCGAAGCGATCGAAGAAATCGACCAGCACGTACACGAGAATGAACCCCAGCATGCAGAGCGCGAACAGCCGCAGGAACTCGCGCAGGAGGTAGCGCGGGAGCAGGGGGACCGGCGGCGGAAACGCGGTGATCATCGCGGCGCTGCGGAGGCGGAGCGGAAGCGGAGCGCCGCGAGTCCGTGCTCGAGGCGGGTGCGGATCGCGAGCGGACGCTCGCGTGCGGCGACGAGAAAGAGGCCGATGCCGAAGAGCAGGAACACCACGTTCGGCGTCCACAATGCGACGAGCGGCGGCACGTCGGTCTTCTGCGCTAGCGTCTCGCCTGTCGTGAGCAGCAGGTAGTAGAGGAAGATGACGATCAAGCTGATCGAGAAGCCGCGCGAGCGCACCGCCCGCGCCGGCCGAATCCCGACGGGGATGCCGACGAGCCCGAACACGAGACACGCGAACGGCACCGAGAACTTGCGGTGCAGCTCGAGGAGCTCGCCGCTCGCGCTCTTGCCGGCGCGCTGGCGCTCGGCGATCGCGGCGCGCAGCTCGGGGATCGTCATCTCCTCCGGCTCCTTCTCGCGCTGCGAGAACTTGGCGAGCGCCGCCGCGAGATTGAGCGTGACGTCGTACACCGTGAAGTCCGTCTTGTGGTAGCTCGTCTCGCCGGGCATGAACGTGTGGATCGTGCCGTCGAGCAAGCGCAGCGTGACCGTGTGCGTCTCCTCGTTGCTCACGATGAACCCGCGCTTGGCGAGCACGGTGTTGCGCTGATTCGGATCGCGACTGTCGGCGATGAGCACCCCGCCGAGCCGATCTCCCGGCGGCTGGATGTGCTCCACGTAGATCACGAGACCCGAAAAGTCGTCGTTGAACACGTGCTCGCGGAGCCCGGCGCTGGCGCGCGTCTTCGCGATCTCGTAGAGCCCCGCTTTCAAATGCGCGTTTCCCCATGGGCGGGCGTAGACGGCGAGAAACATGTTCAGCCCGTAGACGACGAGCGTGAACAGCGCGAGCGGCACGGTCATTTGGTAGAGGCTGATGCCGGAGGTGCGGAGTGCCACGATCTCACTGTCCGCCGAGAGGCGGCCGACCGCGAGCAGGACGGCGAGCAGCAACGCCATCGGCACCGTGACCTCGAGGAACGTCGGCAAGATGTACGCGAAGAGCTTGCCGATCTCGAGGATCGGGACGCCGCGATTGACGACGAGCTCCACGAGCTTCAGCATCCTGGCGATGAGCAGGATGAACGTGAAGACACCGATGCCGAAGAGGAAGGGCACCGTGACTTCCCACAGGAAGTATCGCCGCAGCGTCGGGCCCATGATGAAGCGCGACACTTACCGAGTCGGGATCGCCTTGTAAACGCCGTGTCGACGCCCCGATCCGTGCGCTGAGCGCTCAGCATGCGCCGTCGCCCACAGCGCTCCGCGGCTGCGAATTCACCGTCGCTGATCTTCGGCGTGCATCCGGTGACCGAGCTCCTGCGCGCCGCACCGGAATCGATCGAGCGCGTGTGGGTCGGGGAGGGAACCGAGGCCGCTCGCGTCCGCGGCGAAGCCGCGCGCGCCGGCGTCGCCGTCGAGACGACCGATCGCGCGACGCTCGACCGCATGACGAGCGGCGGCCGTCATCAAAACGTCGCGGCACGCGCGCGGCCCTTCGCCTACGCCGATCTCGCCGACGTGCTGGCGCGCGGCCCCGCGCTCGTCGTGGCCCTCGACGGCGTCACCGATCCGCAGAACCTCGGCGCGATCGTGCGCTCGGCGGAGGTCCTCGGCGCCGGTGCCCTCATCCTGCCGCGTGACCGCAGCGCCCCGGTCACGCCGGCGGCGATCCGCGCCTCGGCGGGCGCGACCGCTCATCTGCCGATCGTGCAGGTCGTGAACCTGACCCGCGCGCTCGGAGAGGCGAAGGAGCGGGGATACTGGATCGTGGGTCTCGCGCCGGCAGGATCGTCGGAATTTCAAGAGCTTCCAGCGCTCGAGCGGGCCGTCCTGGTCGTCGGCAGCGAGGACAAAGGCGCGCGTCCCCTCGTGCGGGAGACCTGCGATTTCCTGGTGCGGATTCCCCAGCGCGGCCGCGTCGAGTCGTTGAACGCGTCGGTTGCGGCGGCGATCGGGATCTACGGCCTGCGCGAGCGACTCGTCCGCGCGTCGAAGCCGCCGGGCAGCGGCGGGCCGGCAACGCCCGCAAGCTCGTGACCGACTGGTCTCATTGACACTTTTCCAAGCGATAGCTATGAAGGGAGGTTCGCACGTCAGCCGTTTCCCGTAACCACAGGACAAGCCGCACGACGCTTGCGCCTACCGGTTCGCGGACCGAAGTGGTGGCCGTCGAAGGGCGCGACTGACCGGAGATCGTCGAACCGCGCATACAAAGAGCTCAAAGCTGGCTGGAGTGGGTCTGGAGGCAGGCGTGATGCAGCAGACGGCGGAACTGTTGCGTCCTTCTCGAGCCACACGCTGGCGTAGCTCAAGGGTAGAGCACCTGATTTGTAATCAGGCGGTTGTAGGTTCGATTCCTATCGCCAGCTTCACGCATACGTCCGGGCATTCACGCCGCGCCAGCGGAGAGGTACCCGAGCGGCCAAAGGGAGCAGACTGTAAATCTGCCGGCGTCAGCCTACGGAGGTTCGAATCCTCCCCTCTCCATCCACGAGACGTGCTCGCGGGAATAGCTCAGATGGCTAGAGCATCAGCCTTCCAAGCTGAGGGTCGCGGGTTCGAATCCCGTTTCCCGCTCTGCGGCCGGCTGCCGATAGACGCGCATCTGCTGCGTTGCTCGGGCGCTCGCTTGTGCGGCGTAGCTCCCACTACGCCTCCGCGCTCGCTTCCTCGCGCCTTGCATCTGCACGTCTCTCGGCAGCCGGCGGTCCATTCTACGCCGGCATTAGCTCGCCGCGCTGACGCGCGGCTTGCCAATGTCGCGAGCCGCCCGGGCGGCTCGCAACCTTTGAATAGAGGCCGGGAGGGAAATCGACGCGCCCAGGTAGCTCAGTCGGTAGAGCACGTCCTTGGTAAGGACGAGGTCGGCGGTTCGATACCGCTCCTGGGCTTTCGGAAGAGGTGTCGAGAGCGGGCGTATTCAATGATGGAGGAATCAAGAAATGGCTAAGGCGAAGTTCGAGCGCAAGAAGCCGCATGCGAACGTGGGGACGATCGGGCACGTCGACCACGGGAAGACGACGCTGACGGCGGCGATCACGAAGGTGCAGGCGGCGAAGAAGCTGGCGGACTTCGTGGCGTTCGATCAGATCGACAAGGCGCCCGAGGAGAAGGCGCGCGGGATCACGATCGCGACGGCGCACGTCGAGTACGAGTCGGCGAAGCGGCACTACGCGCACGTCGACTGCCCGGGGCACGCCGACTACGTGAAGAACATGATCACCGGGGCGGCGCAGATGGACGGGGCGGTCCTCGTCGTGTCGGCGGCCGACGGGCCGATGCCGCAGACGCGCGAGCACATCTTGCTGGCGCGCCAAGTGGGGGTGCCGTACATCGTCGTCTTCATGAACAAGGTGGACGCGGTGGACGATCCGGAGCTCTTGGATCTGGTCGAGCTGGAAGTGCGCGAGCTGCTCTCGAAGTACGAGTTTCCGGGCGACCAGATTCCGATCATCCGCGGCAGCGCGTTGAAGGCGCTCGAGGGCGATCCGTCGGAGATCGGCGAGGGGTCGATCGGGAAGCTCCTGGAGGCGCTCGACAGCTACATTCCGCAGCCGCAGCGCGAGGTCGACAAGCCGTTTTTGATGCCGGTGGAGGACGTATTTTCGATCAGCGGTCGCGGCACGGTGGCGACCGGGCGGATCGAGCGCGGGAAGATCAAAGTGGGCGAAGAGGTGGAAGTGGTGGGGATCAAGGCGACGGCGAAGACGGTGGTGACGGGGGTCGAGATGTTCCGCAAGATCTTGGACGAGGGGCAGGCGGGCGACAACGTCGGGTGTCTGTTGCGCGGGATCAAGCGGGAGGAGATCGAGCGCGGGTAGGTGCTGGCGAAGCCGGGGTCGATCACGCCGCACACGAAGTTCGAGGCCGAGGCGTACGTGTTGACGAAGGAAGAGGGCGGGCGGCACACGCCGTTTTTCAACGGCTACCGGCCGCAGTTCTACTTTCGGACGACGGACGTGACGGGGGTCGCGACGTTGCCGGAAGGGACGGAGATGGTGATGCCCGGGGACAACATCAAGCTCGTCGTGCAGCTGATCATGCCGATCGCGATGGACGAGGGGCTGCGCTTCGCGATCCGCGAGGGCGGCCGTACCGTCGGCGCCGGCGTCGTCGCCAAAATTCTGGAATGAGACTCGAGTAGACGATGCGCGATCTGATCACGCTCAACTGCGACTCGTGCAAGCGCAAGAACTACACGACGACCAAGAACAAGAAGACGATGACCGACAAGCTCGCGCTGAAGAAGTTCTGCCCGGCATGTCGGAGCCATACGCTGCACAAGGAAGGCAAGGTCTAGCGATCCTGGAGAACGCGCGATCGGCACCCGATGCGGACGTGGGGGCCAGTAGCTCTAACTGGCTAGAGCACCGGACTCCAAATCCGGGGGCTGCAGGTTCGAATCCTGCCTGGCCCGTCCTTCGGAGTTGAGCCGAGCGGGCACTGTTTGCGCGGAGCCGAAGTGGAAGATCGATTACAACGAATCAAAGACATCGTTCCGCAGGGTCGCCAATTCCTGACCGAGGTGTGGAGCGAGCTGCGCAAGGTGCACTGGCCGACGCCGCAAGAGACGATGGCGGCGACGGTCGTGGTCATCGTGGTGGTGATCATCGTGTCGCTGTGGCTCGGGTTCGTCGACGGCGTGGTCTCGTTTCTGATGACGCGAATTCTGGGAAACCAATGAGCACCGCAGAAGCGACCGACAGCGAGAAGCGCTGGTACGTGGTGCACACGTACTCCGGCTACGAGCACAAGGTGAAGGCCGCACTCGAGGAGCGCATCCGATCGCTCGGCAAAGCAGAGTACTTCGGCGAGATCCTCGTCCCCGCGGAGAAGGTCGTCGAGCTCGTGAAGGGGAAAAAGCGCACTTCCTCGCGCAAGTTCTTTCCCGGCTACATCCTCGTCAACATGGCGCTGAACGACGAGACGTGGCACGTCGTCAAGTCGACGCCGAAAGTCACCGGTTTCGTCGGCGGCGCGACCAATCCGCCGTCGATCTCCGAGATCGAGGTGCGGCAGATCGCGCAGCAGGTGGAAGAAGGCGCGGTCAAGCCGAAGCCGAAGGTCTTCTTCGAGACCGGCGAGAACGTGAAAGTCGTCGACGGGCCGTTCCAGGACTTCAACGGCGTCGTCGAGGAGGTGAAGCCGGAAAAGGGCAAGCTGCGCGTCCTGATCAGTATCTTCGGTCGTGCGACTCCGGTCGAGCTCGACTTCGTGCAGGTCGAGAAAGCGTAGGAAGAGAGAACCCGAGATGGCCAAGAAAGTCGTCGCCGAAGTCAAGCTGCAGATTCCCGCCGGACAGGCGAACCCGAGCCCACCCGTCGGTCCGGCGCTGGGTCAGCGCGGCGTGAACATCATGGAGTTCTGCAAGCAGTTCAACGCCCAGACGCAGGCGCAGCAGGGGCTGATCATCCCGGTGATCATCACCGTCTACGCCGATCGCTCGTTCACGTTCATTACCAAGACGCCGCCCGCGTCGGTGCTGCTGAAGCGCGCGGCCGGTATCGAGAAGGGCTCCGGCGAGCCGCACAAGAAGAAGGTCGGGACGGTCACCAAGCAGCAGGTGCGCGAGATCGCGCAGCTGAAGACTCCCGATCTCACGGCGGCGGATCTCGACGCGGCGATCCGCACCGTCGAGGGCACGGCGCGCAGCATGGGCATCACGGTCGAGGGCTGACGATGGGCAAGCACGGCAAGAAATATCGCGCGGGCGCCGCGAAGATCGATCCGACGAAGCTCTATCCGATCGAGGAAGCGGTGCGCCTCGCGCTCGAGACGAAGTCCGCGAAGTTCGACGAGACGGTGGAGCTGGCGGTCCGACTCGGCGTCGATCCGCGTCAAGCCGACCAGAACGTCCGCGGCACAGTGATGCTGCCGCACGGCACCGGCAAGAACGTGCGCGTCCTCGTGATCGCCAAGGGCGACAAGGTGAAGGAGGCGGAGGAGGCCGGCGCCGACTTCGCCGGCGGCGAGGAGCTCACGAAGCGTATCACCGAGGAGAACTGGCTCGACTTCGATACCGTGGTCGCGACCCCCGACATGATGGGGGTCGTCGGGCGCCTCGGAAAGATCCTCGGCCCGCGCGGCCTCATGCCGAATCCCAAGGTCGGCACCGTCACCTTCGACGTCGGCAAGACCGTCCGCGAGGTGAAGGCCGGCAAGGTCGAGTACCGGGTCGAGAAGGCCGGGATCGTGCACGTGCCGGTCGGGAAGGCTTCGTTCGGAGCCGAGAAGCTCGTCGACAACGCCGGTGCGCTGATCGCGGCGCTCGTCCGCGCCAAGCCCGCGGCGGCGAAAGGCCACTATCTGCGCAGCATCTTCGTTTCGACGACCATGGGCCCCGGCGTCGCGATCGACCCGAACACCGCGACGCGCGCATTGGCCGCCGCCTGAGGAGGATCGGTGAACCGAGAAGAGAAGACGGCGCTCATCGCCGACATCAACGCGCGCCTGAAGAGCTCGAGCTTGGCGGTGGTCGCCGAGTATCGCGGCCTCACGGTCGCGCAGATGAACCGATTACGACGCGAGCTGAAGCAGGTCGGCGGCGCCTACCGCGTCGCGAAGAATACGCTCACGCGGCGCGCGCTGAAGGACACCGCGTTCGAGAAGTTGGAAGAGCTGCTCACCGGGCCTGCCGGGCTCGTCACGGCCGGACAGAATCCGGTCGCGGTGGCGAAGGTCCTCGTGAAGTTCGCGGAGCAGCACGACAAGCTGAAGATCACCGGCGGCATCCTCGAAGGGGAGGTGCTGCCCGCGAAGCACGTCAGCGACCTCGCCAAGCTACCGAGCCGCGAGGTGCTGCTCGCGCAGCTGCTCGGGCTCATCAACGCGCCGGCGGCGCAGCTCCTGCGCACGGTCCAGGAGCCGGCGGCGCGTGTCGCGCGTCTCCTCGGAGCGCTCGAGCGGGCGAAAGCGGCGGCCGGCGGTGAGGTCGCCACGGGCGGCGACAGTGCGGCGACCGGCGAGGGTGCACCGAGCGGCGAAGGCGCCACGAGTTGAGACGAGTCGCGACGACGTGTTCGTCGAACCATTTAAGGAGGGAGTTGTCCCATGACTGAAGTGTCCCGCGAGCAAGTGAAGGATTTCATCAAGAACATGTCGTTGATGGACGCGGCAGCCCTCGTGAAGGAGCTCGAGTCGGAGCTCGGGGTGAGCGCCGCCGCGCCCGCGATGGCGATGGCGCCCGGGGCCGCCGCGGGTGGTGGCGCCGCGCCCGCGCCCGCCGAGGAGAAGGACGAGTGGACGGTGGTGCTGAAGAGCCCCGGCGACAAGAAGATCCAGGTGATCAAGGTCGTCCGCGAGCTCACCGGCCTCGGCTTGAAGGAGGCCAAGGATCTCGTCGACGGCGCACCGAAGAGCGTCAAGGAAGGCATCGCCAAGAAGGATGCCGAGGACATGAGGAAGAAGCTCGAGGACGCCGGCGGCCAAGTCGAGATCAAGTAGGGCGGTTGGAACGGCACGCGAGAGCAGTGCTGCGGGGGATGCGGCGTCCAGCGCCCGTCGAACACGACGGACTGCTGCGGCGCCGACGCTCGCGTGAACATCGACTCGATGACGCGAGCCGCTACGCGCGGCTCGTTGGAAGGTAAAGCGAATGGGAGCACAACAGGTCGCGAATAATCTCCGGCTGCGTCGCACGTTCGGTCGGATCAGGAAGATCGTCGACATCCCGAACCTGATCGACATCCAGCAACGGTCGTACGAGGAGTTTCTGCAACGTGACGTCGCGCCCGAGGGCCGCGCCGACACCGGCCTCCAGGGCGTGTTCAAGTCGGTCTTCCCGATCAAGGACTTCAACGAGACCGCCTCGCTCGAGTTCGTCAGCTACACGCTCGGCGAGCCGAAGTACGACGTCGACGAATGCCACCAGCGCGGCATGACCTTCGCTGCGCCGCTCAAGGTGACCATCCAGCTCGTCATCTGGGACGTCGACGCCGAGAGCGGCGTGCGCTCGATCAAGAACGTCAAGGAGCAGGAGGTCTACTTCGGCGAGATCCCGCTCATGACGCGCAACGGGACGTTCATGATCAACGGCACCGAGCGCGTGATCGTGAGCCAGCTGCACCGCTCGCCCGGCGTCTTCTTCGACCACGATAAAGGGAAGACGCATGCCAGCGGCCGGCTCCTCTACTCGGGGCGCATCATCCCCTACCGCGGGTCGTGGATCGACTTCGAGTTCGACGCCCGCGACACCCTCTACGTGCGCATCGACCGGCGGCGGAAATTTCACGCCACCGTGCTGCTGCGCGCGCTCGGCATGAGCGCCGAGGATCTGCTCAACTACTACTACAAGACCGACACGATCGTCCTCGACGGCCGCAAGGCGTCGAAGGTCTTCAAGCCCGACCAGCTCGCCGGCGTGAAGGCGACGCGCGACGTCCGCCACCCGTCGTCGAACGAGATCATCGTCAAGGAAGGGCGGAAGTTCACCAAGGCGGCGATCCGTCAGATGGAGGCCGCCGGCGTCGAGCAGGTGCCGGTCGCGCTCGAGGAGGTGATCGGCCGCGTCTCGGCGCACGACATCGCGGATCCGAAGACGGGCGAGGTGCTCGTCGAGTGCAACCAGGAGATCACCCAGGAGCGCTACGACCAGCTGCGCGACCGCGGCATCGCGACGGTCGAGGCGCTCTTCATCGACGATCTGCACATCGGACCGTCGCTCAGGAACACGCTCCTCCAGGACAAGATCGCGTCCGATCAGGAGGCGATCCTCGAGATCTACCGCCGTCTCCGTCCCGGCGACCCGCCGACGGTCGAGACCGCGACCGCGTTCTTCCACAACCTCTTCTTCAACCCCGACCGCTACGATCTCTCGAAGGTCGGACGCCTGAAGCTGAACCACAAGCTCAAGCTCAACGTGCCTCTCGAGCAGGGAACGCTCCGGCGCGAGGACATCCTCGAGGTCGTGCGCTACTTGATCGAGCTGAAGAACGGCAACGGCACGATCGACGACATCGATCACCTCGGCAACCGCCGCGTGCGCGCCGTCGGCGAGCTCGTCGAGAATCAGTACCGCATCGGTCTCGTCCGCATGGAGCGTGCGATCAAAGAGCGCATGAGCCTGCAGGACATCGAGACACTGATGCCGCAGGAGCTCATCAACTACAAACCGGTCTCGGCGGTCATCAAGGAGTTCTTCGGGTCGTCGCAGCTCTCGCAGTTCATGGATCAGACGAATCCGCTCTCCGAGATCACCCACAAGCGCCGGCTCTCCGCGCTCGGACCGGGCGGCCTGACGCGCGAGCGCGCCGGGTTCGAGGTGCGCGACGTCCACCCGACGCACTACGGCCGCGTCTGTCCGATCGAGACCCCGGAAGGCCCGAACATCGGCCTCATCGCCTCGCTCTCGACGTATGCACGGGTGAACGACTACGGCTTCGTCGAGACGCCGTACCGCGAGGTCGAGAAGGGACGGGTCACCGAGCGCATCCGCTTCCTCTCGGCGCTCGAGGAAGAGGACCTCGTCATCGCGCAGGCGAACGCGCCCATCGACGCCAAGGGCATGTTCGCGAGCGACCTCGTCTCGGCGCGCAAGGGCGGCAACTTCATGCAGGTCGCGCCCGACCAGGTCGAGTACATGGACGTCTCGCCGAACCAGCTCGTCTCGGTTGCCGCGTCGCTGATCCCGTTCCTCGAGAACGACGACGCGAACCGCGCCCTCATGGGCTCGAACATGCAGCGGCAAGCGGTGCCGCTGCTGCGCACCGACGCGCCGCTCGTCGGCACCGGCATGGAGCGCGTCGTCGCTCGCGATTCCGGCGTCACGATCGTCGCGCGCCGCGACGGCATGGTCGAGACCGTCGATGCCACGCGCATCGTCGTCAAGGCCGACAAGCCGTCGAACGACGGTCGCGATGCCGGCGTCGACATCTACAATCTCGTCAAGTACCAGCGCTCCAACCAGAACACCTGCATGAACCAGCGGCCGATCGTCGTCGTCGGCGACCGGGTCAAGGCCGGCGACGTCATCGCCGATGGGCCGTCGACCGAGATGGGCGAGCTCGCGCTCGGGCGCAACATCGTCGTCGCGTTCATGCCGTGGGGCGGCTACAACTTCGAGGACTCGATCCTCATCAGCGAGAAGATCGTCCGCGAGGACTACTTCACGTCGGTGCACATCGAGGAGTTCGAGTGCGTCGCGCGCGACACCAAGCTCGGCCCCGAGGAGATCACGCGCGACATCCCGAACGTCGGCGACGAGGCGCTCAAAGACCTCGACGATTCCGGCATCATCCGCATCGGCGCCGAGGTGAAGCCCGGCGACATCCTCGTCGGCAAGATCACGCCGAAAGGGGAGACCCAGCTCTCACCCGAGGAGAAGCTGCTGCGCGCGATCTTCGGCGAGAAAGCGGGCGAGGTGCGCGACACCTCGCTGCGGGTTCCGCCCGGCGTCGAGGGGACGACGATCTACGCCCGCGTCTTCTCGCGCAAGGGCGTCAATAAAGACGAGCGCAGCCGCATCATCGAGGAAGACGAGGTGGCGCGTCTCACCAAGGATCAGCAGGACGAGATCCGCATCATCAAGGACTCGACGCTGAAGAAGGTGAAGAAGCTCCTCGTCGGCCGCGCCGCCGGCGTGCGCCTGCATGACGACAGCCGCCGCGTGCTGCTGCAGAAGGGCGCAGAGATCAAGGCCGAGGACCTCGATCAGATCCCGTCGACCTACTGGGGCGACATCAAGGTCGACAACGAGAAGATCGAGGACGAGCTGTCGCGCGCCGTCGATGCGATGCGCGAGCAGATCGAGCTCATCAAGAACGTCTTCCAGGAGAAGATCGACCGCTTGAAGAGCGGCGACGAGCTGCCGCCGGGCGTCATCAAGATGGTGAAGGTCTTCGTCGCCATCAAGCGCAAGCTGCAGGTCGGCGACAAGATGGCGGGGCGCCACGGCAACAAGGGTGTGCTCTCGCGCATCTTGCCCGAGGAAGACATGCCGTACCTCCCCGACGGGACGCCGGTCGACATCGTGCTGAACCCGCTCGGCGTGCCGTCGCGCATGAACGTCGGGCAGATCCTCGAGACCCATCTCGGCTGGGCGGCGCTGGAGATCGGCCGGCAGCTCGAGGGCGAGATCCGCACTGACGGCAAGGCGGGGATCGAGAGCGTCCGCCGCAAGCTCAAAGAGATCTATGCAACGAAGGAGATCGGCGAGCTCATCGACGAGCTGCGCGACGAGGACGTCGTGAAGCTGGTGCGCAAGGCGGCGCGCGGCGTGCACGTCGCCTCGCCGGTCTTCGACGGTGCCAGCGAGGAGGAAACCTTCGGCTTGCTGAAGCGCGCCGGCCTGCCGCCGAGCGGCCAGATGCCGCTCTACGACGGCCGCAACGGCGAGCCGTTCGAGCAGCCGGTCACCGTCGGCGTCATGTACATGATGAAGCTGCACCACCTCGTCGACGACAAGATCCACGCGCGCTCGACGGGGCCGTACTCGCTGGTGACGCAGCAGCCGCTCGGCGGCAAGGCGCAGTTCGGCGGCCAGCGGCTCGGCGAGATGGAGGTGTGGGCGCTCGAGGCGTACGGCGCCGCGTTCAGCCTGCAGGAGATGCTCACGGTCAAGTCGGACGACGTCGCCGGGCGCACGCGTATGTACGAGGCGATCGTCAAAGGGGAAAACGTTCTCGAACCCGGTCTGCCGGAATCCTTCAACGTCATGGTGAAGGAGCTGCAGAGCTTGGCACTCGACGTCGAGCTGCTCGAGGACCAAGCCGCAAACGAGGGTTGATCATATGGTAATGGAAGACCTCTTCAATCTCTTCGAAAAGCCGAAGAACCCGCTCCAGTTCAACGCGCTCAGGATCTCGCTCGCGTCACCGGAGAAGATCCACTCGTGGTCGCACGGCGAGGTGAAGAAGCCGGAGACGATCAACTACCGGACCTTCAAGCCCGAGCGCGACGGCCTCTTCTGCGCCAAGATCTTCGGGCCGACGAAGGACTACGAGTGCAATTGCGGCAAGTACAAGCGCATGCGGCACCGCGGCGTCGTCTGCGAGAAGTGCGGCGTCGAGGTGATCCAGTCGAAGGTGCGGCGCGAGCGCATGGGTCACGTCGACCTGGCGACGCCCGTCGCGCACATCTGGTTCCTGAAGAGCCTGCCGTCGCGCATCGGCACGCTGCTCGACATGACGCTCAAGGATCTCGAGAAGATCCTCTACTTCGAGTGCTTCGTCGTCACGAGCGAGAAGAAGGACCTGCCGAACCAGCCCGTCGAGTACAAGGAGGTGCTCTCGGAAGGTCGGTACCGGAAGCTCATGGAGGAGCACGGTCCCGACGCCTTCGTCGCCGGCATGGGCGCGGCCGCGATTCGCAAGCTCCTCGGCGACATCGAAATCGACGAGGAATGCGAGCGCCTGCGTCTCGAGATGCGTGAGGCGGGGAGCGAGGCGCGGCGGAAGAAGATCGCCAAGCGGCTCAAGGTCCTGAACGCGTTCCGTCTCTCCGGCAATCGCCCGGAGTGGATGATCCTCGAGGTGATCCCGGTCATCCCGTCGGATCTCCGGCCGCTCGTGCCGCTCGACGGCGGCCGCTTCGCGACCTCGGACCTGAACGACCTCTACCGGCGCGTCATCAACCGCAACAATCGTCTGAAGCGGCTCATGGAGCTGAACGCGCCCGACATCATCATCCGCAACGAGAAGCGCATGCTGCAGGAGGCCGTCGACGCGCTCTTCGACAACGGCCGCCGCGGCCGCGCGATCACCGGCCCGAACAAGCGTCCGCTCAAGTCGCTCTCCGACATGCTGAAAGGCAAGAGCGGCCGCTTCCGCCAGAACCTCCTCGGGAAGCGCGTCGACTACTCGGGACGCTCGGTCATCGTCGTCGGCCCGGAGCTCCGTCTGCACCAATGCGGGCTCCCGAAGAAGATGGCGCTCGAGCTCTTCAAGCCCTTCATCTACAACAAGCTCGAAGAGCGCGGCTTCGTCACCACCATCAAGAGCGCGAAGAAGATGGTGGAGAAGGAGAAGCCCGAGGTCTGGGACATCCTCGACGAGGTGATCCGCGAGCACCCGGTCCTGCTGAACCGCGCGCCCACCCTGCACCGGCTCGGCATTCAGGCGTTCGAGCCGATTCTCATCGAGGGCAAAGCGATCCAGCTGCACCCGCTCGTCTGCGCCGCGTACAACGCCGACTTCGACGGCGACCAGATGGCGGTGCACGTGCCGCTCTCGGTCGAGGCGCAGGTCGAGTCGCGCGCCCTCATGATGTCGACGAACAACATCCTCTCGCCGGCGAACGGCAAGCCGATCATCGTGCCGACGCAGGACATCGTCCTCGGCCTCTATTACATGACGCGCGAGAAGCCGATGGTGAAGGGCGAGGGAAAGAGCTTCTCGAATCCCGACGAGGTTCGGATCGCGTACGACCAAGGCGAGGTCCACCTGCAGGCACTGATCGAGGTGCGGCGCGACGGCGAGCGCGTGAAGACGACGGTCGGCCGCGTGCTCCTGTACGAGATCGTCCCGCCCGAGATCACCTTCGCCGAAGTCAATCGGGTGATGAAGAAGAAGGAGCTCGGCGGCCTGATCGATCTCGCGTACCGTCGTGCCGGCAACAAGGCGACGGTCATCTTCGCCGACAAGCTGAAGGACCTCGGCTACGAGTTCGCGACTCGTGCGGGCATCTCGATCGGCATCAAGGACATGCTGATCCCGCCGCACAAGGCGAAGCTGCTCGAGGAAGCGACGAGCGAGGTGCGGCAAATCGAGGACCAATACAATAAGGGTCTCATCACCGACGGCGAGCGCTACAACAAAGTCGTCGACATCTGGGCACAGGTGACGGATCGCATCGCCGACGAGATGCTGCGTCAGCTCGGCAGCGAGACGTTCACCGACGACAAAGGAAACGAGCGCACCACTCCGAGCTTCAATCCGATCTTCATGATGGCCGACTCCGGCGCCCGCGGCAGCGCGCAGCAGATCCGTCAGCTGGCCGGCATGCGCGGCCTCATGGCGAAGCCGTCGGGTGAGATCATCGAAACGCCGATCACCGCCAACTTCCGCGAGGGCCTCACCGTGCTGCAGTACTTCATCTCGACGCACGGCGCCCGCAAGGGTCTCGCCGACACGGCGCTCAAAACCGCCAACTCCGGCTATCTCACCCGCCGTCTCGTCGACGTGGCGCAGGATTCGATCATCACCGAGGTCGACTGCGGCACGCTCGACGGCATCGAGATGACGCCGCTCGTCGAGGGCGGTGAGATCATCGAGGGCCTTGGCGACCGCGTTCTCGGCCGCACCGCGCTCGAGGAGATTCGCGATCCGTTCTCCGGCGACGTCATTGTCCACGCCAACCACGAGATCGACGAGGACCTCGTCGGCAAGATCGAGGACGCCGGTCTCGAGCGCGTCCGCATCCGGATCTGGCGCGCGGGCAGATGGTGAACCTCGGCGAGGCGATCGGCGTCATCGCGGCGCAGTCGATCGGCGAGCCCGGCACGCAGCTCACGATGCGCACCTTTCACATCGGCGGGACCGCCAGCCGGCGCGCCGAGCAGACGACGCTCGAGACCCGCAACGAGGGTATGGTCAAGTTCATCAACCTCCAGACCGTCCGCAACAACGAGGGCGACGAGATCGTCATGAACCGCAACGGCGAGCTCGCGATCGTCGACGTCCCCGAGCCGGGCCGCGAGCGCGAGCGCGAGCGGTATCCCATCGTCTACGGCGCCAAGCTGAAGAAGCACGACGGGCAGAAGGTGAAAGCCGGCGATCTCCTCGCCGAGTGGGATCCCTACACGTTGCCGATGCTGACACAGGTCGGCGGGACCGTGAAGTTCGGCGATCTTCTCGAGGGCGTGACGATCGAGGAGCGCGTCGACGAGCGCACCGGTCTCTCGACCAAGGTGATCATCGACACCAAGGACATCGAGAAGCGGCCGCGCATCAGCATCAAGGGTGCCGGGGGCGACACCTTGAAGCTGCCGAACGGCAACGAGGCGCGCTACCAGCTGCCGGTCGGCGTGCACCTGAACGTCTACGACGGCCAGCCGGTCGGCCCCGGCGACATCATCGCGAAGATGCCGCGCGAGACGACCAAGACGAAGGACATCACCGGCGGTCTGCCGCGCGTCGCCGAGCTCTTCGAGGCGCGCAAGCCGAAGGAGTTCGCGGTCGTCAGCGAGATCGACGGCGTCGTGTCGTTCGGCAAGGACACGAAGGGCAAGCGCAAGGTCATCGTCACGCCGGAGGTCGGCGAGGCGCGCGAGTACCTGATCCCGAAGGGCAAGCACATCAGCGCCCACGAGGGCGACCACGTGCGCGCCGGCGAGCCGCTCATGGACGGCTCGTCGAACCCGCACGACATCCTGACGATCCTCGGCGAGAAGGCGCTCGCGAAATACCTCGTCGACGAGGTGCAGGAGATCTACCGCCTTCAGGGTGTGCGCATCAATGACAAGCACATCGAGGTGATCGTCCGGCAGATGCTGCGTCGCGTCCGTATCAAGGAGGTGGGCGACACGGAGTTCCTCATCGGCGATCAAATCGAGAAGTGGCGCTTCGAGGAGGCGAACCAGAAGGTCGAGGACAAGGGCGGCGAGCCGGCGATCGCCGAGCCGCTGCTCCTCGGCATCACCAAGGCCAGTCTCTCCACCGAGAGCTTCATCTCGGCGGCGTCCTTCCAAGAGACGACGAAGGTGCTCACCGAGGCCGCGATCAACGGCAAGGTCGATCGCCTCGCCGGGTTGAAGGAGAACGTCATCATGGGCCGGCTCATCCCCGCCGGCACCGGGTTCTCGAGATGGACGAGCCGGTCGAGCGTCCCGAGGACGCCCTCGAGCCGCCGACCGAGAAGAGCGAGGCCGAAAGCGCGAGCGCATGACCGGAAGCGGCGCGTGAGTCATTCGATGACAAAGGGCCTGGGTCGAGTTGCGAGCCAGACGAGGCGCGAGGAAGCCGGGAGCGGAGACGTAGCAGCGCTACGTCGAGCATCCCGGCGACCGAGCAACGAACTATGGCGACGCAAATCGCCCAGGACCGGTGCCGATTCTTGACAGCTCATAAGGGTTCGCATACGTTGCCCGTTTTGCCTGGTCTTGGTGCGCCCGAACCGTGGCGCACGTTCAACTAGGAGGCTGGATGCCGACGATCAACCAACTCATTCGAGGGGGACGGAACCCTCAGCGCCGCAAGCTCGCGGCGCCGGCGTTGCAGGGCTGCCCGCAGCGGCGCGGCGTCTGCACACGCGTGTACACGTCCACCCCGAAGAAGCCGAACTCCGCGCTGCGCAAGGTGGCGCGCGTGCGGTTGACGAACGGCATCGAGGTCACCTCCTACATCCCCGGCGTCGGACACAACCTCCAGGAGCACTCGGTGGTGTTGGTGCGCGGCGGCCGTGTGAAGGATCTGCCGGGCGTGCGCTATCACGTCGTGCGCGGCACGTTGGATTCCATCGGCGTGCAGGACCGCCGCCAGGGACGCTCGAAGTACGGCGCCAAGAAACCCAAGTAGGCTGGAAGCTCGAGTCCGTCATGCCACGCAAAGGTGAAGTCCGTCGCCGCGACGTCCTGCCCGATCCCAAGTTCCACGATCGGCTCGTGACGAAGTTCATGAACACGATCATGGTCGGCGGTAAGAAGAGTCTCGCCGAGCGGACGTTCTACGGCGCGCTCGATCTCATCCAGCAGCGGACCAAAGAAGAGCCGCTCGGTATCTTCAAGCGCGCGCTCGACAACGTGAAGCCGATCGTCGAGGTGCGCTCACGCCGCGTCGGCGGCGCGACCTATCAGGTACCCGTCGAGGTCCGTCCCGCCCGCCGCGTCTCGCTCGGCATGCGGTGGATCGTGATCCACGCCCGCTCGCGTGCCGAGAAGTCGATGGTCGAGCGTCTCGCCGGCGAGCTCAACGACGCCGCCAACAACCGCGGCGCCGCGATCAAGAAACGCGAAGATACACATCGTATGGCGGAGGCCAACAAGGCCTTCGCCCATTACCGCTGGTAGTCTCTCGCCATGGCCCGGCAGATCGCACTCGAGCGCACGCGGAACATCGGCATCATGGCGCACATCGATGCCGGCAAGACCACCGCGACCGAGCGCATCCTCTATTACACCGGCATCAACTACAAGATCGGCGAGGTCCACGAAGGCACCGCGACGATGGACTGGATGGTGCAGGAACAGGAGCGCGGCATCACCATCACGTCGGCCGCGACGACCTGCTTCTGGCGCGACCACCGCATCAACATCATCGACACGCCGGGCCACGTCGACTTCACGATGGAGGTCGAGCGCTCGCTGCGCGTGCTCGACGGCGCCGTCGCGCTCTTCGACTCCGTTGCCGGCGTCGAGCCGCAGTCGGAGACGGTGTGGCGCCAGGCCGACAAGTACGGCGTGCCGCGCCTCGCGTTCGTCAACAAGATGGACCGCGTCGGCGCCGACTTCTTCCGCACGGTTGCCATGATGAAGGATCGCCTGCGCGCGAATGCCGTCCCGGTGCAGCTGCCGCTCGGCAGCGAGGACAAGTATCGCGGCGTCATCGATCTCATCACGATGAAGGCCGTGGTGTGGGACGAGGAGAGCCTCGGCGCCAAGTACCGCGAGGACGACATTCCCGCCGACATGCGCCCGCAAGCCGACGAGTACCGCGAGAAGCTCATCGAGGCGGCGGCCGACGCGGAAGAGTCGTTGATGGAGAAGTACCTCGAGGGCGGGACGATCGGTGAGGACGAGCTGCGCGCGGCGATTCGCAAAGGCACGCTCGCGATGTCGATGGTGCCGGTGCTTTGCGGCTCGGCGTTCAAGAACCGCGGCGTGCAGCCGCTCCTCGACGCCGTCGTCGAGTACTTGCCGTCGCCCGTCGACGTCCCGCCGGTGAAGGGCCTCCTGCCCGACAAGAAGGA
>VBKW01000327.1 GCA_005879405.1 Deltaproteobacteria bacterium
TCAGCTCCTGCACGCGCGACGCGACGTTCACCGTGCTGCCGATGACGCCGTACTCGACGAGCTCCGCGCTGCCGATCACCCCCGCGACGACGACGCCGCGATGGATGCCGATGCCCATCGCCAGCGTCGGGCGTTGATCGGCGGCGAGCCGCACGTTCAGCTCGGCGAGGCTCGCCTGCATCGCGAACGCGGCGCGGACCGCGTCGTTCGTCTGCCACGGGTTCGCATCGAGCGCGCCGAAGAGCGCGAGGATGCCGTCGCCGATGAACTTCGAGACATGCCCGCGGTGCGCGGTGATGACGCGGCTCATGCGCTCGAAGTACTCGTTCAAGATCGTGACGAGCACGGCCGGGTCGAGGCGTTCACTCATCGCGGTGAATCCCTTCAGGTCGGCGAAGAGGACGGTGATCTCCTTCTTCTCCGGGTGCGTCGACACGCCCTGGGCGATGATCTCCTCGACGACCTCCGCGGGCGCGAAGCGCGAGAACGCGCGCTGCAGCGCTTCCAGCTCGCGCGACGACGCCTCGAGCCGGCGCTCGAGCTGTGCGATCGTGCGCCGGTCGCGCAGCACGAGCACGACGACCGCAGCCGCGAGCACGGCCACGAGGATCCAGACCATCAGCAGACGTCGAGCAGGACGCTCAGGCGGCCGACCGCGTTCGCGAGCGAGACGACCCCGACGAGCTCGACGATCTCCGCAGGACGCATGCCGACGGTGACCTCACGCATCCGTCGCTGGATGTCGGCGTGCTGGTAGCGCACCGTCTCGCGCGCGAACGGCACGAGCATCGCCTCGCGCTCGTCGAGGCGCGGCGAGCCGAGGTTCGCCAGCACCTCGTCGATCGTCGCGTCGTCGAATCCCTCGGCGCGCAGCATCGTGCGCGTCTCGCGCTCGCAGTAGTCGCAGGCGAGGACCTTCGCGACGACGGCGAACAGGAGCGCCTTCGTGCGCCGAGGCAGGATCTCGGAGCGCAGCGCCTCGTCGATTGTGCGGCGCAGGATCGTCGCGCCCGGGAATCCCTCGGCGCGCAGCATCGTGCGCGTCTCGCGCTCGCAGTAGTCGCAGGCGAGGACCTTCGCGACGACGGCGAACAGGAGCGCCTTCGTGCGCCGAGGCAGGATCTCGGAGCGCAGCGCCTCGTCGATTGTGCGGCGCAGGATCGTCGCGCCCGGCGCATCGCCGAGCGCCGCGACGACGCGTCCGCCGAAGCCTCCATCGGCGTCGGCGAGCGGCAGCGGCGATCGCGGCGCCCGGCGCATGCGCCACGCGATCAGTGGTCGCATGAGGCGGAAGAGCGGCCATTTGGGTATCGACTCGAGCGCGGCCTCGGGCGGTAGCGCGAGGAACGTCGCGGTGCGGTTGAGGATCGTACCGGTGGCGACCCCGAACGCGACCTCGGCGATCACCGTGCGTGCGAGGCCGGCGCGCTCGAGCTCTTCGTAATCGCGGCGCGCCGGCCGCGGATTCGCGCGCGACAGCTTGCGCGCGAAATCGAGCGCGATCCGCTCCGTCTCGGCGAGACCCGCGAGATGAAAGTCGCGCTCAAGTCGCGCGATCATGTCGTCATCGTAGCCGAATATCTTGAAGAGCGACCGCTGCACCCCATAGCAGTAGCGGCACGAGTTGTCCTGGCTCACGACGAGCGCGACCAAATCCGATAGCCGAGCAGGCGCGTAGGCGAAGGGCTTCGTCGCGAACTCGGTGAACGCGCGCACCAACCACGGAACGGGAGCGATGCGCGGGACCCATCCAGGGACGGCGCCGATCGCGCGCCGCACCTCGGCTGCCATCGCGGGCGGCGGCACGACGGCAGGCACGAGGCATTCGCCCCACGGCTCCGAGAGGAGATCGGCCACGGCTCCGCTCTAGCGCGCCCGTCGCGCGCTCGCCACCAGGGCGCGACGTGCTATGACCGGCGCATGATCGTCGTCACGAATCGCATTCCCGTCTCGAAGGGGCACGAGATCGACTTCGAGGACCGCTTCAAACGGCGCGTCCATCTCGTGGATCGCGCGCCCGGATTCCTGCGCAACGAGGTGCACCGCCCGCGCCCGATGAAGTTCGACCACGAGCACGGCACCTGGAACGAGGACCCCGAGGGCGAGGGCTACTACGAGATCAAGACCTGGTGGCGCACGTTCGAGGACTTCGTCGCCTGGACGCAGAGCCCCGCCTTCAACGAGGCGCATTCGAATCGTCCGCCGAAGGAGATGTTCCGCGGCGCGAACGTCCTCGAGGTGCACGAGATCGTCACCAGCACCGACCTCGATCGCGAACGCTGATCGTCGCGCGCTGCTTCGATCCTCTACGGCGGTCGGGCGACTATGGCCGCGCTTCGAGCACCAAGTTGAACGGCGTCGCCGTCGCGCGTCGCACCCGCGTGAAGCCCGCCTCCGTCATGACCGCCCGCAGCCGCGCCTCGCCCGCCTGTGCGCCGAGCGCGAGGCCGACCTCCTGTGCGAGCGACGCCGGCGTGCACACGAGCGTCGAGACCGAGTAGAAGACGCGGCCGATCGGGTTCAGGTTCTGCTCGACGCGGTCTTCCGCGAAGGGCTCGACGACGAGCCACGTGCCGTCCTTCCGCAGCGTCTCGCGGACGTGGCGCGCGACGCCGACCGGGTCGCCCATGTCGTGCAGGCAGTCGAAGCACGCGACGAGATCGTAGTCGCCCGCGAAGGTCTTCGCCGAGGCGACGTCGAACCGCACGCGATCGGCGACGCCCGCCTCACGCGCCGCGGCGTTCGCGCGCTCGATCGACGGCGGGTGGTAGTCGAAGCCGACGAACGTCGAGCGCGGGAACGCTTTCGCCATGATGAGCGTCGAGGCACCGTGGCCGCAGCCGACGTCGGCGACGTGCGCACCCGCCTCGAGCTTCGCCTGCGCGCCGTCGAGCGCCGGGATCCACTCGCGCACGAGGTGCGCCTGGTACGCCGGCCGGAAGAAGCGCTCCGTGCCGCGGAAGAGCGCCGGGTCGTGCTGGTCCCACCCGACGCCGGCACCGCTGCGAAACGCCTCGAGGATCTTCGGCACGATGCGCGATGCAGCGAACATGCCTTCGAAGCCGCCGAGCATGCAGGCCGGGCTGTCCTCGTCGACGAGCACGACCGCGTGCGCCGGCGGGAGCGCGTAGCGGCCCGTCGCCGCGTCGTACGTCAGGTACTCGGCGGCCGCCTGCGCGGAGCACCACTCGCGCACGTAGCGCTCGGCCGTTCCCGTGCGCTGCGCGAGCTCTGCCGGCGTCGCGGCGCCGGCCGTGTCGAGCGCCCGATAGAGCCCGAGCTGGTCGCCGATCACGACCATTGTCGCGACGAGCATGCCGCCCAGGTCGCCGAAGGCCTTCTGCGTGAAGGCCTGCACCTCGGGGTCCGTCGGCGCCGGACGCGCGCCGCGGGCCGTCCCAGATTCCGTCGTCATGGACCAATCTCCTTCATGATGTGCGGGGGCACCTCGTCATCGCGCAGCGCTCGGTAAGAGGCAAGGGCGTCGCCAGCAATCGTGCAGTATCGCGAACGGGGCAGCGGCGATCGGCGCGGCGTCACGAACCGGCGGACGCCGCGTCCGTGGGCGCGCTCACGACCGGTACGGCTGCCGCAGGATCGTCGGGCACCGCGACGATGCCGCGACTGACGTAGATTGGCCGCGCGAGACGCCGCAGCTGGGGCAGCTCGCGCATGAAGAGCAGCGCGCCGACGATGCAGCCGACACCGCCGACGAGAATGGTGTCGGGCGCGCCGATCCGCTCGGCGAGTGCCCCGGCGAGCAGGCTGCCGAGCGGCACCGTGCCGAAGAACGCCATCGCGTAGAAGCTCATCACGCGCCCGCGCTTGTCCTCGTCGACGATCGTTTGCAGGATCGTGTTGCTCGCCGCCATCTGGATCATCATCGCGCAGCCGGAGACGAGCATGAGCGCGAGGGACCACGGAAGGCTGCGCGAGCGCGAGAACGCGATCAGCCCGAGGCCGAACGTCGCCGCCGCGATCGCGTTCACCCGCCCGAGGCCGACGACGCTCCGCCGCGACGCGAGATAGAGCGCGCCGACGAGCGCGCCCAAGCCCGAGGCGGCCATGAGAAAGCCGAGCGTATTGGCGTCGCCGTGCAGCACCTCGCTTGCGATGACCGGCATCAGGACCGCATACGGCATGCCCAGGAGGCTCACGAGCGCGAGCAGCAGAAGGACGGCGCGGATCGGCGCGAAACCCGCGACGTACGCGAGCCCCTCGCGCAGTTGCGCGAGCACGCGCGGCGGCGCATGCAAAGCGGCACGCCGCGGCACGCGCATCGCGAGCAGCGACGCGATGACCGCGAGATAGCTGATCGCGTCGATCGCGAAGCACCAGCCCTCGCCCACCGCCGCGATCAGCACGCCGGCCATCGACGGGCCGATCAGCCGCGCGCCATTCACCATCGACGAGTTGAGCGCGATCGCGTTCGGCAGGTCGTCGCGATCCTCGATCATCTCGACCAGGAACGCCTGTCGCGCCGGCATGTCGACGGCGTTGATGATCCCCTGCATGGCGCAGAGCACCGCGACCTCGAAGACGGTGCTCCTCTCCGCGATCGCGAACGCCGCGAGCAGCGCCGATTGGATCATCGCCAGCACCTGCGTCCAGACGAGCACACGGTGGCGGTCCCACCGGTCGACCCACACGCCCGCGATCGGCGCCAGGAAGAAGGTCGGGATCTGGCCCGCGAAGCCGACGACGCCGAGCAGCAGCGCCGAGCGCGTGAGCCGGTAGACGAGCCAGCTCGTCGCGACGCGCGTGAGCCACGTCCCGATGAGCGAGATGCTCTGCCCGGCGAAGAAGAGCCGGTAGTTGCGCGACCGCAGCGAGCGGCCGAGGGCGCGCACGATGCTCGTCACGGCGACGCCACCGCGCGCAGCAGCGGATAGGGATCGATCGGTGTGC
>VBKW01000328.1 GCA_005879405.1 Deltaproteobacteria bacterium
CCCCCGCAGCGTGCCCCGCGGGAGCCGATCCCGCGGCGACGGCCACGTCTCCTCGGAATGACCGCCTTGGGACTCTTCGTGGGCCTCGTGGTGAACACGGCGCTGCGTCACGCTGCCGACGGAACCCGAGATGCGACGGCGCAGCGCACTCGCGCGCGCGCGGAGGTGCTCGTCGGCGCGCGACCGACCGCGTCGTCGGCGCGGGTATCGGGGCGCCGGCTCGCGTCCACCGATTCCGACGCGCTCGCGCCCTTCCGCCGCGCGCCGAACGGGCGCGATCAGCCGGAAGAGTCACGGTACCGGCGCTCGCAGGTCGACGTCTTGGCGTCGCACGTCAAGAGGATGCGCGCGATCACTCCTGGGGGAGCCCAGTACATCGACCGCATGCTGCACGACGTGCGGCACCGAGGTGCGGCGAGTGTCCCCGCGATTCGGGACTTCCTCCGCGCCGGCGAGGACGTCGATTTCGCGAAGATGACCGGCGGCGCGCGCGTCGGCCGCCGGACGTTGCGTGAAGCCGTCATCGACACGTTGGAGGAGATCGGCGGCAGCGACGCCGTCGCCGTGTCGCTCGAGGTGCTGCACCAGACGACGCAACCGATCGAAGTCGTGATGCTCGCGCGTGCGGTCGAGAAGGAGGACCCGGGGTCGCACGGCGAAGAGGTGATGGAGGCCGTCGCCAACACGCTCCAGGGCGCAGTGCGAGCTCCGCCGCAGCAAGGACCCGACGTCGCTCCGCTGTTCGATCTGCTCCGCGGGTACGGTGGCGACGACGCCGTCGCGGTCCTGGAAGCGTGTGAGCCGCAGTGGCGAGAGTACTCACTGATCGCGCTCGCGGGCTTGCCGGACGGCGCCGGGATCCCGAGTCTCGCCGCGTTCGCCGAGACTCCCGGTGACGGCGCCACGAGCCCCGCGTTGCCGTTGCAGATGTTGGCGCAAGCGGCGGCGCAACACCCGGAAGCGGGAGACGCGATCACCGATCTCGCGCGCGAAGGCCAGATCCCGGACGAGGTATGGAACGCGATCGCCGACGCGCTCGCCGGCAAGCAGCTACAGTTCTCCGGCACAATGTTCGACGGCACGTCGCTCACCGCGAACGGCACCGGCGCATCGGATCCACGGCCGTCGCCGTGGAAGAAGAGCTATTACGTCGAGTGGATGAACGTCCGCTACGAGGAAGACGTCGTGACCGCCGCCTGGTCTGCGGATCAAATCGCGCAGCAGCTGGCGTTGATCGACGGTCTGCTCGAGACGGTCTCGAGCCCGGCCGCGGTGGAAGCGTTGCAGCAGGCGCGGGCGTCGCTCGAGGCGGGCAGCAGCACCTAGGGAAGCTCTATCTGCCGGTCGCCGGCGCGTCGATGAACGCGAGCACGGCGCGGTTGTACTCGTCCGGCGCTTGCCAATGCGCGAAGTGGCTGACACGCGGCATGATGAGCAGGCGCGCGCCCGGGATGGCGCGGGCGAGCGCCTCGGTGTGCTCGCGTCGGATCGCCTCGTCGTATTCGCCGTCGGCGATCATCGTCGGCGCGGCGATCCTCGCGAGCTCGGCGGGCGTGAACTCGGGCTGCGTGCTCCACATCGCGGAGATCGCGGCGACGAACGCCTCGTAGTCGCGCGGGGTCGGCGACAGGCGGGCGTAATCCTTTCCGGCGCGCTCGATGTAGGCGGCGAACACGGGCGCGCGTTCGGCCCCCGGTTTCAGGCCGCTCACCGAGTAGTTGGCGCCGAACGCGAACAGGTGATCCACGCGCTCCGGATGATGGATCGCGATGTCGAGCCCGATGATGCCGCCGTCGCTCCAGCCGACGATCGACGTCTTCCGGACGTGCAGATGATCGAGGAGCGCGATGACGTCGGCAGCCATCAGATCGTACGAGTACGGCCGCGCGTCGCGCGTGCTGCGCCCGTGGCCGCGGCTGTCCATGACGATGACCTCGTGCGCGGCCGCGAAAGCGGGAATCTGCGCGCTCCAGCACTCCGCGCTGGCGAGCCCGCCGTGTAAGAGGAGGAGCGGCGGCCCCGACCCGTAGATCGCGTAGTACACGCGGATGCCGTTCACGGGCGCCATGCCGCTGGTCCGTGCGGCCGGCATCGGCGGCGGCACCGGCAAGGTCTCCCACCGTCGCGGCCTCGAGTGCGCGCATGCCGCGACGAGGGCCGCGAGGGCGAGTGCGAGCGCCGAGTGCCAGATCGATCGCACCTCGCGAGCGGCCGACGCCCTCACCGTCCGAGTCGCGCGACGACTTTGATCTCGACCAACCCGCCGGGCACTGCGAGCTCGCTGACGCCGATCGCCGTCCAGGCCGGATACGGCGGTTTCAAATAGCGGTCCTTCACCTTCGCGAACGTGCGGAGGTGCGCCTGCAGGCCGACGTGGAACGTGGTGACGTCGACGACGTCGGCGAACGCCACCCCGGCGGTCGTGAGCACGTTACCGAGGAGCTCGAACGCCTGCGTGAACTGCGCTTCCGTATCGGCTGGCGCCACGCCGTCGGCGCCGACGCCGATGACGCCGGCGCAGTAGAGCCGATCGCGGTCCTTCACCGCGGGCGCGAAGTGCAGCCGGTCGTAGAAGAGCTCCATGCCAGTCGGAATCACGACGTCGGCAACGTCCATGGCGAATCCTCCCATCGATCCGCGTGACACGACCGCGCCGCAATGTCCATGCGCCGCGCTCAGCGGGCGCCGATATCGGATAGCCATTCGAGGACGAACGGCCAACGACCGTAGCCGGACGCGACGTTGATGTGGCCGGCGCCCGGGATGATACGGTGCGCGCTCCCGAGGACGCGCGCGGTCTCGGCGATCTCGTCCACGCTCGCGTAGTCGTCGTCGTCGCTGCCGACGACGAGCGTGCGGGCGGCGAACGGCGCCCACGCGGCGCGCCGGCGCGGCGGCGGCAGGAAGCTCTCGACGGGCTCGAACGGCAGGAGCGGCGAGGGCGGGGCGACGAGCAGTGCCGCGTGCACTCGCGGCGCCTCGACGCCGGCGAGCCAGTGATCGACGGCCCAGCACCCCAGCGAGTGACACACGAACGTGAGCGGCGTCCGCGCCTCGGCGGCGACGCCGGCGAGCGCGGCGACCCACGCGTCCTTCTCCGGCGCCGTCGGCGCCGGCAAGTCCGGAAACACGACGTCGGCTCCGGCCGCGCGCAGCTCGTCGTGCAGCCACCGCTGCCAATGCCCCGGCTCCGAGCCGTCGTAGCCGTGGACGATCACGATCATCGGCACGTCACGGGCGGACGAGACGGAACCAATAGAAGCCGTGCGGCGCGAACGTCAGGAGATACGGCAGCTCGCCGATACGTGGGAACACCGTCTCGCCGTGCAGCTCGATCGGCACCCGCCCGGCGAAGCGTCGCATGTTCAGCTCGGCGGCCTGCGCGAAACGCGAGAGATTGTTGCAGCAGAGGATCGTGTTCGTGCCGTCCTCGCGGACGTAGGCGAGGATCTTCTCGTTCTCGGGCAGCAGGAACTCGATCGTGCCACGGCCGAAGACGGGATACTTCTGGCGGACGCGGATCAAGCGCTTCACCCAGTTGAGGAGCGAGGTCTGCGTCCGCAGCTGCGTCTCTACGTTCACCGACTGGTAGTGGTAGACGGGATTCGCGTTCACCGGCAGGTAGAGCCGCTCGGGGTCACAGTGCGAGAAGCCGGCGTTGCGATCACCGGTCCACTGCATCGGCGTCCGCACGCCGTTGCGATCGCCGAGGTAGATGTTGTCGCCCATCCCGATCTCGTCGCCGTAGTAGAGGACGGGGCTTCCCGGCAGCGACAGCAGAAGGCTGTGGAGCAGCTCCATCTGCCGCCGCCCGTTCTCCATGAGCGGCGCGAGGCGGCGGCGGATGCCGAGGTTCAAGCGCATGCGCGCGTCCTTGGCGTACTCGAGGTACATGTAGTCGCGCTCCTCATCGCTCACCATCTCGAGCGTCAGCTCGTCGTGGTTGCGGAGGAAGAGCCCCCACTGGCAGCTCGCCGGCAGGTCCGGCGTCTGGCGGACGATGTCGATGATCGGCCGCCGCTCCTCGCGTCGCAGCGCCATGAAGATGCGCGGCATGAGCGGGAAGTTGAACGCCATGTGACACTCGTCGCCGTCGCCGAAGTAGTGGCGCACGTCGCTCGGCCACTGGTTCGCTTCGGCGAAGAGGATGCGGCCGCGATAGCGCGCATCGATCTCGCCGCGCAGCTCCTTCAGGTACGCGTGTGTCTCCGGCAAGTTCTCGCAGTTCGTGCCCTCGCGCTCAAAGAGATACGGCACGGCATCGACGCGAAACCCGTCGAGGCCGCGGTCGAGCCACCACCGCATCACGTCGAGCATCGACGCGCGGACGGCCGGGGTGTCGAAGTTGAGGTCGGGCTGATGGTGGTAGAACCGATGCCAGAAGTACTGGCGCGCGACCGGGTCCCACGTCCAGTTCGACGTCTCGTTGTCGACGAAGATGATCCGCGCTTGCTTGTAGCGTTGGTCGGTGTCGCTCCACACGTAGTAGTCGCGATACGGCGACTCCGGCGAGCGCCGCGCCTCCTGGAACCACGGATGCTGATCCGAGGTGTGGTTCATGACCAGGTCCGCGATGACGCGCAGGTTGCGGGCGTGGGCCGCGTCGAGGAAGCGCTGGAAGTCGTCGAGCGTGCCGTACTCGGAATGGATGCTGCGGTAGTCGGCGATGTCGTAGCCGTCGTCGCGCAGCGGCGAGGGGTACATCGGCAAAAGCCAGATGCAGTTCACCCCGAGGTCGCGGATGTAGTCGAGACGGTCGGTCAGGCCGGCGAAGTCCCCGATCCCGTCACCGTTGCTGTCCATGAACGCGCGGACATGCAGCTCGTAGAAGATCGCATCCTTGTACCAGTCCTCGGCCATCCACCTCTCCGTCCCTTCAAGGCGTAAAGAACCGGACGCGTGTCGTCAACACGCGTTCGACGCGCGCGGCGTCAGAACCGCGGCACTGCGCGCGACGAGGTCGTAGGCGCGGCCCGCGATGGCACGCAGTGGCACGTCGGGGCGCGCGGTGTCGACGAGCGGCGTCCAGCTGCCAGGCGGAGCGTCGACCGGGAGCGTGAAGAGCAGGGCGTCGGGTGAGGCGTTCAGCAAGACGAGCAGCCTCACCTCCGCCAACCACATGCCCAGGACGCGACGCTCGTGATCGTGCCAATCCGCGTCGCGCATCGGCCGGCCGCTCGGCGCGTACCAGACGAGATCGCCGCCGGGCTCCGCCGCGACGAGGGCGCCCGCGAGGTACTCGACGCGGCGCAGGCCGGGATGGCGGCGGACGAGCGCGGTCATACGGCGGGTGAACGCGAGCAACGCGGCGCGCTCGGTGTCGAGGTTCCAGTCGAGCCACGTGAGCGCGTTGTCTTGGCAGTACGCGTTGTTGTTGCCCTGCTGTGTGGCGCCGAGCTCGTCGCCGGCGCGCAGCATCGGAACGCCCTGCGAGAGGAAGAGCGTCGCGAGAAAGTTGCGCTGCTGCCGCGCGCGGAGCGCGTTCACCGCCGCGTCGTCGCTCGGCCCCTCGACGCCGCAGTTCCAGCTGAGGTTGTCGTCGGCGCCGTCGCGGTTGTCCTCGCGGTTCGCCTCGTTGTGCTTGCGGTCGTAGCTCACGAGGTCGCGCAGGCTGAAGCCGTCGTGCGCGGTCACGAAGTCGATGCTCGCCGTCGGACCGCGGCCGCTCGACGCATACAGCTCGGGCGAGCCGGCGAGACGGCTCGCGGTGGCGCCGACGCGCCCCGCTTCACCGCGCCACCAGCGGCGCACGTCGTCGCGGTAGCGGCCGTTCCACTCGCGCCACGGCGCCGGGTATCGTCCGAGCGCGTAGCCTTCGGCGGTCGCGTCCCACGGCTCCGCGATCAGCTTCACGTCCGCGAGGATCGGATCGGCGCGGATCGCCGCGAACAGCGCCGCATTCGGATCGAATCCGCCACCGTCGCGCGCCAACGCCGACGCGAGGTCGAAGCGAAACCCGTCGACGTGCATCGTCTCGACCCAGTAGCGTAGGCTGTCGACGACGAGCGCCAGGACGCGCGGCTGGCGGACGTCGAGCGTATTGCCGCAGCCGGTGAGGTTCACGTACGTGCGTGGGTCGGCGGGATCGAGACGGTAGTAGACGCGGTTGTCGATGCCGCGAAACGCGAGCGTCGGCCCGAAGCGATCGCCCTCCGCCGTGTGGTTGTAGACGACGTCGAGGATCACCTCGATGCCGACACGGTGCAGCGCCCGCACCATCGTCTGGAACTCGTGCACCTGCTCGCCGTGACCACCGTCGGTGGCAAAGCGCGCGTCGGGCGCGAAGAAACCGATCGTATTGTAGCCCCAGGAATTGATGAGCCCGTGCGCGGCGAGATGGCGTTCCGAGATCGCGTGGTGGACGGGAAGCAACTCGACGGCGGTGACGCCGAGCGCGACGAGATGCTCGAGCACGGCGGGCGCGT
>VBKW01000329.1 GCA_005879405.1 Deltaproteobacteria bacterium
TTCGCGTTTACGGTCGTCGACACGCCCCGCGTCATCACCGCTCCCGTCGCCGCGGCGTTCGAGGATTCCGACCGCATTCTCGTGCTGACGGATCTGTCGGTTCCGAGCGTCCGCGCCGCTCATCGCGCGTTCGAGCTTCTCGGGCGTCTCGAGATTCCTCCCGATCGCGCCGAGCTCGTCATCACGCAGGTCGTCGACGGACCGGTCGAAGTGAAGAAGGCCGAGCAGGTCATGGGTCGGGAAGCGTTCGCCGTCATTCCGCGTGACGATGCCGCGGGAACTGCGATGAACGACGGAGTTCCGCTGAACGGCCGCCCAACACGTCTGACCGCCGCGATCGACGCGCTAGCGCGCTCGCTCGCTGGAGTCGGCTCGACGTCGAAGGTGCGTCGGAGCTTCTTGAAGCGCATCTTCCCGAAAGGGGCCCGCCCATGAATCTCAGACTTCGTCCACGCGGCACACTCGACCGCAAGGGAAGTGATCAAGCTCCGTCTCAGGCCGGCCCGGTCAAAGGCGCCGTGCGGCAGTCGCAGCGATCGCCCGCGGAGATCGCGTATCAAAACCTGAAGCTGCGCCTTCATCGCCTGCTGCTGGAGCGCATCGACCTCGGAAACCTGGCGCGACTCGAGATCTCCCGCGCCAACGCCGAGCTACGGGCGGCCATCCGACAGCTCATCGACGAGCAGCCGACGCCGCTCAGCCAACGCGACCGCGGACAGCTGGCAGAGGAGATCCTCGCCGAGGTGCACGGGCTCGGCCCGATCGAGCCGTTGATGCGCGATCCGGATATCTCCGACATCCTCGTGAACTCGGCGCGGCAGGTCTACATCGAGCGCTTGGGCAAGCTCGAGAACACCGGAGTGATCTTTCGCGACGACGCGCACCTGCTGCAGATCATCGATCGCATCGTCTCCAAGGTGGGTCGGCGAGTGGACGAGAGCTCCCCGATGGTCGACGCTCGACTCCCCGACGGCTCGCGCGTGAACGCGATCATCCCACCGCTCGCCCTCGACGGCCCCGTGCTGTCGATTCGGCGGTTCGGTATTCATCGTCTCACCATGGACGACCTGACGCGGCTCGGCTCGATTCCGCCGCAAATGGTGGATGTGATCAAAGCCATGGTGCTCGGGCGCCTCAATATCCTCGTATCGGGAGGAACGGGCTCCGGGAAGACCACGCTCCTCAATTGCATTTCGTCGTTCATTCCCGATACCGAGCGCATCGTCACGATCGAGGACTCCGCCGAGCGGCGAGGTGACGCAGCGGGACCTGCTGCGGAACAGCCTCCGCATGCGACCCGATCGGATCATCATCGGCGAGGTTCGTGGGGCCGAATCGCTCGACATGTTGCAGGCGATGAACACCGGTCACGACGGCTCGATCTCGACGATTCACGCCAACTCCGCGCGCGATTCGCTCAACCGGCTGGAGATGATGATGCAGATGGCGGGATTCAACCTGCCGACGCGTGCGATGCGCCAGCAGATCGTGCTCGCGATCGACATCGTCGTCCAGACCGCTCGCTTCGCCGACGGCACGCGCAAGGTGACCAGCATCTGCGAGATGGCGGGGATGGAAGGCGACATGATCGCGACGCAGGAGCTGTTCACGTTCCGACGCGAAGGCGTCGACGCCGACGGCAACGTGCAGGGTAGCTTCGTCTCGACCGGCATCCGGCCGCGCTTCTTGGACGACATGAAGACGAGCAGCTACGCGATCGATCTCAAAGCGTTCGAATACCTGACGCCGGCGCGGTAAGGGCGCCGGATGTTCGCGATCGTCGCATTCTCAGTGTTCGCCTTGGTCGCGGCGGGTGGCTGGGCACTCGCGCTCGCGGTGCGCGCGCGCGCGGAGGCCGACTACGCTCTCGAGCAGCGATTGGGAGTCGCCGGCCGCGAGCGCGCACAGAGACCGGCTTCTCTCCTGAAGGATCAACGTCTCTCCAGCATCGCCCCGCTCGATTGGATCCTGCTGCGCTTGCCGTTCGTACCTGGGATCACGCGCGTCATCCGGGCCGGGCTACGACGACGCGCCGGCGAGGTCTTGATGTACATGCCGCTCTTGGCATGCATCGCGTTTCTCCTGACGATGCTCGTGAACGGCGGCGTCGTGCTCGCCTTCATGTTGGCGATGCTCGCCGGCGCCGCGCCGCTCATCGTCGTCTATCGAATGAAGCAGACGCGTGCGCTGCAATTCGCGGAGCAGCTGCCGGACGCGCTCGACCTCATCCGTGCTGCGCTGCAGGCCGGGCACGGTTTCGCGACCGCTCTCGGGGTCGTCGCGAACGAGTTTCCGAATCCGATCGCGGAGGAGTTTCGCGAGGTGGCCGAGGAGACGCGCCTCGGGCTGCCGTTGCGCGACGCGCTGTACAACTTGAACGATCGCATCGACGACGGAGATCTTCCCGTGCTGATCGTGGGGGTGCTGATCGCAGACGAGAGCGGCGGTAACCTGGCCGAGGTGCTGGACAACATCAGTCACACGGTGCGCGAGCGATTCAAGATGACACGCGACATCCGCACGCTGACCGCGCAGGGGCGCCTTTCCGGAGCCGTACTCACGGCGCTCCCGCTTCTGGTTGGATCCGTGAACTACCTGCTAAATCCCACGTACTTCAATCCGATGGTCACGACATCGATCGGCCACTACCTGCTGCTGTATGCGTTCGCGAGCCTGGTCGTAGGACATTTCGTGATCCGACGTATCGTGCAGCTCGACGTCTGAGGGTACGCGATGGACCCAATGCTCCTCACGTTCGTATTGTTCGCGGTCGTAACGACGGCGGTTTTGTCCGGGTACTACGTGTTCACCAACGAGTCGGCGGTATCACGTCGGCTCGGTGCGATCACTGGCGACTCCGCGGCGAGCGTCAAGCGTGACGCCCCTCGTGTCGGCCTCCTCAGTCGGACGTTCCAGGCGCTCGGACCCTACGCGTTCGGGAGCGGTGACGCGTCGATCGTGCAGACACTGTCGTTCGCGGGCTTCCGCAGCCCGACCGCACCACTCATCTTCCTGGGAGCGCGCCTGCTGCTGAGCGCCGCCCCGGCGTTGTTGTTCGTCGTCCCGCAGATCTCGGCCGGGAAGCCTCTCGGCGCGACGATCATCCGTGCGGTGATTTTGTGGGCGGTGCTGCACGTGCTCATCACGTATATGGTGAAGCGACGCGCACGCCGGCGCATCGGCATCATCACGCGCGCGCTACCCGACAGCCTCGACCTGATGGTCGTGTGTCTCGAGGCGGGTCTCGGTCTCAACGCGACGATCGCGCGCGTCGGCGAGGAACGCTCGACCCTGAACGACCCCCTCGGCGACGAGTTTCGACAGGTCTCGCTCGAGATGCGCAGCGGTCGCAGCCGCGAGGACGCGTTGCGGTCGCTCGGGTTGCGCAATGGTTCGGACGATCTCAAGGCGCTCGTCGCGCTGATCATCCAGAGCGACAGGCTCGGCGCGAGCATGGCACAAACGCTGCGGTCCCACGCCGACCTCCTCCGCACCAAGCGCCGCCAGCGCGCGGAAGAGGCAGCCCGCAAGCTGCCGATCAAGATGCTCTTCCCGCTCGCCCTTCTGATCCTTCCGACGATATTCATCGTCACCGCGGGACCGGCATTCATCATTCTCAGAGATTTGGTGAAGACGCTAACGCAGCGGTGACCGCCGCGACGTATCGCGTCCGCGATATCGCAACGGGA
>VBKW01000333.1 GCA_005879405.1 Deltaproteobacteria bacterium
CAGCGACGGCGGCGAGCGCCGGGGTGCGCGCGACGTGCGTGGAGCCGCACTCCCATCGCGCCGCGCAGGAGTCGATCCAGAGCTGCAGGACCATGAGCGCCCACAGCTCGCGGCGATTGTCGCGCCGGCGCTCGACGTGCTCATCGAGGAGCGCCTGCACCGCTTCGCGCCGGAAGACGCGCGGGTCCAGACCGTCGAGCGTCTCGCGCAGGAACGGCAGCAGCGGACCCGCGAGCCATGCCGCGACCGGGACGGCGAGCCCGCGCTTCACGCGGCGACGCGTGTGCGCCGGCACGAGATCGGCGACGGCCCGGCGCAACACACGCTTACCGATCGGTCCGCGGAGCTTGAGGTGCGCCGGCAGCCGGCACGCGAACTCGACCAGGTGGTGATCGAGGAACGGCGCACGCCCCTCGAGCGACGCCGCCATCGTCGCGCGATCGAGCTGTGTCAGGAGCTCGTCTCGTAGGTAGCCGGTGAGGTCGAGCGCGAGCAGCGCGTCGAGCTCGCTCCGCGCCGCCGGCGTGTCGAGGGTCGCGGCGTCTCGTGGCGCGTCCAGCGGTCCGCCGCGGACCGCGAGCCCCTCGACCATCTGCGCGCTCATCGTGCCCATCCAGGCGCGGTGGCGGATCGCCGCGGGCGCCTCCGCAAGCTCGAGGAACCGTCGCGCCATGTAGCGCAGGGTGACGTTGCCGTGCGGCGCGCCGATGTGCGGCGCGAGCCCCCGCAAGACGTCGCGCACGCGCTCCGGCAGCCGGCGGTACCAGCCGGCGAGCAGGCCCCCGGGGTACGTCGGGTATCCGGCGAACAGCTCGTCGCTCCCCTCCCCGACGAGGACCACCTTGACGCGCGTGCGTGCGTAGCGCGCGAGGAGGTAGGTCGGCACGAACGATTGGTCAGCGATCGGCTCGTCCATCAGCGGCGCGAGCTCGCGCAACCCTTCGAGGAAGAGCTCGGGTGTGATCGTCAGCACGTGCGGGCGCGTGCCGAGCTCGCGCGCGGCCAGCAGCGCGTGCTCGCGCTCGTCGAAGCTCGGGACGTCGAACGCGAGCGTGAAGCTGTCGAGCTCCGCGCCGAGCTGCGAGCGGGCGATCGCGGCGACCGTTGTCGAGTCGAGGCCGCCGGAGAGGAACACCCCGACCGGCACGTCGCTCACGAGCGCCGCCCGAACCGATCGTTCTAGCTCGCGGCGCAGCGCCGCGGCCGCGGAGTCGAGATCGAGCGCGGCCGCCGGTCCGTCGAGGAAGGGACCGAGCTCCCAGAACGGCGCGACGCGCGCGCTCTCGCCCTCGACGACGAGGCGCGTGCCCGGCACGAGCGCCGCAATCGCGCCGAAGGCGCTGCGCGGTGCCGCGACGTAGCCGGTGCGCAAGAAGCCGCCGATCGCGTTCGCGTCGACCGCGCGATCGACGAAACCGCTCGCGAGAATCGCCTTCGGCTCCGACGCGAAGAGCAGCCCCGCCGGGGTCATGGCGTAGTAGAGCGGCTTCTCGCCCATCCGATCGCGCACGAGGACCAGGCGCTTCGCGCGCGCATCCCACAACGCGATGCCGAACATGCCGTCGAGCGCATCGACGAAGTCGACGCCGTGCTCCTCGTAAAGGTGCGGGATGACCTCCGCGTCGCTGCGCGTGCGAAAGCGGTGCCCGCCGCGCTCGAGACGATCGCGCAGCGCCTTATGGTTGTAGATCTCGCCGTTGCAGACGGCGATGACGTCGCCGTCCTCGTTCGCGAGCGGCTGCGCGCCGTGCGCGACGTCGATGATCGCGAGACGCCGGCAGCCGAGCGCCGCCCGCCCGCGCAGCACGGTGCCGTCGCCGTCGGGGCCGCGGTGAGCCAAGGTATCGCCCATCCGCTGGACGACCCTCGCGTCCGGCTCGAGGCCGGGACGCACCACCATGCCGTAGATGCCGCACATCAGCCCTGTCCCCGTTTCGTCGCTCGCGCATATCGCAGGGGGGACCGCCTGGCAATTCGCGCGGCCGCGATGGGGCAGCCGATTCCACCTAGTCTCGGGACATTAACGGCCGGCCAGCGATCGATCGCGCCTTCGCTGCCATGCCGCGCGCTGCGCGATGCAGCTGCGTACGTTGTTCGTGATCACGATGTCGACGCCCATCGCGAACAGACGGTCGCAGCCTGCCGTGAAGAATTCCTGGTAGTCCGACGGTCGCCACGAGTTCGCGGACGCGAGCTTGCCGTGCTGGTGCACGAGCGCGACGGCTTCTTGTGTCTGGATCTGCTCGCGCAGCGCGATGACGACGAGGTAGGGATCGTCGAGCTGCAGCGCCCACCGCAACGTGTCCATGTCGCTGGCGTTGACCTGCAGGTTCGCGCGCGGCGCCAGCTCGCGAGCCCGTGCATAGCGGTCGTAGTGGGCGTTGGCTTGGAAGTAGATCCGATCCCACGCATCATAGCGCTCGGCGAGCGCGAGCGCCGGGCCGACCACCTCGTCATCCTTGAACTCGGCGTCGAGGACGACGTTCGTGCCACGCGTCCAGCGCAGGAGCTTCTCGAAGCTCTCGATGCGGGCACCCGTCGGAAGCAGTCGGCAATGCATGACGTCGTCGAACGTGCGGTCGCGGACCTGTCCGAGGCAGAACGTATGCTTGCTCAGCGTGTCGCTGTGGTAGACGACGACGCCGCCGTCTTTCGTCCACCGCAGGTCGATCTCGAGGAGGTCGGCGCCGTTCGCAATCGAGCTCGCGAAGTCGCTGCGCGCGCTCTGGGAAACACTCCAGAACCCGCCGCGGTGCGCGCCGACCGAGAATCCGCGCAGGCGGTCCTCGAGGGCACCCGTCCCTGCGCCGGTCGGGCAGACGAGCGCGCAGAATAGAGAAACGATCATCAGAGCAGCGACCACCCAGGGCCGCCCACGGGCGCTGAGCATCGCCATCTGATTCGTGCACCGTACAGCAGTCGCCGTGCCACCGTCCATCGCGACGGGCCGATGTCGTCGGTGGCGAGGCATGGGACGTTCATCGTCGAATTCGAAGGACTTTCTTTCGTTGCTGCGGTGCGCGCGCGATCCGGCGAGCGTGCGGGACCGCGCAACGCTCCGTGTGGTTCTGCCGATTTCCGCAGAGCTCTGCCGGATTCGGCGGACCGCCGGCTCGCCCACCCGTGAATTTCCGCGACCCACGCGTGGTCCGCCACCGGCCCGCCGATTGCTCGATTGCTCGATTGTGCACGACTCGGTCGTGTTCTGAGATGCGAGCGGCCGGCACGCACGACATCGGCACCGCGGAGCGGCGATTGGCGACGGCGCTGATCGTGGCGGCGGCGCTCCTGCGCGCGCTCTACGCGTTCCGCTATCGCGTCGACTCCGACGAGCCGCAGCATCTGCACGTCGCGTGGGCGTGGGCCCACGGCCTCGTTCAGTACCGCGACGTGTTCGATAACCACATGCCGCTCTTCCACCTGCTGACGGCGCCGCTGGTCCGGGCGCTCGGCGAGCGTGCCGACATCGTGCCTGTGATGCGGCTCGCGATGGTCCCGGCGTACGCGCTCGTGCTGTGGTGCACGTACCGTCTCGGTCGTCGGCTGTACTCGCCACGCGCCGGATGGTGGGCGGCCGTCTTCACCGCATGGCTGCCGCCGTTCTTCTCGTGCTCCCTCGAGTTCCGCGCCGACGATTTGTGGGCGCCGCTCTGGCTGCTGACGCTCGTCGTCGCGAGTGAAGGAACGTTCTCGCCGCGACGCGCGTTCCTCGCCGGAGTCGTCGCCGGGGCGGCGATCGGGACGTCGATGAAGACCACTCTCCTGTTGACGACGCTCGGCATCGCGGTCGTGCTGACGCTCGCGTTACGGCCGGGTCGCGAACGCGGCGCCCGGTGGTTCGCGGCCATCGGATGGCGAGTCGCACTCGGCGCCGCGATCATCCCAGCGCTGATCGCCGCGGCGTTCGCGGCGATCGGAGCATGGCAGCCGTTCATCTACGGTGCGATCGACCACAACATCGTCCCCGGGATCGGCACCTGGCGGCGCGGCCCGCTCTACATGCTGACGTTCCCGGCAACTGTCGCGGCGGCCGCAATCGTCGCTGCCGCCCTCGAGCGCCGGACGTCGGACGTCGGAGTCGCGCGCCGCCGCATCGTCCTCCTCCTCGCAACGGCAGCCTACGGCGGCGCGCTCGCCGGCGTCTGGCCGCTGATCACGCGCGAGGATTACCTGCCGTTCTACCCGATGCTGGCGGTGTGCCTTGCTCCGCTGCTGCTCGCGCCACTCGGGCGCCGTCAGGTCTCATGGGTCGCGATCGCCGCCGTCGTAGTCGAGATCGTCGCGCTCTTCCACGAGATGCCGCCGTGGATCGATGATGCGAACGAGCAACGCGCGTTCGTCGCCGACGTGCTCCAGCTCACACGCGCCGAGGACCCGGTGTTCGACTACAAGGGCGAATCCATCTTCCGCTCGCGGCCGTTCTTTTGGGTCTTCGAGCGCATCACCAAGACGCGGCTCGATCGCGGCCTGATCGCCGACACGGTACCGGAGACGCTGGTCGCGACCGCCACGCACGTCGCGGTGCACGACAGTCGCGACCTCTCGGTTCGCACGCGCAGTTT
>VBKW01000330.1 GCA_005879405.1 Deltaproteobacteria bacterium
CAGGGCGACGATGTCCTCGAGACCGAGATGCCACCGGATCCCGAGGACGCGGGTGACATCCAGTGTTGTCTCGGCCAGGGTGATCAGGGCGACAACGAGGGCGAGAGTCAGGCCCAGGCCGAGTGCGAGGAAACCACGCCCGACGAGTGCACAGCCGAGGGCGGGGTGAACATGGGTGCCGGCTCCTGCATGCCGAATCCGTGTCCGACCACGTCGACGGATCAGATCGCCTGCTGCCTGCCCGATGATGATCAGAATGGCGCCGAGTGCGAAGAGGCGACCGCCGACGAATGCGCGGCTGAGCAGGGCGTCAATCTCGGGGCGGTCGCGTGCGATCCCAACCCGTGCGCCCCGACGCCACCGCCAACGCCAGAGATCGCCTGCTGTGTGCCGGATGGAGACGAGGTGGAATGCGAGGAACAGACGGCCGATGAGTGCACCGCGCTTGGGGGGACGAATCTCGGCTCGGGGACCTGCGATCCAAGCCCCTGCGCGTCGCCGCCGAACACCGGTGACATTCAGTGCTGTCGCCTCGACAACGGCGTGAGCGAGTGCGACGAGGAGACCGCGGACGAGTGCACGGCCGACGGCGGAACGAATCTCGGCGCGGGCACCTGCGATCCGACCCCTTGTACCTCGCCCGCGTGAGGCGTCGACGCCACCGCTAAGCTAATCATCTGATCAGCGGAAAAGGGGGGCCGGAGCGATCCGAGCCCCCCTTCTGCGTTCTGGTACGAGGGTTGAGACTTCGTCGCCGCCGCGAAGTCCGTGGAGCAGACGGTGGAGTTGCTCGCCACCGTCCAGGCGCAGGCGCCGCCGGACAAGGCACGAGAGCTGGCCCCGCTGGTCGAACAGGCGCAGCGATCGGTCGTCGAACTCCAGCAACCGACGGTGCCGCCGAAGGAGCACGTGCGAATCCTGAGCAACACCGTCCGGGATCTAGAAGCAGCGACGAAGGCGGCCCGCGAGGCCGTCAGATCGAATCGGTGACGCGACCATCTTCGACGGCGCGGCGAGCGCCCGTCTACATGTCGCCTCAATGCAAGCGTAACGCCACGACCCGGTGAGCGGCGGCGTCACGCCGTTCGTCTGCGAATACGACTGGCATCAATTCAGTGGTCGAGGCAGGTGCCGGGTCGACTCATGCTGCAGATCATCCCGTGGCGATCGAGGAGCTCTTGGTAGTTGGCGCTGGCGTATTGCCCACCGCGGTCGGAGTGATGCAGGAGCCCCGCGTGGGGACGACGGTGCTGGATCGCGTGGTGCAGCGCCTCGAGCGCAAACGCTTGCTCCGGACGCGCCGCGGTGGCCCAGCCGACGATGCGCCGCGAGAAGAGATCGAGGATGACCGCGAGAAAGAGCCAGCCTTCGGCGGTGCGGACCTGGGTGATGTCAGACACCCAGACGCGATTCGGTGCGACGGCAGTGAAGTCGCGTCCGAGGTGATTCGGCGCGGCCGGCATCTCCGCGCGTACCGTCGACGTGCAGCGGAAGCGCGTCTTGGCGCGGCCTTGCAGCCCTTCGCGTTGCATGAGCCGTGCGACGCGATGCTTTCCGCACGGCGCACCCGCGGCCCGCAGAGCGCGGAGCACGCGCGGCGAACCGTAGGTGCCGCGACTCGCGCGGTGAACGAGGCGAATGCGCGTGGCGAGCGCCGCGTCGGCCTGCTCGCGAGCGCTCGGCGGCCGCTGCCGCCACGCATAGAACCCACTACGGGAGACCCCGAGCACCGCGCACATCGGGCCTACTCGGAAGGTCTCCCGATACTCGTGGACGAACCGGAACTTCACTTCTGATCGTCCGCAAAATAGGCCAGCGCTTTTTTTAAAATGTCCCGCTCCTCGATCACATCCCGCAGTCGCTTCTCGAGCTCACGGACCCGATCGCTCGGACCGCGTCGCCGCGGCACCGTCGTCGCGTCCATGGCCGCACCGGAGAGCTGGTCCTTCCAGCGCTGCAGCAAGCTCCGCGCGATGCCGAGATCGCGTGCGACCTCCGTCACCGACTTCCCTTCGTCGACGAGTCGCACGGCATCGCGCTTGAATCCCGGCGTGAACGTCCGACGAATCCGACTACTCTTCCTCCCCATGGATCACCTCTCTCGAGCCCTGGTAGGCTCTCATAGCGGTGTCCACTTTCTTGGGGAACTTCAGTTGGCTGCCCAATCGTGAACGCGTGGAGCTACAGCGATTCACCTCGGCGATCGAGGCCGAGGTTCGCAGCGCAGGGTAGGGCACGCCTCGGCAGAAGTGCCGGGTGCGCGCTGAGTGTCAGGAGGGGGCTTTGAGCCCGTTCCGCACCGCGACATCGTTGAACATTCGCTCGTACGGTAGGAGCGACAAGAGTGTAAAGTGTCACCGATTGATGTCCGCGGCATCAATTCGGCAAGCGCGCCGCATTGATTTCTTCAGCCCTGATTCTTTTTGGCGTTCGAGGGTGAAGAAACTCACTCCGCTGGCGCAACGGTCTGAGCCCAAAGGGCGATTCTCTCAATGGCCAGGTCCAGGAGTTCAACCGGCGTGATGTCTTTGTGTCGCACTAATTCAGCCTGCGCAGTTGCATCAAGCTCTATAACTGGCTGAAGTAATGATCGGTGATCTGGCTTTCTTACGCAGTTGAAAACCGAAAGTTTGGTACTTGGAGCGCTACTATTGCAGCAGCGCCCCCGACGGAACTAAGTTCCATCACCCGTCCGTTGAGGAGTCCGTCCATGAGTCGAGCTGTCATCTACGAGACGTTCGGAGGTCCCGAAACGCTGGAGTTGCGGGAAGTTGCCGAGCCGCACGCCGGCCCGGGCGAGGTCCGGGTCCGGGTGGGCGTCGCCGCACTGAACCCGATGGAATGGATGATCTCGTCCCGGCCGGAGGTGGCGGCGCAGTTCGGCATCACCGTGCCGTCCGGCTTCGGAGCCGACCTCGCCGGTGTGATCGACGAGGTCGGCGACGGTGCCACGGGCTATGCCGTGGGCGAGCGCGTCTACGGGACCGCGTTGGGACGGGCCGTGGCCGACTTCGTGGTGCTGCAGACCCCCACCGAGTCGCTGCGGCGCACGCCGCAGGGCATCAGCGACGAGGTGGCCAGCACGCTGCCGGTGGCCGGCGCTACCGCCGCCGCCGCGCTGGCAGCGGTCGGCCTGCGCTCCGGCGACACGATCCTGATCGGTGGCGCTGCCGGCGGCGTCGGCGTGTTCGCCGTCCAGCTCGCCAAGCTCGTCGGGGCCTTTGTGATCGGCACTGCCTCGCCGGACAGCTTCGAGTTCCTGCGGCAACTGGGTGCCGAGCCCGTGGCATACGGCCCCGGACTGGCGGATCGGGTACGGCCACTGGCTCCCGGTGGAGTGAGTGCAGCAACCGACCTGTTCGGCACGGATCGGCGTGGCACCGCAGCGGATCTCCACGATCGCCGCCGGCCCCAACCCTCCCGGCGGCGTACGACCCACCGGCGGCATCGACGCCGCGCCGGACGCGCTGGAGCGGATCACCCGCACGATTCTCGCCGGCACGATCGTCGTGCCCATCGCCGCGAGCTACCCGATCGAGCAGATCCGCGAAGCCGTCACGCTGCAGGCCGCACGCCACGTCCACGGCAAGATCGTGGTCACGCTGTGACCGACGGATTGCGTAAGAACACGCCTTCCACACCGCGAAGCTGGAACTTCTCGCCCTTCAGGCCGACTTCTTTGAGAATGCGGGCGTTGAACTTGATGAGGGCAGCGCGGAGATTGACGAGACGATGCATGAAGATGCGCGGAAGTTGATTTCGGTC
>VBKW01000331.1 GCA_005879405.1 Deltaproteobacteria bacterium
GCCGCCCGCCGGAGCGGGCGCGCGTCGTTGCGCATGTGGCACCGCGATACATGCTGGCCGCGAATTCCGGCACGCCACCGTACTCGGTAGAGGCGGAGGTCTGGTGACAGCGCCGCGACACATCCGCCGCACTCGACACGCCGCGATGAATCCGCCGCGCGCTCCCCGCGCCGCGAGCACGTCAATCGGCGGCACAAAGCGCCCGCGCGCGCAGCGCGCGCAGCAACCGCGACGCCTCGCGATCAGCCGAAGAGCGTTCTGCGCCGCGTGCCGGGCGGCGGGCAGCGCCTCGCAGGCGAATAGATCGTACAGAGGCGGAAGACGCCGCTCCGTTCGGAAGGATCCCCACGCGGCCGCGTCCCGCTAGATCTGCTGAGCCAGCGAGGCGCTGCCCGCCGTCCGGCGCACGACGTCGCGCTCTTCGTCTCATCGCGGGACGTCGCAGTGTCGGGGCGACGCCGGCGAGCGGAGCGTTACTGCGGCGGAACGAAGTGCACGCGGCGGTTCCGCGCGTAGCAGGACTCGCTCTGCTCGCGGCAGAGCGGCAGCTCCTCGCCGTAGCTGATCGTGGAAAGCCGATCGGCGGAGATGCCGAGCGTGACGAGGTAGTCCTTCACCGCCTTCGCGCGGCGCGCGCCGAGCGCAAGGTTGTACTCGACCGTGCCGCGCTCGTCGCAGTGGCCCTCGATCTCGGTGCGCGCGCGCGGGTTGTCCTTCAGCCACTCGGCGTTCGCGGCGAGGATGTCGCGCGCGGTCGCGTCGAGGTCATAACGATCGAAGGCGAAGTGCACGTCCTTCAGGACGCCGCCTTCTTCGGGACCGAGGCCGCGCTTGAAGCGGTCGAGGCTACCGCCCGACGCGAGACCGCTTTCGCCGCCGGGACCGTACGTCGACGTCGTCTCGTCGAGCGTGTGCTGCTTCTTCTTCGCGCAGCCGCCCGCCACCAGAGCCGCCGCCATCATCGTCGCCACGGCGATGCGAATCGATCGAGTCATGCTCCCTCCTCCACTCGCTGAGTCCCACTCATTCGAGCCAACGCGACCAGCTGGGGTTGCTATCATCGCCCCCCGCTGGGGTCAATCTTTTCTGGTGCGCGCCGCTCGCGTCGGACATGTAGATCGCGCCCGAACCGTCGCGCGTGGAGCTGAACGCGAGGTAGCGTCCGTCGGGCGACCACGACGGATCCTCGTTGTCGCCGGGGCTGCTCGTGACCTGCTTCGCGTCGCCGCCCTTCGCGTCGATGACGAACACCTGGAAGCGTCGCCCGATGCGACTCGCGTACGCGATGCGGTCGCCCTTCGGCGACCACGACGGCGACGTGTTGTAGTTCCCCGAGTAGCTCATGCGGTGCGGCTCGCCGCCGTCGGCGCTCACCGTGTAGATCTGCGGACCGCCGCCACGATCGGAGCAGAAGACGAGCGAGCGTCCGTCGGGCGACCACGACGGCGAGACGTCGAGCGCGCGGTCGCGCGTCACCCAGCGAATCAGCTGTCCACTCGGGTCGAGGAGCGCGATGTCGGTCTGGCCGCCGCTCTCGAGCGTCGGGTTGCCGGTGCGATACGACGTGAGGAGCAGCGAGCGCGAGTCCGGGCTCCAGCTCGGCGCGAGCGCGATCAGGCCTTCGTGCGTAACGGCGCGGAGATCGCCGCCGTCGAGCGACATGGCCCAGATCTCCTTGAAGCGACCGCCGCGGCGGGACGCGAAGGCGATCTTGGAATCGAACGGCCCGCGCTCGCCGGTGAGCGCCAGCATGATCTCGTCGGCGAAGCGGTGCGCGATGCGCCGCAGGTCCTCGCCCGTGCGGTAGCGTTTGCCCGCGAGCTGCTTGCGCTCGACGACGTCGAACAGCCGCGCCTCGACGACGACACCGTCGGATGCACGCTCGATCGTGCCCTTCACGAGCGCGAGCGCGCCGACCGTCTTCCAGTTCTCGAAGTTGATGGCATCGGCGGCGACGGGATCCTCGTGCTCGATGTACGCGCCGCGGTCGATCACCTTGAAGAAGCCGGAAAGGTCGAGATCGCGCGCGACGATGTCGGCGAAGCGGTCGCCGTCGGCGCCTTTGAGCGGCGAGACCGCGATCGGATAGCTCGTCGCGCCGGGACCGACGATCGTGCCCCGCACCTGCGCGCGCGCCGGCACGACGAGCGCGACCAGCGCGAAGATCAGCGTCCCGAGCGCAACCAGCCACGCGAGTGCCGCGCGCGTGCTTCTGCGATCATCATGCGTCGCTTCCAGTGCTCCCCCCATCATCCCTCCTAACGAGCGGCGCCGCTCGCAGTCGCGTCATCCCGACGGACGTCGGAGGTCCGCCGGCCGGAACGTGAGCTCGACGTCGCTGAAGTCCTTGCGGTACGCCTCCGGCGGCGGCGGCAACGGGCTCACGCGCTTGATAGCGCGCTCGACCGAGGCGTCATAGCCCGGGTCGCCCGAGCGCTCCACCAGGCGTAGATCCTTGATCTCTCCGGAATCAAGGATGCTGAAGCGGACGGTGACACGCAAGTCGGAGCGCGTGCCGACGTACGTCCAGCTCTCTTTGATGCGCGTCAACATCTGATTGTAGTAGACGACGAACTCGAGGCCGCGCAGCGTGCCGCCGCCGCCCGGACCCTCGCCGCCGACGCCGGCCGGGCCGCTCAACGTCCGCTCCGTGCCGCCCATGCCGCCGCCGGGCCCGGCGCCGCTGAGACCGCGCGTGCCGCTCTTCTCGACCTTCGATTCGACGCCTTTGATCGCCGCCGCGAGCTTGGCGTCGAGGTCCTCGCCCGCCGGCGCGCGCTCGTGCTCCTTCGCCGCCTCGCGTGTCGGCGGCGTTGCGGGCGCTGGTGTCGGCGCCGGTCGGCGCGCGAGCGCGATCGGGCTCGCCGTCGGCTTCGCCGCGACGTGCACCGCGGGGCTCGCGGTCGCCTTCGGCTTCGCGACGATTTGCGTCGCGGTCGGCTTCGTCGTCGGACGCCCGGCGACGGTCGGACGCGCCGTCGGCGCGACGCGGGTCGGCTGCGGCGCCGGCGTCGCCTTCGCGAGCGGCACCGCGTCGGCGTCTTCGGGCTTCGGCGGCTCCGGCTTTGCCGGTTCCACCTTCGGCGGCTCCGCCTTCGCGACCTGCTCAGGCGGTTTTGCGGGTTGTGGCGGTGGTGGTGGTGGCGCTGGGGGTTTTTCTGGCTCGGCGCGCGGCGCACGCTGCTGACGTGCGTTCGCCGCGCCGCCGCCGATCGGCCCCGCGAGGAGCTTCCCGCCGAGCGCGCTCGGGTCGACGATCTCGACCGTGTACGCGGTCGGCGGCGCGGCGCGCATGCGATGCGGCGCGAGCAGGATCAGCCCGATCGCAAGCGCGTGCAGCAGCGCCGACAGCAACGTTCCGCGCAGGAACGAGCCGTCGCCGTTCTTACGGCCATTGCGGCCGGCGCGGCGCGGGTCGGGCAAGACTCACCGCCCTTCCGGCGGCGGCTCCGTCACCATGCCGAGCCGGCTGACGCCGGCCTCCTTCACCGCCGCGATGACCCGCACCACCTCGCCGTACGGCACGTTGCGATCGGCGCGCAAGAGCACCTGGTGATCCGGCTTCGCTTGCGCGACCGCCACCAGCTTGCCGCGGAGGTCGCCGATCGCGATCGGCACGTCGTTCAAGTAGATCGCGCCGTTTTGCGCGATGCCGACGACGAGCGGCTCCTCTTGCGCGTTGAGCGGCGCTGCCCGCGTCTTCGGCAAGTCGACGGCGACGCCCTGCTGGATGATCGGCGCCGTCACCATGAAGATGACGAGCAGGACTAGCATGACGTCGACGAGCGGCGTCACGTTGATCTGCGCGATGCTGCTCGCGCCGCTGCGGTGACTATCGAATCCCGCCATGGCTCGTCACTCGGGCTGCGGTCGACACGGACATCGTCACTTCAAGAAATGCCGCTCGGCGATGTTGAGGAACTCCGAGGCGAAGTTGTCCATCTCGGCGGAGAGGACGCGTACCTTGCCGGCGAAATGATTGTAGGCAATCACCGCCGGGATCGCCGCGGCGAGACCGATCGCGGTCGCGATGAGCGCTTCCGAGATGCCGGGCGCGACCGCCTGGATGCTGGACGACTGCGTCACGCTGAGGCCGCGAAACGCGTTCATGATGCCCCACACGGTTCCGAAGAGCCCGACGAACGGCGCTGCGCTCGCGGTCGTCGCGAGAAACGTCAGTTGGCCCTCGAGCTTGGTGATCTCTTGCGTCGTCGCGCGCCGCATGGCGCGCTCGACGTTCTCCACGCCGCCGAGATCGGTCGACATCTCGTCGCCGCCGGCCGCTTGGCGCTTCGCGCGCGTGAGGCGCACGAGCTCTTGATACCCCGCCCGGAAGACCTGCGCGACCGGACTCTCCTTCAGATCGAGGCTCGCGGTGTTGATCGCGGTAAGGTTCTTCGCGTCCCAGAAGATGTCGATGAAGCGCTCGGATTCGACCTCGGCGCGACGGATCTGGCGGCGCTTGGTGAAGATGACCGCCCAGCTCACGACCGAGAACCCGAGAAGCAGGAAGAGCACGGCCTGCACGACCGCTCCCGAGCCGGTGACCATCTGCACGATGGTCTCCTGCGGTCGCGGAATCGTCAGCGGCTCGGCTTGCGTCAGCAGCTGGCGGACGGCGGACATCCACATGCTCATCTCACCCCCACAGAACCGTCACGCGAAGGACCCGAACGCGGACGGTAGTATAGGACCCCGAGGCGGTCAATCATGCGTCGTTGTTGAGGAATTGGTTGACTGCCCGGCCGTCGCATGACACAAGGGCCGCTTATTTCGAGGCGGCGCCGCGGCGAGCACTCACCCGCGAGGAGGGATCCCATGGCAGTGCGTGTCGGCATCAATGGCTTCGGCCGCATCGGTCGGAACGTGTTTCGGGCATGTCTCGACGAACGCGGGCTCGACTTCGTCGCGGTGAACGACATCACCGATGCCGAAACGCTGGCGCATCTCCTCAAGTACGACTCCGTCCACGGGACGTTGAAAGAGCAGGTCACGCACGCCGAGGGCTCGCTCAGCGTCGGCGGCAAGCAGCTCAAGGTCCTCGCCGAGCGCGATCCGGCGAACCTGCCCTGGAAAGACCTCGGCGTCCAGCTCGTCCTCGAGTGCAGCGGTCTCTTCACCGCGCGCGACAAGGCGGCGAAGCATCTCTCGGCCGGCGCCAAGAAGGTGATCATCTCCGCACCCGCCAAAGGCGCCGATCTCACGATCTGCTACGGCGTGAACCACGACGCGTACGATCCCAAGCGGCACGACGTCATCTCCAACGCGTCCTGCACGACGAATTGCTTGGCGCCGGTCGCCAAGGTACTGCACGAGAGCTTCGGCATCCGCCGCGGCCTGATGACGACGATCCACGCCTACACGAACGACCAGCGCATCCTCGATCTGCCGCACGAGGACCTGCGCCGCGCCCGCGCCGCCGCGCTCTCGATGATCCCGACGACGACCGGCGCCGCCCGTGCCGTGTCGCTCGTGCTGCCGGCGCTCGAGGGCAAGCTCGACGGCATGGCGGTCCGTGTCCCGACGCCGAACGTCTCCCTCGTCGATCTCACCGCCGAGCTCGACAAGAAGACCACCGAGAAGGACATCAACGCCGCGATGCAGAAGGCCGCCGAGGGTCCGCTGACGGGCATCCTCGCCTACTGCACGGAGCCGCTCGTCTCGAGCGACTTCAACGGCACGTCGTACTCGTCGATCTTCGACGCCGAGCTGACGCGAGTGATCGACGGCAACTTCTGCAAGGTGCTGTCGTGGTACGACAACGAGTGGGGCTTCTCGAATCGCATGCGCGACGTCGCCCTGCTCCTCGGACGCAGCCTCTGACCCGGGTCGCGCCGCGTGGCGCTGCGCACCATCGATACGCTCGACGTCGCCGGCAAGCGGACGTTCATCCGCGCCGACTTCAACGTGCCGCTGGAGAACGGGCGCATCACGGACGCGACCCGCATCGAGGCGGCGCTGCCGACGATCAAGTGGGCGGTCGCCCACGGTGCGCGCGTCATCCTGGCCTCGCACCTCGGCCGGCCGAAGGGGAAGCGCGATCCCAAGTACTCGCTGCAGCCTGTCGGCGACGCGCTCGCCGAGCTGCTGCATCTCAAGCTGATCCTCGCCCCTGACTGCGTCGGCCCCGAGATCGAGCGCATGAGCAAGAGCCTCGATCGCCGCGAGATCCTGCTCCTCGAGAACCTGCGCTTCCACCCCGAGGAGGAGGCGAACGATCCCGCGTTCGCGCGCCAGCTCGCCGCCCTGGCCGACGTCTACGTGAACGACGCCTTCGGTGCCGCGCATCGCGCGCACGCCTCGACCGAGGGCATGGCACACGTCGTGCCGGTCACCGCGGCAGGCTTCCTGATGCAGAAGGAGGTCGACGCGCTCGCGAAGATCGTCGACGCGCCGGAGCGTCCGGTCGTCGCGATCCTCGGCGGCGCCAAGGTGTCGGACAAGATCAAGGTGATCGAGCACCTCCTCGACAAGGTCGACACGGTGCTGATCGGCGGCGCGATGGCGTACACGTTCCTGCTCGCCGCCGGGCGCAAGATCGGCGACTCGCTCGTCGAGCGCGACCGTCTCGACGTCGCCCGCGACGTCCTGGTGCGCGGCAAGAGCAAGCTCCGCTTGCCCATGGACCACATCGTGACGAGCGACATCTCCGGCGCGACGCCGGCTGAGGCAGCCGGGATCGACATCCCCGACGGGCGGAAAGGCGTCGACATCGGCTCGCAGACCGTCGCCGCGTATCGCGACGTGATCGCAAACGCGCGGACGATCTTCTGGAACGGGCCGATGGGCATCTTCGAGGTCGAGCCGTTCAGCCGCGGCACGATGGCGATCGCGAACGCGCTCGCCGACAGCAGCGCGACCACGGTCGTCGGCGGCGGCGACTCGATCGCCGCGCTCGCCCGCTCGGGTCGCAGCGACGACATCACGCACATCTCGACGGGCGGCGGCGCCGCGCTGGAGTTTCTCGAAGGGCGGCCGCTGCCCGGCCTGACGGTGCTGGAACGATGAAGAAGTCCGCACCACGCCGCGCGCTCATCGCCGGCAACTGGAAGATGCACGCGACGCGCGCCGAGGCGGTCGCGCTGATCGACAGCATCAAGGAAGCGGCGGGCGCGCGCGATCGCGAGGTCGTCATCGCCCCGCCCTACACCGCGCTCGAGACCGCCGCGCGCGCCATCGAAGGTACCGCGATCGGGCTCGCGGGACAGAATCTCCACTGGGAGCCGAAGGGCGCCTTCACCGGCGAGATCTCCGGCGAGATGCTGAAGGACGCCGGCTGCACGTACGTCATCGTCGGCCACTCGGAGCGCCGCCAGTATTTCGGCGAGACGAACGAGACGGTGCGGCAGAAGATCGAGGCGGCGCTGCGCGTGGCGCTGAAGCCGATCATGTGCATCGGCGAGACGCTGCGCGAGCGCGAGGGCGGCAATACGTTACCGGTGATCGAGCGCCAGGTCCGTGACGGGCTCGCCGGCTTCGGCCGCGACGTCGTCCGTGGGCTGACGATCGCCTACGAGCCGGTGTGGGCGATCGGCACCGGCAAGACCGCGACGCAGGAGCAAGCGCAGGAGGTCCACGCGGCAATCCGGACGTTGCTCAAAGAGCTTGCCGGCGACACCGGCAGCGAGGCCGTCCGCGTACTCTACGGCGGCAGCGTCAAGGCTGACAACATCGATACCTTGATGGCGCAACCCGACATCGACGGCGCGCTCGTCGGCGGCGCGAGTCTCGACGCCGCGGCATTTTCGCGTATCATAGGCTTTCGGTAAGGAGCGCTCGCAGCCATGATGATCCTCGTCACCGTCGTGCACGTTCTCGCGTGCTTCATCCTCGTCGTCACCGTCCTCCTGCAAGCCGTCAAAGGCGCCGACATCGGCGCCGTCTTCGGCGGTGCCAGCACGACGATCTTCGGCAGCAGCGGCGCGGGCAACTTCCTCACCCGCCTCACGACCGGCGCCGCGATCGTCTTCATGATCACGTCGCTGACGCTCACCTACGGCGCGAGCCATCGCGTGAGCTCGACGCTCATGCCCGAGACCGCCGTGCCGGCGGCGCACAACGAGCCGCTCGCCGGCGGTCCGGTCGGCGACGAGGGCGAGGCGGCGACGGCGCCGCAAGGCGCGGGTGAAGGCGCCGCGCCCGCCGGTGAGCCGGCTGCGGCCGCACCCGCCGCTCCGGCGGCGCCGCCCGCCGCTCCGGCCGCGCCGTAGCGACCGGTCAGCGTCCGAAGAGCGCGAGCAAGATCTCGAGCACGATCAGGAGAATGATCGTCAGCTCGAGGAGCTCCGCACGCGCCGTGGTGGCGCGCGTCGAGAACACGTTGGCAACGTTCTGGATGACCTCGAGCTTGCCGTCGATGCTGCGCTGCCACTCGGCGAGGTGCAGGCGCTCAGCGGTGCGGGTGTAGATCTTCGTCAGGTAGAGATCGCCGGTCAGCTTGAGCGCGTTGATCATGCGCTCGCGCAACGCCGCGGTGTCGAGACGCAGCTCGGAGAGCTCCTGCACCCGCACGGTCGCGGGACTCAAGGAACGCAGAAAGCCGCGGCGCCGCCCGACGTCCTCGTAGAGACGCGCGATCTGCTGGTCGAGCATGCGGTCAATGTAGCGCAGCTCGAGCAGCTGCACGTTCAGCAGCTCGAGGACGTTCAGGACGTCCTGATGGTACTCGCGATCGTACACCAGCGCGACGTTCCAATCGGTCGCGACGAGATCGTCGGACGTGTAAGTCACCGCCGTCCGCAGCACCTCGTCCGTCTCCGTCGACGAGAGATGCGCCGGCTCACAATGGAGGATGCGCGCCAGCAGATCGCGGCGCGCGCCGAGCAGCGCGCCGGCGTCGAGCGCCGGCTCGAACTGCGACACCTGGATCACGTAGTAGTCCTCGACGAGATCGTCGCCGTCGAGGTTCGGCCGCGAGATTGCCGGCGCCACGCGCGGCCTCACGTCCGCGAGCACCGTCCGCGCCTCCGCCTCGAGCGTCGTACCGGTGCTGAGCGCGGCGGTGAGGTTCGGCAGCGACGCCCCGTCGATGCGGTCGAACGGCATGCTGAAGACGATCGACGCGGCG
>VBKW01000047.1 GCA_005879405.1 Deltaproteobacteria bacterium
TACGCAGTGCAAGGAGGAGAACCCGATCGCGCCCGAAGCGCTCCTCGAGATCGGCGTCCCCCAAGAGCTGGTCGGCGGCATGCACTGCTTTCACGGCGTCGGCTGTTCGATCTGCGGCGGCACCGGCTACAAGGGCCGCATCGCGCTCTACGAGGTGATGCCGATGAGCGACGGCATCCGCGAAGCGGTGCTCTCCGGCGCGTCGAGCACCGACATCAAGCGCGCCGCGATCGAGAGCGGGATGAAGACCCTGCGCATGAGCGGCATCGCCAAGATCGCCGAGGGACTCACGACGATCGAGGAGGTTTTGCGCATCACGATGCCGGACTGACGGTCGCGGCAAATCCATGACAGCGCGCGGCCATTTGACGCCGTCCGCGAGCCACGGGCGACGTCCCGCGCCTTCCGCGCCGTGGCATGTGGCTTGCTCTCTGCACGCGGGGGTCCTCGGAGGGAGACGTGCTCGCAAACATCCAAGATTTCCTGCAGCTCATGCTCGAGGCCGGCGCCTCCGATCTGCACATCACGCAGGAGAGTCCGCCGCTCATCCGCGTCCACGGCGAGCTGAAGCCGCTCGCGTATCCGCCGCTCACCGCCAACGACACGCGGACGCTCTGCTACAGCCTGCTGACGGAGGCACAGAAGAAGAAGTACGAGGAGGAGAGCGAGCTCGACTTCTCGTTCGCCGCGAAGGGGGTGTCGCGCTTCCGCGGCAATCTCTTCTTGCAAAAAGGCGCCGTCGGCGGCGCATTCCGCGCGATCCCGTTCGAGATCCCCGAGCTCGAGAAGCTCGGCTTGCCGAACGTCGTCGTGGAGATGGCGTCGTTGCCGCGCGGGCTCGTGCTCGTCACCGGCCCGACCGGCAGCGGCAAGACGACGACGCTCTACTCCGCGCTCGCCGAGCTCAACAAGATCTCGACCAACATCTCCACCGCGGAAGATCCGGTCGAGTTCAACTTGGTCGGCATCAACCAAGTCCAGATGCACGAGGAGATCGGTCTCACCTTCGCGGCGGCGCTGCGCGCGTTCTTGCGGCAAGATCCGGACATCATCATGGTCGGCGAGATCCGCGACTTCGAGACGGCGGAAATCGGCGTCAAGGCGGCGCTCACCGGCCATCTCGTGCTCTCCACGCTGCACACGAACGACGCACGTGTTTCCGCCGCACCAGCAAGAGCAGGTGCGGGCGCAGCTCTCGCTCGTGCTCCAAGGTGTCATCTCGCAGCAGCTGCTGCCGCGCACCGACGGTCGCGGGCGCTGCCTCGCCGCCGAGATCATGATCCCGAACGCCGCGATCCGGAACCTCATCCGCGAGGCGAAGGTGCACCAGCTCTACTCGCAGATGCAGGTCGGGCAGCAGAAGTGGGGCATGCAGACGATGAGCCAATCGCTCTTCGAGCTGTACCTCCGGCGGCTGATCACTTCCGACGAGGCGCTGGGGCACGCGACCGAGCCCGAGGAGATGAAGACGATGCTCGCCCAGAACCCGTCGGCCGGACCGCGCGCCGCGGTCCGTCGTTAGCGCACACGGCGCGGAAGGAGCAACACCGATATGGCGAAGTTTCAGTGGGTGGGCGTCTCACCACGCGGCGAGACGATGCGCGGCGAGATGGAGGCGCAGACGCGGCAGGCAGTGATCGCGCGCCTGCGCGCACAACGCATTCAGCCGATGACCGACAAGATCAAGGAGAAGGGCCGCGGGCTCAACTTCGAGATCAAGATGCCGGCGTTCGGCGGCGGGGTGAAGCAGCACGAGATCGTCATCTTCACGCGCCAGTTCGCGACCATGATCGATGCCGGGCTTCCGCTCGTGCAGTGCCTCGACATCCTTTCGGCGCAGACGCCCAACAAGACCTTCGCCAAGACGATTCGCGACGTGAAGGAGCAGGTGGAGGCGGGCGCGACGTTCGCCGCGTCGCTCAAGCGGCACCCGAAGGTCTTCAGCGACCTCTACGCGAACATGGTCGCCGCGGGCGAGGTCGGCGGTATCCTCGACACGATCCTGACCCGCCTCGCGTCGTACATGGAGAAGATCGTCAAGCTGAAGAGCAAGATCAAAGGCGCGATGATCTACCCGGCCTGTATCATCAGCGCCGCGGTGCTCGTCACCGGCATCCTGCTCGTCTACGTGATCCCGGTCTTCGCCGACCTCTTCCACAGCTTCGGCCAGGCGCTGCCGACGCCGACGCAGTTCGTGATCAACCTCTCGAACGCAACGATCGCGTACTTCTGGTACATCATCGTCGCGATCATCGGCATGATCGGCGGCGTGATCATCACGTACCGCACCGATCGCGGCAAATTCCTCATCGACAAGTTCATGCTGCGCGTACCGATCTTCGGCGACTTGATCCGCAAGACGGCGATCGCGCGCTTCACGCGCACACTCGGCACGCTGGTTTCATCGGGCGTCCCGATCCTCGATGCGCTGACGATCACCGGCCGCACGGCGGGCAACAAGATCATCGAGCAGGCGATCTTCGCCACCCGCACCAGCATCAGCGAGGGCAAGACGATCGCTGAGCCGCTCATCGCGAGCAAAGTCTTCCCGCCGATGGTCTGCCAGATGATCGGCATCGGCGAGACCACGGGCTCGCTCGACGCGATGCTGCAGAAGATCGCCGATTTCTACGAGGACGAGGTCGACAACGCGGTCGCGAACCTGACGTCGCTGATGGAGCCGATGGTCATTCTCGTGCTCGGCGGCCTCATCGGCGGGCTCGTGATCTCGATGTACCTGCCGATCTTCAAGCTGGGGTCGGTGCTCGGCTAGTGTCGGTCGCGGTCGCCGACGCCGGCGCGGCGACCGCCCCGGCCCGGGATCTTCGCGCCCGCCTCGGCTGGTTCCTGCTCGTCCGGCTGCTGCTCGTCTCGGCGTTTTTCGCGAGCGCCGCGCTCGTCTACATCGGCGAGCGTACCGACACCGGGCTGGACACCCACCTCGGCCTGATCGTCGTCGGCTACGGCGTGACCGCAGTCTCGGGCCTGCTTCTGTCCCGGGTGCAGCGCATCGTGCTGTACACCGCGGTCCAGATCGGTGTCGATCTCGTGCTCGTGAGCTCGGTCATCGTGCTGACCGGATCGCTCGAGACGCCGCTTCCCGTCCTCTACAACATGATCATCTTGAACGCGGCGCTCTTGCGGCTCGGGCGTGGCATCACGCTCACCGCCGTCGCCGCCGCGCTCGCGTACGCCGCGGTGATCGCGATCGTCACGACCGTCACCGGCCACGGCCATCCGCTCGATCATGTCTTCATCCACTGCACGAACGTCCTCTCGTTTTTCGCGATCGGCACGCTCGCCCGCTACCTCACGACGCAACTGAACGCCGCGGAGCGTCTGCTCGACCAGCAACAGCACGAGCTGCGGCGGATCGAGGACCTGCACCGGCTCGTCGCCAACACGGTCGATCACGGCCTGGTCCTGACCGACGGCAGCGGGCGCATCACCTCCGCGAACCCGTCCGCCGTGGAGATCTTCGGGATCGATCTCGCCACCGCGCTCGGCGCATCGTTGAGCTCGCTCCTCCCGGACGCGGTCGCGTTGCCGGGCGACGCCGAGGCGGTCGAGTTCGCGATCGGCGAGGCGAGCGCGCGCCGCGTGCTGCAGATGAAGGCCGCCACCGTCACGGACGCCTACCAGCACGCCGTCGCCTGCGTCTACGTCGTCCACGACGTCACGACGGTGCGGGAGATGGAGTCGCGCCTGCGCGAGCACGAGGCGATCGAGGCGTACGCGAGCAGCGTTCAGCCACTCGGCGACGCCGCGGTCACGACGTTCGAGGGCCTCGTCGGCGAGAGCGACGTCATGCGGCGGCTCTTCGCCATGATCGAGAAGATCGCGCCCACGGACTCGACGGTCCTCATCACCGGCGAGAGCGGCACCGGGAAGGAGCTCGTCGCGCGCGCCGTCCACGCGCGCAGCCCGCGTACGCGGCGGGAGTTCGTCGCGGTCAATTGCGGGGCGATCCCCGAGACGCTGATCGAGAGCGAGTTCTTCGGCCACGTGCGCGGCGCGTTCACCGGCGCGATCGCCGACCGCCCGGGGCTCTTCCGCCAGGCGAGCGGCGGCACGATCTTCCTCGACGAGATCGGCGAGCTGTCGCCGTCGTTGCAGGTACGCCTGCTGCGGGTCCTGCAAGATCGGCAGATCGTCCCCGTCGGCGGGACGACCGCGATCGCCGCCGACGTGCGCGTCATCGCGGCGACGAACCGCGATCTCGAAAAGCTCGTCGCCACCGGGCAGTTCCGTGAGGATCTCTACTATCGGCTGAACGTGATTCGCCTCGAGACGCCGTCGTTGCGCGAGCGGCCGGAGGACATCCCGATCCTGCTCCTGCACTTGCTGCGCAACTCGTCGGCGCGTCACGGCAAGGCGATCGCAAAGCTGTCGCCACGGACGATGCGCACGCTGGCGACGTACGCGTATCCCGGCAACATCCGCGAGCTGGAGAACATCGTCGACCACGCGGTCACGCTCTGCGACGGCGACCTCTTGACCGAGCACGACCTCCCCGCCCACATCCTCGCCCACGAGGAGCGGGCAAGCGCGCCGCCGTGCCCCGATCCCGAGCCCGCCGCGTCGCCGCTCTTCACCGAGGGCCGCAGCCTCGACGACCAGCTGGAGACCTACGAGAAGGACATGCTGCTCGCGGCGCTCGATCGCGCCGGCGGTGTCCGCAAGCGGGCAGCGGAGCTCCTCGGCATCAAGTATCGCTCGCTGCGCCACCGCCTTGCGAAGTACGGCCTCATGGTCGGCGACGACGAGGAGCTCGACGGATCGCTTGGCAACTGATGTCGCGCCGAGCACTTTTTGTCACCGCGCGACGGACGAAGGACTCCCATCGTCATTTTCCCGGCTGGCAGCGCGCGCAGACGCATCTGACATACGAGCTCGTGCAGCGCTGAAAAAATGCCGTCCGCAGCGAGAGAATTTTCCGTGAGCGCACGCGGTTCCATGGCGGCCGCTGGCATCGTCGTGGAGGCGCGGCGCTGGCATCACGGTTGCTCTAACCCCCCTCAACTCAAACTCACGCGGCGCCGACCCGGCGCACGTAACTGGAGGCACTATGGACCATTCCACCAAGCAGTCGGGCTTCACCTTGATCGAGCTTCTCGTCGTCGTCGCGATCATCGGCATCCTCGCCGCGATCGCCATTCCGCAGTTCGCCGCTTATCGCGCCAAGGGCTACGACGCGCGCTCGGCGAGCGACTGCCGCAACACCGCCACCGCCGAGGAGGCGTACTACGTGTCGAACTCGGCGTACACGACGACGCTCGCCAGTCTTCCGGGCTTCGTCCAGTCGGCCAACGTGACCGTGGCGATCGCGCTCGTCGGCACGACGGGCTTCACCGCCACGTGCACGAGCGCCAAGGGCACCTCGGGCTACAGCTGCGTGTGGAGCAGCGCACCGGCGGCGGGCGCCGCCAATCTCGTGTGCGCCTGATCGTAGGCTGATCTGATCTGAACGGGCGCGGGCGGGCGTGAGCTCGCCCGCGCCTTTTTTTCGTTCGCTGCCTCCCGCCCGATGCCTCCAGCGCGTCCACCTTGTGAGCCCGTATTCCCTGTCGCCGCCGTCGATCACGTCAATCCTCCGTCACGAATGCAACGGACACGATTTGTCACTACGACGGAAACTGACATTTTCGCACCGCGCCTTCTCCAATGCGTCATCGATATGGCCCTCATACCCGGCGCCGGCAGGTGGGCATTCCACCGAAAAGCTCGTTGGTCTTCCAAGGGCGCGCTGGGCACGTCACGACGATCGACGGTGGCATCATGCTTGCTCCATTGCAGCGTCAAGCATTCCATACCGGCGTCGGCGCGGCGCCTCTGACAGGAGGAATCATGAAACGATCGGACAAGCAGTCAGGCTTCACCCTCATCGAGCTTCTCGTCGTCGTCGCCATCATCGGCATCCTCGCCGCGATCGCGATCCCGCAGTTCGCGGCTTACCGCGCGAAGGGATTCCCTGCCGGGATTCGTCCAGTCGGCAGACGTCACCGTCGCGGTCTCGCTCGTCGGCACGACGGGCTTCACCGCAACGTGCTCGAGCGCCAAGGGCACCTCGGGCTACAGCTGCGTGTGGAGCAGCGCACCGGCGGCGGGTAGTCCCAATCTCGTGTGCGGCTGATCGCAAGTTGATCTGATCTGAACGGGCGCGGGCGAGCATGAGCTCGCTCGCGCCTTTCTCTTTTCGAGGAGAGGACGTGCGAATCTCGCATCGGCTGGCGCTGCACGCGCTCTGGATCGCGACCGCGCTCCGCGTCCTCGTTCCCTCCGCCGCCGACCCCGATCTCTGGGGGCACCTGCTCTTCGGCGACGTCTTCCTGCACGCCGGCATCGCTTCGACGAACGGCTTCGCGTACACCACGCCCGCCCATCCGTGGATCGATCACGAGCTCTGCGCGGAGGCGGTGATGGCGGCCGTGTACGCCGCGCTCGGCAGCCGCGGGCTCGTCCTTCTGAAGGTGATGCTCGTGCTCGCGACGCTCGCGCTGGTACGCCGCGCGGCCCTGCGCCGCTGCCACGCGACGTGGGCGGCGACGATCGCGACCGCCTTCTCGGCCGTCATCATGGCGCCGGGCTTCATGATCCGGCCGCAGCTCTTCACGCTCCTCGGCGTCGCGCTCGTGCTCGAGCTCGTCGGGCGCGCGCACTATCGGCCGCGGGGCGTCGCGTGGATGCTGCCGCTCGTCGTCGCGGTGTGGATCAACCTCCACGGCGGCGCACTCGCCGGAATCGGGCTCGCCGCGATCGGTCTCGCGGCCGGCGCGTGGCACGGACCCGCAAGACGACGCGAACTGGAGCCGCCAGCCGGTCTCGACGCGCGATCGCCCGTGATCGCGGGACCTGCTCCGCGCCCACGGCAACGAGCCGACCTCACGCGCGCGGCGATCCTCATCCTCCTCCTCGCCGCGGCAACGCTGGTGAACGTCTACGGCGCCCGGCTCCCGTGGTTCCTCGTCACCAAGGTCACGCCGCGCGTGCCGATCAGCGAGTGGGCGCCGGTGCCGCTCGCGGATCTCTCTTTTGCCGCATTCAAGGCGGCTCTCGTCGCGATCGTCGGGTGGCTCGTGCTCGCGCGCCGCGGCCGTCTTGCCGAGACGCTCGTCGTTCTCGCCGCGGCCACCGCGGCGCTGCTGCACCAGCGCCACATTCCGCTCTTCGCGATCGCCGCCGCACCGCTCCTCGCCGCCGCGCTCCGCGACGTCGGGGCGCTCTTGCGACTCGGCCGGCGGCAGCGGAGCTGCGCCCGCCTCTTGCGCGGCGGCATCGCCGGGCTCACCGCGGGGTCGTATCGACGTCGATCCCGGCATCTACCCCGTGCAGGCGCTGCGGTTCCTGACGCAGAACGACATCGTCGGCCGCGTCGCCTTGCCGTTCGACTGGGGCGAGGTGGCGCTCTGGTCGCTGCCGGCCGGTAGCTCGGTCGCCGTCGACGGCCGCTTCACGACCGCGTACCCGCAATACCTCCTCGACGAGAGCTGGCGCTTCATGCGCGGCGGCGACGGCTGGAGCGATCTCTTGACGCGCTACCCGACCGACGTCGTCGTGAGCGCGCGCTCGCAGCCGCCGTCGCAGCTGCTACGCGACGATCCCGAGTGGACCTACGTGTATTCGGATCCGGTCGCCGTCGTGTTCCTGCGCCGCGTCCCGTCGCAAGCGGCGGCGATCGCGCGCTTCCACGACGGCCGGTTCACCTACGACGCGACGCCGCTCGACCCGGTGTTCCCGGCGCTCGCCCGCGGCGCGGACGATGGGCGGCGCGCGAGCGCAGGCGGCGCGACGCCAGGCGCCCCCGATTCTGCTACACTGGCGACCGCATGGAGTGGCCCGTGATCGCCGCGATCTTCGTCTTCGGCGCGATGATCGGCAGCTTCCTGAACGTCTGCATCGTACGGCTTCCCGAGGAGCGCTCGATCGTCCGGCCACGCTCGCACTGCCCGTCGTGTGGACACCAGATCGCGTGGTACGACAATCTTCCGGTCGTGAGCTTCGTGCTCCTGCGCGGCCGCTGTCGTGTGTGCGGCGTGCGCATCTCGCCGCTCTATCCGACGGTCGAGCTGCTGACAGGCGCGCTCGCGGTCGCGCTGTGGATGCGGCTCGGCACGACGCTAGCGTTCGCCGGGTACTTTCTCTTCGCCGCGGCGCTCGTGACGATCACCTTCATCGACCTCGATCACCGCATCATCCCCGACGTCATCAGCCTGCCCGGAATCGTCGTCGGCCTCGCGGTCTCGTTCGTCTCGCCGCTCGTGACGCCGCTCGGGGCGCTGCTCGGCGTGCTCGCCGGCGGCGGCGTGCTGCTCGGGATCGCGACCGGGTACGAGATGCTGCGCGGCCGCGAGGGAATGGGCGGCGGCGACGTCAAGCTGCTGGCGATGATCGGCGCGTTCCTCGGCTGGCAGAGCGTGTTCGTGACCCTGATGGTCGCGTCGCTGATCGGCTCGATCATCGGTGTCGGCCTGATGATCTATCAGCGCGCCGACACGAAGCTCGCGATTCCGTTCGGGCCGTTTCTGGCGGGCGGCGCGCTCGTCTCGCTCTTCTTCGGCGACCGCATCCTCGCGTTCTACTTCGGCGCTTGAGATTCGGCGGCGGCGTCCTCGCGGCCGGGACGCGCTGCGGCCGGCGCTACTCGTAGCGATGCGCGCGCGGCGGCGCGCCGCTACGACGATCGCAACACCCGAGCGGGTGAAGCGACGTGGGTCCGCATCGCGCCAATCATGCATTTTCGCTGGTCGAGCTCATCGTCGCGATCGGCGTCGCGGCGGTGCTGCTCTCGAGCGCGGTCCTGGCGCTGCCGCGCGTCGACGCCGCCATGCAGCTCGACACGGGGCTCCGCCAAGTCGCGTCCGACCTCCAATCGGCACGCACGACGGCGATCGCGTCGGCGCATCGGGTGCGCATCGTGTTCACCGTCGGCAGCGATCGCTACCGCCGCGAGCGCGCCGACGACGGTGGACAGTACCATCGCGACCTCGATCGCTTCCTGCCGCGCGGCATCCGCATCCTGACCGCCAACGCGGGCGCGATCGTCGTCTTCTCGGCGCGCGGCGATGCTCAGAACGCCACGATCACGCTCGCCGACGCGCACGGCACGTCGCGCGCGATCGTCATCAATCAACGCGGGCGCATCACCATCCTGGCCGCGTCGTGACTCGAGCACGACACACGGCGGCGGGGGCGGCGCTCGTCGAGGTACTCGCCGCGATGACGCTCTTCGCGATCGCGGGCAGCGTCGTCGGCGCCGCGGCGGTCACCAATCTGCGCGCGCTCCGCACGGCGACGACGCTCGAGTACCTGGTCGCGATGGCGTCACGCGAGCTCGCGATCGCGCAGGCGAAAGGCGCGCCGCCGACGTCCGACGACGGCGTCGTGGACGAGCCCGCGATCGGAGCCGTGCGCCGGCAGCTCGTCGTCACCCGTGAAGCGGACGATCTGGCCACGCTCGTGATCGCGGTCGCGACGGCCGGCTCGCCGACCGTGACCATACGGACGCGGATGCTCGTTCCCCAATGACGGCGCGACGACACGACGCCGGCATGACGCTCGTCGAGCTGACCGTCGCGAGCGCGCTCGCGCTGGCGGCGGTCGCGGCGCTGACGGCGCTGTTTCTGGTCGTGCTCCGCGCGCGCGGCCGCGCCGGCGAGGCCGCGGAAACGGTGGTCAGTCTCGCCGGCACGATCGACCAGATCGCGCGTGACGTCCGCCTCGCCGGCTACGATCCGTCGGCGCGCGGGCTCGCCGGCATCGTCACTCCGACCGCGCAAAGCGTCGTCCTGCGCGCCGACCTCGACGGCAGCGGCGATATCGACACCTCCTCCGAGGAGCAGATCACCTATCGCCTGAACGCGGCCGGCGACACGTTGCAACGGCTCGTCGGGCAACAAAATCTCCCCATGCTGTCCGACGTCGCGGCCGCAGGCTTTCGCCTGCATTACTTCGATGCGCAGGCCGCCGAGCTCGACCCGACCGTCGCCGGTGCGGGGGACCGCGTCCACCTCGTCACGGTCGAGCTCGCGCTCCGCGCGACGCAGGCGCACGGCGCGCTGCGCATGACGGGCGGCGCGCGCCTCCTCAACCGATGACGGCACGAGCGACGAGCGGACGGAGCGCGCACCGAGCTGACGACGGCGGAACCGCGCTCGTCACGGCCTTGCTCGCGATGGTGCTCGCTGGAGGCGCCGCGGTGTTGTTCGCGGAGCTCGCGCGCACGACGCTCGTCCGTGCTCGCGTCGATCGCGACGGCGTCGCCGCGTGGTACCTTGCCGAAGCCGGTCTTGCAGAAACCGTCGCCGCCCTTCCCGCCGGCGGGACGTTCAGCGCCGATCTCGCGGCGCACGCCGGCACGCCGCCGGCGCCGATCGCCGGCGGGTACGCCGCGACGCTCGCGGACGATCACGACGATACCCCCGACGACCCCCTCGTCGATCGCAATCAGCGGATGCTCGTCCGCATCGTCGCCGCGGGTCCGCCGCCGGTCGAGCGTCGGTTGGAAGCCGTCGTGGGTCGCGAGCCGGCACCGTTTTTTCCGGGCGCGGCGACGCTCGCCGGTGGTGTCAGCAATCTGACAGGCGATTTCCGACTAGACGGTCACGACGGTGCAATGGACACTGGCTGCATGATGCCGGGGAGCGGGCGCACGCGCGCGGGGATGTCGCTGCCGGACGGCGCGGCGCTGCCCGTGCTCGAGCATCCCGAGCAGGTGAGCGGGATCGGCGGCACGCCGAGCGTCACCCGCGAGCGTCCGCCCGACTTGACGGCACTCGCGTCGAGCGCGGGCGCAGTACGGCCCGCGCCGACGGCGATGCCCGTCACGCTCGGCACCACCGCCGCGCCGCAGGTCACCGTGGTCGACGGCGACGCCGCGATCGACGGCACGACGAGCGGCGCCGGCATCCTCTACGTGAGCGGCCACGTCCGCGTCACGGGGACCCTCGATTTCGCCGGCGTCGTCGCGGCGGCGGGCGGCGTCGAGATCGCAACGACGGGCCAACTCCGCATCTGCGGCGCGCTCTGGGCGGCCGGGACAACGGCACTCGACGCGCGCGGCGCCGGCGCCGTCCGCGCCAGCACCGACGCCATCGCGATGGCGGCGCGCCTGGCACCCCTGCCCGCCCGCGCGCAGGTGCTCGCGGTGCGCGAGCTCTTCTAGGAGAACGGAGGTCCGGATGAGCCATCGGATCCTGGTCGTCGACGACAACGAGGACGTCGTCCACATCACCGCGAGCTTCCTCACCGCGAAGGGTTACACGGTCGAGACCGCCGTCGACGGACAGCGCGCGCTCGCGATGATCGCGGCGCACCCGCCGGACTGCATCCTTCTCGACATCATGATGCCGAACATGAGCGGCATCGAGGTGCTGAACCGCTTGAAGGAGCGCCCCGAGACCGCGTCGATTCCGGTGATTCTCGTCACCGCGAAGAGCCGCGATGAGGACGTCCTCTCCGGTTACAAAGAAGGCGCCGACTACTACATCACGAAGCCCTTCTCCGCGCAGCAGCTGATCTACGGCGTCCGCCTCGTCCTCGGCGAGTCCGCGGCCACGACGCGCCCCGCCGACTCCGGCTCGTCCGACACCTGACGCGTCGACCGGTCGGCCCGCGCGCGCTCCTCACGCCTGGACGGTCTCGCAGCCGCGGGTTACAGTCCGCGGCTCGCGGAGCAGGGACCTGGCAAATCCGACGACACGACACGGCGCGCTCATCACGATCGAGGGCATCGACGGCGCCGGCAAGAGCACGCAAGTCGAGCCACTCGCCGCGCATCTGCGCGCGCGCGGCCACGACGTCCTCACGACGCACGAGCCGGGCGCGACGCTGCTCGGCTGCGAGCTCAGGCGGGTGCTGCTCGAGTCCGAGGTCGCGCTCGAGCCGCGGACGGAGCTTTTCCTCTTTCTCGCCGACCGCGTCGAGCACGTGCGGCGGGTGATCGCGCCGGCGCTCGCCGCGGGCACGATCGTTCTCTGCGACCGCTTCGCCGACTCGACGATCGCGTATCAGGGCTACGGGCGCGCCACCGACCTCGACGAGGTGCGACGGTGGGACACGGCGAGCCGCGACGGCATCGCGCCCGACCTGACGCTCCTTCTCGATTGCCCGCTCGCGGTGGCGGCGCCGCGCCGGCGACACGCGTCCGACCGCTATCAGTCGCTCGACGACGCCTTTCACGAGCGCGTACGCGCCGGGTTCCTGGCACTGGCCGCCGCGGAGCCGCGGCGGATCCGCCGCATCGACGCCAGCGCGCCGATCGAGACGGTGCGCGCCGAGATCGCGGCCGTCGTCGATCGCTGGCTGGCGGAGCGGGTCGGATGAGCGCACGACCGCGGCGCGATGCGCCGCCCGCCGCGGCACCCCCGCTCCGCTTCGCCGACATCCGCGGGCAGGAGCGCCCGATGAGATTTCTGCGCCGCGCGTGGGAGCGCAAGCGCTTGGCGCACGCCCTCCTCTTCACCGGCCCCGCAGGCGTCGGCAAGCTCGCGACGGCGCGCGCGCTGGCGCTCGGTCTTCACTGCGACGTCGCGCCGTTCGAAGCCTGCGGCACGTGCGACACCTGCCGCACGATCGCCGCCGGCACCCATCCCGACGTACGCATCATCGCCGGGCCGCTGCCGGATCGGCGCGACATCGCGATCGAGCAGGTCCGCGATCTGCAGCGCGAGCTCGGGTTCCGGGCGATGAGCGCGCATCCCAAGATCGGCATCGTGAACGACGCCGATCTCCTGACCTTGCAGGCGCAAAACGCGCTACTCAAGACGCTCGAGGAGCCGGGCGGCGACACGGTGCTGATCCTCGTGGCGGTGAACGCCGCCGCGCTCGCGGAGACGATTCTCTCGCGCTGCCAGCGCGTCGGCTTCGATCCGCTCCCCACCGCCGACGTCGTCGCGATCCTCGAGGCGTACGGACGGAGCGCCGCCGACGCGCACGCGCTGGCGGCGTACGCCGACGGCAGCCCCGGCCAAGCGCTCGCGCTCGATCCGGAGTTCTTCGGTCGGCGACGGCGCGAGATCCTGTCCGGTCTCGCCGCCGCGCGCCGCGGCGGGTTCAAAGGGCTCGCGGA
>VBKW01000048.1 GCA_005879405.1 Deltaproteobacteria bacterium
CTCCGCAACGTCCGTCTCTCGCCCCACGGCAACGAAGATGCCTTCGCCGAAGGCGACGCTTTTGAGGATCGTAGGAATTCCGAACGGGTTCTTTGGTTGACGTAACGTCCGTTCTCGGACGTTCAGCCTTCTATTCCCCCCTGCACAACGCGGATGAAGGGGGTGTTCAGGGCGGCCGGCGACGTCGGTCGCGCAGGCGGGCCCTTCTACGGGCCCTGTAGGTCGGCGTCAAGGCACACTGCGGGATGCAGCGTCGCGCGCCGCTCCGGTGATCGGGGAGTTACGCCCCTGGACGGCGGCGGTGCTCAACCGGGAAAATCGAACGCGAGCGTCTCGCCGGCGCCGGGTGGCGGGCGCGCCGGGTAGAGGGCGGGGAGTTCGCTCAAAAGCCCGAGGTGGAGCAGGATTCGCTGCACGACGGGTGGATCTTCGATCGTCGCGATAAGGCGGAGGCGGCCGCCGCACGCGCAGGCGAGGACATCGATCGCGAACACGCGACGCAGGAGGTCGGCCCACGCCCAACGGCGCCGCGGCGGCGTCGTGGCCGGATCTTTTTCGACCGGCATCGAGGGTTCAGAGCATGCCGGCACAGCCGGCGCGGTCATCTCGATCGGCTGGGCCGTCCGCTCGGACGCGGAGGCTGGGCATGCCACGGCCGCGTCGGGCGGCGGCCGGGCCGTGCGGACCGTCTCCGCGCGGTCGCGCGCATGCGCGGCGAGGACACCGTGATACAGCACCAAGTTGATGTGCGGGCGCGGCACGAGAACCGCCAATTTTTCGAGCAGCTCGAGCGGCTGCAACAGCAGTTGGCGGGTGCCGTCGGTCCAGGGGTGCGTGAGCGTGTAGAGCACGCGCCCGTCCGCGAGCCGCTCGATCCGCGCCTGCGCGAGCGGCGGGCGCAGGAAGTACTGACACAACCGTTCGAGTCCCGCGCGATCATCGGCGCGCACCGTGCGGTTCGCGTGCAGATCGAACCCTTCGAGGTGGGCGTGCCGCGGCCCGCGCGAGGTCACCCACGGCGCGCCGGGATCGCGCCCGATCCGGCAGACCGGCGCGCCCGGGCGCCGCCCGAACATGCTCTGCCCCTGGATCGAGGCCGCGGAACATGCGGCCAGGATCGGCGACGTCTCGGCGAGGGCATCGATTGTCTCACTCTCGCCGTCGAGTGTGATACCGCGGCGGTCGAGCATGCGCAGCACGCGCCGGCGGATCGTCGCGAGCACGCGCGCGACCTCACGATCGGTGGGCGGAGGCGCGGGATCGAAGCGGCGTTCGCCGTTGTCGTCGGTGGCAAAGACGCCGTCGAGCACGAGCGTATGAAAGTGGACGTTCACATTCACCGCGCTGCCGAACCGCTGGATTGCCCGTGATACAGCACCAAGTTGATGTGCGGGCGGTCCCAGATGAGGAGATAGCGCAGGCGGTGGGGGAGACTCAGGACCCATTGCCGCACGGGCACCGTCGGGATGACGCGGTCGACCAAGTGCGCGGCGCGCTCGGCCATGCGGCGGCCGCCGCAGCTCGGACAGAAGCCGCGGCCCTTGCACGAGAACGGCACGAGGCGCTCGGCGTGACACTCGGCGCACTGAAACCGCGCGAAGCCGCGGGCCCAGACGCCGCAGGTGAGGAAGTCACGGAACTCCTGCTCGACAAACGCCGGCAGTCCGCGGCCATCGGCATCGGCGGCGCGCAGAAACGTCGCAAGATGGTCGCGCACGAGAGCGTGGAGCACCGTATGCTCGGCAGCACGCGGCCGGTACGGCGCCACGCTGCGGGACGGCATGCCGAGTCGACATGATCGATCTGCACGCCGCGCGTGAGACTACGAGTAGCGCCCGCGGAGATCCGCGCGGCGAGCGTGGCGAGGAGCTGCGCCGAGCAAGTAGCGCCTCACCGACACGTCACGGCGGTCAGGCGCATGCGCGCGCGCCGCCCTTCCTCGAGCGGCTGCACCTCGAGTGCGCGTGTCGCGAGGTCGTGGTTGGAAAGCGCACGGTAGAGAGCGCGGGTATCGGTGCGGTAGCCGTCGGCGACGAGCGCCGTGCCGCCCGGCGCGAGGTAGCGCGCGATCGTCGCGGCGAGATCGGCGAACGTCGCCGGCTCGTACGCGACCTCGGCGGCGAGGATGCAGTCGAAGCGCGCGTGGGGTGCGAGCGTACGGTAGTCGGCGCAGACCGTCGCCGCGTCGAGGCGGTTGAGGCGCAGGCTCGCGCGCACGAACGCCAGCGCCGGCGGCGCCGCGTCGACGAAAACGACCTGCGCGCCGCCCGCCGCCGCGGCCAGTCCCGCGATGCCGAGGCCGCAGCCGATCTCGAGCACGCGGCGTCCGCGGACGTCGACCCAGCGCGTGACGTACTCCGCGAGACAGCGCGACCCCGCCCACGGGTACGCCCAGTACGGCGGCTCGGCCTCGCCGCGCAGCAGCGCGCCGCGATCGACGAGATGCTCGAGGTCGGCGACGACGTACACGCGCAGCGACGTCGTCGCCGTCCGCAGCTCGACGAGCGTCGCCGGATAGCCGGCGATCGCGCCGTCCGCGCGCTCGCGGCTGGCGGTTCGGGATTCCGAGTGCACTACGCCGCGGTTCGGTCTATAGTCCGAGGTTTCGTTTCGCACTCGCAGGCATGAAAGACACACTCGGCGACCATATCGAGATCCGCGGCGCCCGTCAGCACAATCTCAAGGGCATCGACGTCGACATCCCGCTCAATCGCCTCACGGTCGTGACCGGCGTCAGCGGCTCGGGGAAATCGACGCTCGCGTTCGACATCCTCTACGCCGAGGGCCAGCGCCGCTACGTCGAGAGCTTCTCGACGTACACCCGCCAGTTCCTCGAGCGCATGGAGAAGCCCGACGTCGAGCGCATCAGCGGCATCCCGCCGGCGGTCGCGATCGATCAGCGGCGGCCGGTCACGACCTCGCGCTCGACGGTCGGGACGATGACGGAGCTGCACGATCACCTGAAGCTCCTCTTCGCGAACCTCGGTGTGCTGCACTGCCGCCAATGCGGGCGGCCGGTGCGTCGCAGCACGCCGGGCGCGATCGCCGCCGAGCTCCTCGCACAATGGGCTGGCATCGGCGTCCACATCGCCTTCCCGTTCACCGTCCCGGAGCTCGCCTGGACCGAGGTCGCGGCCGGGCTCCAGCGCGAAGGCTTCATCCGCGCCGTCGTCGGCGACGAGGTCCTCGGCGTCGAGCTCGCGACCCCGGCCGCAGGCGACGTCCTGCACCTCGTCGTCGACCGCCTCGTCGTCAAAGCCGAGAGCAAGCGGCGGCTGATCGCATCGTTGGAGCAAGCCCTCCACTACGGCAAAGGCCGCGTCCGCGTCCTCGTCCCCGGCGGCGCGCGCCGCGACTACAGCGCCGCGCTCGCGTGCGACGACTGCGCGATCGCTTACCGCGAGAGCGTCGCCAATCTCTTCTCGTTCAACAGCCCGATCGGGGCCTGTGACACGTGCCGCGGCTTCGGCCGCGTGATCGACCTCGATCTCGACCTGGTGATCCCCGACGTCTCGCGCGCGCTCGCCGACGGCGCGGTGAAGCCGTGGACGACCCCGTCGACGTCCGAGGAGCGGCGCGACCTCTTCGCGTTCTGCCGCCGTCGCAAGATCCCGTGCGACGTCCCGATGGCGGCGCTCACCCCCGAGCAGCGGCGGTTGATCGAGGACGGCGACGACAAGTTCTATGGCATCCGCGGCTGGTTCCGCTGGCTCGAACGCAAGACGTACAAGATGCACGTCCGCGTATTCCTCTCGCGCTACCGGTCGTACCGCACCTGCGAAGCGTGCGACGGGACGCGTCTCAAGCCGGAGGCGCTCGATTTCCGGATCGGCGGCAAATCGATCGCGGAGGTGAACCGCATGAGCGTCGGCGACGCGGCGGCGTTCTTCGCCGCCCTCGACGTCGACGCCGAGCGCGATCCCGCGTCGGCGATGATTCTCGGCGAGATCCGCGCGCGGCTCGGGTATCTCGTCGAGGTCGGTCTCGCGTATCTCACGCTCGACCGCCAATCGCGCACGCTCTCGGGCGGTGAGATCGAGCGCGTCGATCTCACGACCGCCGTCGGCTCGTCGCTCGTGAACACTCTCTACGTCCTCGACGAGCCGTCGATCGGGCTCCACCCGCGCGACAGCGCACGCCTCGTCCGCATCATGCGCAACCTCTGCGCGCGGCGGAACACCGTCGTCGTCGTCGAGCACGATCCCGAGATCATCACCGCCGCCGATCACGTGATCGACATGGGACCCGGTCCGGGCAGCGCCGGCGGCGAGATCGTTGCCCAAGGGAACGTGGCGGCGATCGCGGCGGCGCCGCGCTCGCTCACCGGCCGCTATCTCGCGGGGGCGGCGCGGATCCCGGTGCCGGGACGGCGGCGGCCGCCCCTCCCGACGCTCGAGGTCGTCGTCCGCGGCGCGCGCGCCAACAACCTCCGCAACGTCGACGTCAGGATCCCGCTGGCGCGGCTCGTGTGCATCACCGGCGTCTCGGGGTCAGGGAAGAGCACGCTGGTCGAGGAGGTGCTGTATCGCGGGCTGCTGCGCCGCCGCGGCTTGCCGACGGCGCCGCCCGGCGCCTGCGACGCGCTCCAGGGCGCGGACAAGATCGCCGAGGTGATCTTCGTCGATCAAGCGCCGATCGGCTCGACACCGCGCGCGAACGCGGCGACCTACACGAAGATGTTCGACGCGGTCCGCCGCCTCTTCGCGGCGACGGATGCCGCCCGCCTGCGCGGCTTCAGCCCGGCGACGTTCTCGTTCAACGTCGAGGGCGGCCGCTGCGAGACCTGCCGCGGCGACGGCTTCGAGCAGGTGGAGATGCAGTTTCTCTCGGACGTGCTGCTCGTCTGCCCCGCGTGTCACGGCCGCCGCTATCTGCCGGAGGTGCTCGAGGTCGAGTACCGCGGGCGGTCGATCGCCGACGTCCTCGCGATGACGGTCGCCGACGCGCTCGCGTTCTTCGCCGATGACACGGAGATCCGGCGCGCGCTGCAGCCGCTGGTCGAGGTCGGCCTCGAGTACCTGCGGCTCGGGCAGCCGCTCAGCACGCTCTCGGGCGGCGAGTCGCAGCGCGTCAAGCTCGCGGCCCACCTCGGCCGCGACGGTAAGGCGCACACGCTCTTCATCTTCGACGAGCCGACGACCGGCCTGCACTTGCACGACATCGAGAAGCTGGTCGCCGCGTTCGGTAAGCTCGTCGAGCGCGGCCATTCGCTGCTCGTCGTCGAGCACAACCTCGAGGTCATCAAGTGCGCCGACTGGGTCATCGACCTCGGGCCCGAGGGCGGCGACGAAGGCGGCTCCGTCGTGGCTTGCGGTACACCCGAGGACATCGCCGCGTGTTCCGCGTCGCATACGGGACGCTATCTCAAACCGCTGCTGGCGCGGCGGCCACCGCTGGAAGGTGCCGTCAAGGCGAGCACGCTCCCGGCGCACGAGGACCGCAACGTCATCCGCATCGTCGGCGCGCGCGAGCACAACTTGCGCGACCTCGCGCTCGAGCTGCCGCGCGACAAGATGATCGTCGTCACCGGCCTCTCCGGCTCCGGCAAGTCGACGCTCGCCTTCGACGTCATCTTCGCCGAGGGCCAGCGCCGCTACCTGGAGAGCCTGTCGACGTACGTGCGGCAGTTCATGAAGATCCTGCCACGGCCGGACGTCGATCTCGTGAGCGGCATCCCGCCGACGGTCGCGATCGAGCAGCGGCTCTCGCGCGGCGGCCGCAAGTCGACGGTCGCGACCGTCACCGAGGTCTACCACTACCTCCGGCTGCTGTACGCGAAGCTCGGCGTGCAGCATTGCGTGCGCTGCGACCGCCCGATCGAGCCGCTGCCGCGGAGCGCGATCGTCGCCCGCGTGCAGGTGAGCGTCGGCAAGGCCGGCGCGGTGCTCCTCGCGCCGGTTGTCCGCGGCCGCAAGGGATTCCATCGCGACGTGCTGCGCGCCGCCCGCCGCCTGCGCTACACGCACGCACGGATCGACGGGACGATCACGCCGCTCGACCCCCTGCCCGATCTCGACCGCTATCGCGAGCACGACGTCGACGTCGTGGTCGCACGCGTGACCGGCGGCGAGGGCCCGGAGCAGGTCGCGCGTCTCGTCGGCAACGCGCTCCGCCTCGGCGGCGGCGTCGTGGTGACGGTGACGCGCGCCGGCGAGCAGGTCTTCAGCGAGCGCCTCTTCTGCGCGCCGTGCGGCCTCGGCTACGACGTGCTCGATCCGCGGCTCTTCTCGTTCAACAGCCGCCAAGGCGCGTGCGACGTCTGCCGCGGCACCGGCGTCCGCGCCGAGATCGACCCGGAGCTGGTCGTCGCCGATCCGAGCCGTACGTTGAAAGGCGGTGCCCTGGCGGCGCTCGCCGAGCTCGGCCTCGACGGCGATGCTCGCAAGCTGCTGCGCGCCCTGAAGACCGCCAAGGTGCCGCTCGACAAGCCGTTCACGCGACTGACCGCGCGCCAGCGCCGCACCGTGCTCGAAGGCAACGGTGGCGCCGTCGAGGGCGTGCTACCGCTGCTCCGCCGGCACGCGTTCTACGGCGAGGCCGAGGAGACCGACGTCGACGACGAGGCGCTCGTCGCGGACGGCTACGAGGCGTACGTGAGCGCGCGGCCGTGCGGCGAGTGCGGCGGGTCGCGCCTGAACGCGCGCGCCCGCGCGGTCCGCGTGCTCGGGATGTCGCTGCCGGACCTGACGGCGCAAACCGTCGCGGAGTGCGCGCGCGCCGTCGCCGCCTGGCGCTTCGACGACCGCGAGCGGCAGATCGCGCGCGACATCGTCGGCGAGCTGACGCCGCGACTCGCGTTCCTCTCCGCCGTCGGCCTCGGCTACCTGAGCCTCGACCGCAGCGCCGACACGTTGTCCGGCGGTGAGGCGCAGCGGATCCGCCTCGCGGCGCAGCTCGGCTCGAACCTGCGCGGCGCCTGCTACGTCCTCGACGAGCCGACGATCGGCCTGCATCCGCGCGACAACGCCCTCCTGCTCGAAACGCTGCGCACGCTCACCGCGCGCCACAACACGGTGCTGATCGTCGAGCACGACGAGGAGACGATCGCGGCCGCCGACGTCGTCGTCGACCTCGGTCCCGGCGCCGGCCGCGACGGCGGACGCCTGGTGACGATCGGCTCGCCGGCCGCGATCGCCGCCGATCCCGATTCCATCACCGGCCGCTATCTCGCCGCGCCGCGATCGCGACAGCGCCCGCCACGGGCGACCGTCGACCTGCCGCGAATCACCGTCTACGGCGCGACCGCACACAATCTCAAGGACGTCACGGTGGCGTTTCCGGTCGGCGCCTGGACGTGCGTCACCGGCGTCTCGGGGTCGGGCAAGAGCACGCTCGCGCGCGAGGTGCTCTACTACGGCCTCCGCCACGCGAAGGGTCTCAGCGCCCCGCGCGCGGGCGCGCACCGCGCGATCGCCGGGCACGAGCTCGTCGACCGCGTCGTGGAGGTCGATCAGACGCCGATCGGCCGCACGCCGCGCTCCATCCCCGCGTCGTACGTCGGGTTCTGGGACGAGGTGCGGCGCCTCTTCGCCCGGACGGTGGAGGCGCGCGCCCGCGGCTACGCCCCGGGGCGATTCTCGTTCAACGTGCAGGGCGGACGGTGTGAGACCTGTGCCGGCCAAGGCCGCATCCGCATGCAGATGAGCTTCCTGCCCGAGACCTCGGTTGCCTGCGACGCCTGCAGTGGCCGGCGTTTCACCGAGGACACGCTGCAAGTGACCTACGCCGGGAAGTCGATCGCCGAGCAGCCGAGCAATACGCTTTCCGGCGGCGAGGCGCAGCGGATCAAGCTCGCCGCCGAGCTCGGGCGCTCGGGACCGGGACGGACCCTCTTCGTCCTCGACGAGCCGACGACGGGGCTGCACTTCGCCGACGTCGAACGCCTGATCGCGGCGTTTCACCGGCTCGTCGATCAGGGCAATACGCTCGTCGTCGTGGAGCACAACCTCGACGTGCTGCGCGCCGCCGACCATCTGATCGACCTCGGACCCGAGGCCGGGGCCGAGGGCGGCGAGGTCGTCGCCGCGAGCGCCCCCGACGAGCTCGTCCGCACGCCTGGCCGCTCACATACCGCGCGCTGGCTCGCGCAACCGCCCAGTTCGGCGCGGGCGGCGGCGCGCTAAGCCCGCACCAAGTCGTCAGTCGTCGAAGAATTCACGGTCGATCGCGCCGATTCGGAGCAATTTTTTCTTGACAGCGGCGGCGGAAGGACGGTAGTTCTCCTGCCCGGTAGCGGACGGCGGGGTCCTGGGGTGCCGATGTAGTTCAATCAGGAGATCCGCCGGCTGTGACTACTCTCCCCCACAGCTCCAAGGCCTCTCGATGAACGAGTCGCTCGCGCACACCCCGCGTTACAGCGGCAAGATCCGCACCAAGTACGCGGAAGCAGCCGAGCAGAGCGATCTCCCTGTCATGGTCGAGGTCGTCGGCGCATCCGACCTCACGATCGCCGAGGCCGTACGTAACGCGCTCGCCCGCGCGTCCGAGTCGCTGCGGACGCTGGACGGCGCGGGCGTCCGCGTCATCCCGCAGATTCTTCACGCAGGCGCGGCGCCGCGGTACCGCGTGACCGTCCAGGTCACCGCCGCCACTCCCGAGAGCTCTCCGCCTCCTTCGCGTTGACCATGCCCAATCCCCGTCCCGCTCCCGCCTTTCTGCCAGGGCGGAGGCGGCGCGGGCGGGGACGCGCCCTGTGCGCAGCGCGGTGGATCGTCACGCCAACCCCGTGTTTCGAGGTGCCGATGTGGTCCATCCACAGCTGTGGAAAAAGCGTAGTGCGTTCATGAGCCGCGCACGAAGGGAGCCGACGGTGGATCCGTTGCGCACGTTCTGCGAGGACGCCGCCCGTCAGATGGTCAGCCTCGAGACGCGTCTCAGGACCTTGATCGCCGCCACGGCACAGCTTCCGGAGAGCGCGCTCATCGAGGAGGCGATCGCCCCGTCGTTGCGACTCGCGAAGACGCTGCTCGATGCGGGACGCCATGGCCGCCATGGGACGTTGCTCGCCCTCCGCCCGCTGCTGCGCGCGCTGACGACGGCGCCGCGCTGAGCGCTGCGCGGCGGCTCCGCGCGCTGATGAGGCACCACGCCGGGGCCGCGGAGCGGCTCCGCGCGCTGATGAGGGCACCACGCTGAGGCCGCGGAGCGTCTCCGCGCGCCGCGGCGGACCGGGCGCGGACGCCCGCGGCGTCGGGACGGTGGGCGATCGCACACGGTGACGCTATTGGTTGGTGATCGGGTAGTTCGGCTCTCCGGCGCAGTACGCACAGCGGCAGAGGGCGCGGAGCTCCTCCGCAACGAACAGGCTTTCGTGACCGTCGCCCCAGCGGAAGACGAGCGTGGCGTCTCCCAAACGCTGCAGGTCGCCGAGCTGCTGCATCACGGCGCTCGCTGCCGCGGGCGGCGCCGCGCGACATGCGTCGCACGGGCAGTGCGCACGCAGGTCGCGATACGGCAGGATGCTCTCGTGGCCGTCGCCCCAGGTGATGCCGACGGCGTACCGTCCGACCTCTTTCAACGTCTTCATCACGAGCGGCTCCGATCCATCGGGCATCGGGTCCTCCTTTTGGCGACGAGCATAGCCGTCCGGCCGTTTCTTGACACTCCGAAGGCGGAAACGCGAGGATACGACATGGCCCGTCGCCTCGCCCTCGCGCTCGCGCTGGTCGGCGTCCTCGGCGTTCCCGCGCGGGCCGAGGTGGTGCCGGTGACCCGCGCCGGCGAGTACGTCGGAACCGACGCCACGGTCGAGGGTCGTGTCGTCGCCGTGTACGCCTCGCCGCTGGCGACCGTGCTGGGCTTCGCGCCGAACTTCGCCGGGTTCACCGCGACGATCCTCGCCGGCGACCGCGCGAAGTTTCCGGGCGACGTGGAAGAGCGGTATCGCGGGAAGCTCATGCAGCTGACCGGACCCGTGACCGCATACCGCGGCAAGCCGGAGATGCAGGTGCGCGACCCGTCGCAGCTGAAGATGATCACGGATCCGAACGCGACGCCGACGCCGATCGCGACCCGCGTGGCCGCCGCACCGACGCCCGGACCGGAATTCGAGGAGATGCGCCAGAGGATCGCGGCGTTGGAGGAGCGGGTCGCCGCGCTCGAGGCGCGCGTCGCCGGCAACGAGCAAACGCTGGGGGCGCAGAACCCGCCGCCCCCACCGCCACCGACCACCCTCGCGGTCGGCGCCGACGCGGCGGCGGTCCGGCGTACACTCGGGTCGCCGCGCGAGGTGCAGCGCGGGGACGACGGCGGCGAGATATGGATCTACGGCACCGGCCGCTCGGTCACGTTCGGCCCCGACGGCCGCGTCGTCGTGTGGACGGGCTTCGCCGGTCGGTGATTCAGCCGCGCAAGAAGTCGAGGATGAGGCGGTTCACTTCCTCCGGCGCTTCCTGGTGCACGAAATGGCCGGCACGCGGCAACACCTCGACGCGCAGCCCGCGCGGAAAGAACGCCGCCATGCCCTCGAGCAGCTCGGGACCGATGCAGCCGTCGCTGGCACCATGGAGCGTCATCGCGGGAACGTCGATCGGCTCCAGCATCATGCGCCCCTGAAGAACCGCGTACTCCGGTCGCTGCAGCGTCGGGTCGAAGAGCGCGCGGTAATAGCCGAGCGCCGCCGCGAGTACTCCAGGACGACGAAAGGTCTCTTTGAGCCTCGCCATCGCCTCCGGTGGCCATTGCCATCCCGGCGACCAATCGGCCCACAGCCGGTCGAGAAACGCGTAATCGTCGTAGGCGACCGCAGCTTCCGCGAACGGCGTCTGAAAGAAGAACATGTACCAGGAGCGGCGCTGCTGGGCGTAGTTGGTGGTGAACGCCGTCATGATTTGCGGGCCGTACGGAAGCGCCGCCGTGACGAGTGCCCGCACGCGTTTGGGCGCCGCGATCGCGGCACCGTATGCCGCGACGGCACCCCAGTCGTGCCCGAACACGACCGCGTCGTCGCACCCGAGCGCGTCGATGAGCGCCACTGCGTCCTCGGCGAGCGCCGCCGTCTGGTAGCTCCGGTCATTCGGCATCGCGCTCGGCGCGTAGCCGCGCATGCATGGCGCGACCGCGCGATACCCTGCAGCCGCGAGCGCCGGTAGCTGATCGCGAAACGACTCGTTGTGATCGGGGAAGCCGTGCAGGCAGAGGACGAGCGGACCGTCACCCGCTTCGACGGTCGGGAACTCGAGGCCGCGCGCACGGATGACACCGCGCTTCACGTCGATGGCCATGGTGGGCGCGAGAGTAGTCGCCGCCCCACTTGTGTCAATGCAGCAAAATGATCACTTCCCAAGGCGAGCTGGTGAGCGCTCCGGACCTCCGTTAGAGTCAGGGCCGGCGCGGCGCGCACGACTGCGCGCCGCTCGCACACATGCAGATCGAGGTTCTGAGCGGACTCGCCAACGTCGCGGCCGAGGAGTGGAACGCGCTCGTCGGCGACGGCTCACCCTTTCTCGAGTGGGGCTGGTTGGCCTCGCTGGAGGAAGCTCGCTGCGTCGCCGCCGAGACCGGATGGCTGCCGCAGCACCTGGTGCTCCGCGACGGCGGCCGGCTCGTCGGCGCCTGCCCGCTCTACGTGAAAGGCCACAGCCAAGGGGAGTTCGTCTTCGATCACGGTTGGGCGGAGGCCGCGGCGCGCGGCGGCATCGCGTACTACCCGAAGCTCCTCGTCGCGACGCCCTTCACGCCCGCGACCGGCGTCCGCTTTCTCGCGCATCCGGAGTGGAACCGCGCCGCCGTCATCCGGGCCCTCGCCGGTGCCGTGCTGGAGATCTGTGATCGCCAGCGGTTCTCGTCGGCCCACGTCAATTTCTGCGTCGCCGACGAGGTCGCCGCGCTCGCCGCGCTCGGCTACGAGGAGCGGGCCGGCTACCAGTTCCAATGGATCAACCCCGGCTGGCGGACGTTCGACGACTACCTCGATGCCTTTCGCAGCAAGCGGCGGAACCAAATCAAGCGCGAGCGCCGCGAGCTCGCGTCGCAGGGCATCACCATCACGACGCTCAGCGCCGACGAGATCCCGGCATCGCTCGTGGAGCCCATGTTTCGCCTCTACCTGCACACCGTCGACAAGCTCTACTGGGGGCGGCAGTACCTGAACCTCGCGCTCTTCGAGCTGCTGCACCGCCGCTGGCGCGAGCGGTTGTGCTTCGTGGTCGCCCGTCGCGGCGAGACAATCGTCGGCGGCACCATCAACGTCCGCAAAGGCGACGTGCTCTACGGGCGGTACTGGGGCGCGTTCGAGGACCTGCGCTACCTACACTTCAACGTCTGCTACTACGCCGCGATCGAGTTCTGCTTGCGCGAAGGCATCACCCGTTTCGAGCCCGGCGCCGGCGGCGAGTTCAAGCACCTCCGCGGCTTCGACGCCCGCCCGACGACGAGCATGCACCACATCGCCGACCCGCGCCTCGCCCGTGCCGTCCGCGAGTACCTCGCGGAGGAGCGCGCCGCCGTCACCCGCGAGATCGCGTGGATGGGCGAGCAGAGCGCGTACAAGTAACGAGCGCGCACCGGGCCGTTTACACGCGTGCGTCGATCGAACGCCTGCGACCTGCCCATGTGAGGAGATCACCATCGATGGTGAGGAGCCGGCCTGCGGATGCCTCTGTCGTCGCCCCTCGATGACGGACGAAGCAGAAGGCGGCGAATCAGTCGCGACGTGCGCGACGACCCAACGTGATTGCCGGCGCCGCGTCCTTCGATCACTGCTCGACCGGGCCCGCTCCTCCGCCGTCCGCGTCGACGGGCTCGACCTCGTCGGGCTCCTCTGGCGTCACTGACGCGGCGCTCGGCTCCGCCGGGGTGTACGCGAACGTCAGCGCGCCGTCGGCGGCGTCGATCTCGACCTTGCCACCGTCGCGCAGGCGGCCGAAGAGAATCTCGTCGGCGAGCACGCGCTTGATCTCGACTTGGATCAGCCGCGCCATCGGGCGCGCGCCGAACGTCGGGTCGTAGCCCTTCTCGGCGAGGTAGGAACGGGCGGCGGGTGTCAGCTGGATGAAGACGCGTTTCTCGTTCAGCTGCGCGTCGAGCTCGAGAATGAACTTGTCGACGACGCGCTCGATGATCGGCGGCGGCAACGACGAGAACGCGATGATCGCGTCGAGGCGGTTGCGGAACTCAGGGCTGAAGAGGCGCTCGATCGCCTTCCCGCCCTTGTCGGCGTTCGAGCGGCCGCCGAAGCCGATCGCAGCCGCCGCCATTTCTTGCGCGCCGGCGTTGGTCGTCATGATCAAAATGATGTTGCGGAAGTCGGCTTGCCGGCCGTTGTTGTCCGTCAACGTCGCGTGGTCCATCACCTGCAGCAGGATGTTGAAGAGGTTCGGATGCGCCTTCTCGATCTCGTCGAGCAGCAGTACGGCGTGCGGCGTCTTGCGAATCGCATCCGTCAAGAGACCGCCCTGATCGAAGCCGACGTAGCCGGGAGGGGCGCCGATCAGACGCGAGACGGTGTGCGCCTCCATGTACTCACTCATGTCGTAGCGCAGGAAGCCGATGCCGAGAACGGACGCCAGCTGTTTCGCGACCTCGGTCTTGCCGACACCGGTCGGTCCGGCGAAGAGGAACGACCCGACCGGCTTCTCGGGATGGCCGAGACCGGCGCGTGACAGCTTGATCGCGCTCGCCAGCGTGGTGATCGCCTCGTCCTGACCGAAGACCGAGAGCTTTAAGTCGCGCTCGAGCGTCTCGAGCCGCTCGCGATCGGAGACCGAGACGCTGCGCGGCGGGATCTTCGCGATCGTCGCCACCACGTGCTCGATGTCCTTCACGCGCACGACCTTCTGCCGCGACTCCGACGGTGCCATCTGGATGATCGCCCCCGCCTCGTCGATGACGTCGATCGCCTTGTCGGGGAGGTGACGGTCGTTGATGTGCTTCGCCGAGAGCTCGGCCGCGGCGCGGACCGCCGCGCGGGTGTAGGTGACGCCGTGGTGCTGCTCGTAGTGTTTCTGGAGCCCCTTCAGGATCTCGTGCGCCTCCTCGGTGCTCGGCTCCGAGATCTCGATCTTCTGGAAGCGGCGCGCGAGCGCGCGGTCGCGCTCGAAGTGGCTCTTGTAGTCGTGGTACGTCGTCGCGCCGATGCAGCGCAGCTCGCCCGAGGCGAGTACCGGCTTCAGGATGTTCGAGGCATCCATGGAGCCGCCGCTCGTCGCGCCGGCGCCGACGACGGTGTGGATCTCGTCGATGAAGAGGATCGCGCCGGGGATCTTCCGCAACGCGGCGATCACCGCCTTCAAGCGCTGCTCGAAATCGCCGCGAAAGCGCGTCCCGGCGAGGAGCGCGCCCATGTCGAGCGCGAAGACGCGCGCGCCGCGCAGCGACTCCGGGACCTTGCCTTCGTGAATCTGTAACGCCAAGCCCTCCGCGAGCGCGGTCTTGCCGACGCCCGCTTCGCCGACGAACACCGGGTTGTTCTTGCGCCGTCGGCAGAGCACGCGCGCGGTGCGCGCGAGCTCGGCTTCGCGGCCGATCAGCGGGTCGATCTTGCCGGCGGCGGCGCGCGCGACGAGATCGACGGCGAAGCTCACGAGCGGGTCCTTGCGCGGACGCGGCTCGTCCTCGTCCTCGTCGGCCTCGCTCTCGTCGCCCTCGGTCACGGCGGCGGAGTCGTCGGCGATCTTCGAGACGCCGTGTGAGATGTAGCTCACGACGTCGAGGCGGGTGATGCCCTGCTGCTCGAGGAGGTACGCGGCTTGGCTGTCGGGCTCGCGGAAGATCGCGACCAGGACGTTGCGGCCGAGGATCTCGTCCTTGCCGGCCGATTGCACGTGTGCGGCGGCGCGCTGGATCACGCGCTGGAACCCGAGCGTCTGCTGCGGCGTCGCGGTGGAGTCGTCGGGCAGCATCTCGAGCTTCTCCGCGAAGAACTTCTCCAGGCTCTGCTTCAGGTCGGCGACGTCGCCGCCACATTGGCGGATGATCTCGGCGACGTCGGCGTCGTGCAGCAACGCGTAGAGCACGTGCTCGATGCAGAGGAACTCGTGGCGGCGTCGCCGTGCCTCGGCGACGGCGAGGTTCAGGGTCATTTCGAGCTCACGGCTGATTCGCATGCGACTCCTCTCGTGTGTGCGCCCGGCGGGCGCCCCTCATGCTTCTTCCATGCTGCAGCGCAACGGGAACTCGTGGCTGCGCGCCAGCGCCTCGACTTGCTGGATGCGCGTCTCGGCGACGTCGCGGGTATAGACGCCCGCGACGCCGATGCCGTGTTTGTGGACGTGCAGCATGATCTGCATCGCGTCGGTCTCGTTGCGGTGGAACACACCCTGCAGGATGTACACGACGAACTCCATCGTCGTGTAGTCGTCATTGTGCAGCAGGACCTTGAACATGCGCGGCCGTTTCAGCCGCCGCTCGGTTCGCGTCTGGGTGCGGACGCCGGTGGCGTCGTCGCGTGTCGTCGGATCGCTCATGTCTCGCCCAGAATACCATCGCCGGGCGCGGCGAAAAAACTCCGGCCGCCGATTGGCTCGGTTCCGCGCAGCGGCAAACTCCGGCTGGAATGGACCACCCCCTTCTGATGTAAGCTAGGCGGTCCATGCGCATCCGCGACCTCTTCACCGGCGACGGACCGGTCTTCTCGTTCGAGTTCTTCCCGCCGAAGACCGACGAAGGCGAGCGCAAGCTGCTCGAGACCGTCCGGCGCCTGAAGGAGCTCCGGCCGGGGTTCGTCTCGGTCACCAAGACGGGCGCCAAGCCGGCGGAGAAGACGATCGAGATCACCGCTCGGATCAAGCACGAACTCGGCATCGAAGCGATGGCGCACATGACGTGCGCGACCGCCGGGCGCGCCGAGATGCGCCGCCTCTTCGAGCTGATCCGCGACGCGGGTATCGAGAACGTGCTCGCGCTCCGTGGCGATCCGCCGCGCGATCAGCCGACGTTCGTGCGCCCGCCCGACGGCTTCGATTACGCGTGCGAGCTCGTCCGCTTCATCCGCGAGCACGGCTACGGCTTCTGTCTCGGGGGCGCGGGCTACCCCGAGACGCACCCCGAATGTCCCACGGCCGAGCTCGATTTGGCCAATCTGAAGTGCAAAGTCGACGCCGGCGCGGAGTTCGTCATCACGCAGCTCTTCTACGAGAACGCGCGCTTCTTCGCCTTCGTCGACCGAGCGCGCGCCGCTGGCATCACGGTCCCGATCGTGCCCGGCATCATGCCGATCACGAACGTCGCGCAGATCGAGCGCATCGCCGCGCTCTCGGGCGCGCGCATCCCGCCGGCACTACAGCGCGATCTGGATGCTGCGCGCGGCGACGACGCGGCGGCGCTGCAGGTCGGCGTCGCCTATGCGACGACCCAGTGCCGCGAGCTCCTCGCGGCGGGTGTCCCCGGCGTCCACTTCTACACGCTGAATCAGTCGCCGGCGACGTCGGCGATCCTGCGCGCGCTGCGCGCCGAGCAAGCCGCATCCTGATCGCGACGACCGGCGCCGAGTTGCCGCGTCTCATCACGACGGGATGCTCGCCCGCAAGGGGAGCGCGTGACCGTCCGCGCTATGCCGGCACGGCGACGGGATCGCGGCTCTCGAGCACGTGTCGCGCCGCCGCCACCTCGTCTTCGAGCGCCGGAACGAGACCCGCGGCGGAATCGAGCTGGCCGCCGCGTCCGAGCGTCTCGATCGCCGCCGCGAGGTCGCGCAAGCCGACCATCGCGAGCTGCGCCGCGCCGCCTTTCAAGTAATGCCCGATGTGTTCCACCGCCCTCGCTTCGCCGGTCGCGAGCGCCGCACGCAACGCCGCGCAGCGGGTGACCGCTTCGTCGAGAAAGCGGCCCGCGATCTCGAGGATCTCGTCGTCATCGAGCGGGATCTCGACGGCAACCGGCGGTGGCGGCGCGGCGTCGCGGCACGGTGCCGCGGCGATCGCGCGTGCGACGGTGTCGAGCAGATCCTCGCGACGCAGCGGCTTCACGACGTAGCCGTCCATCTGCGCCTCGCGGCAGCGCAGGCGGTCATCCGGCGAGGTCCCCGCGGTAAGCGCCAAAATCGGCCGCCGATACGCCGGATCCTCGCCGGCGCGGATCGCCGCCGTCGCCGCCAACCCGTCCATCTCCGGCATCTGCACGTCCATCAAGACGAGGTCGGGCGCGACGCGGCGAAACGCGGCGATCGCCTCGCGGCCGTTCGTCGCGAGATGGACCTCGTAGCCGCCGCGGCGGAGCACCGTCTCGGCGACGATGCGATTCGCCTCGTTGTCGTCGACGATGAGCACGCGCGCCGGACGTTGCGAGCCGTCGGGCGCGCCGGCGGGCGCGCGCGCCGCCATCGCGGCCGCCATCGCCTCGGCGAGCGAACCGTGCTTGATCGGCTTCGGGATCACCGCGTTCAATCCGATGTCCTCCTGCTTGCCGCCGCCGCGGCTCACCGACGTGAGCGCGACGATCGGCACGTCGCGGGTCGTCGGCTCGGCACGGATCCGGCGCGCCGTCGCGGTGCCGTCGAGGTCCGGCATGTGCATGTCGAGCAGAACCAAGTCGAACGGCTCGCCACCGCGCGCGGCATGAGTCAAGAGGTCGCATGCCTCGACGCCGCCCGAGGCGAGCGCGGCACGGCAGCCCCAGGTCTGCAGCAGCTTCAGGAGCACCATGCGATTCGTCGCGTTGTCGTCGACGACGAGCACGCGCAGGTCGGCGAGCGCGCGCCGCGACTCGATGTCGCTCACCGCACGGCCGCGCTCGAGCGGCACCGCGAACCAGAACGTGCTGCCATACCCGGGCTCACTGTCGACGCCGATCGCGCCTCCCATCATCGCGACCAGCCGCTGCGAGATCGCGAGGCCAAGGCCCGTACCGCCGTAGCGCCGCGTCGTCGAGCTGTCCGCTTGCGTGAACGACTCGAAGATCGTTGCCTGCTTGTCGGCGGGGATCCCGATCCCCGTGTCCTGGACGGTGCAGCGGAGGACGACGCGCTCGTCGGCGGGATCGTCCGACGGCGGCTCCGCGCCCCGCTCGAGACGGATCACGATCTCGCCGTGATCGGTGAACTTCAGCGCGTTGCCGGCGAGGTTCATCAAGATCTGCCGCAGCCGTCCTGGATCGCCGCGCAAGCGCGCCGGCAGCGCCTCGTCGACGGAGCCGACGAGCTCGAGCTGCTTGCGGTTGGCCTCGATCGCCAGCGTGTCCAGGACGCCGTCGACGACCGCGCGCACGTCGAACTCGATGCACTCGAAGTCGAGCTTGCCGGCGTCGATCTTCGAGAAGTCGAGGACGTCGTTGATGATCGTCATCAAGCTCTCGGCACACGCGCGGGCGCGGACCAGGAAGTCGCGCCGCTCGGCGTCGTCGGCGGTGTCGAGCGCGAGCTCCGTCATCCCGAAAATGCCGTTCATCGGGGTACGGATCTCGTGGCTCATGGTTGCGAGGAACTCGCTCTTGGCGCGGTTCCCGGCCTCGGCCGTCTCTTTCGCCGACCGCAGCTCCTCCTCGGCGTGCTTGCGGTCGGTGATGTCGCGGACGAACGCGGTGAAGACGTAGCGGTCGTGGAACGGGACGGCCGAGATCGAGAGCTCGACCGGGAATTCGTGACCGTCGCGATGCCACGCCGGCATCTCGACCCGGGTGTTGACGAGCCGGCCCTCGCCGGTCGCGAGGAATCGCGCCACGCCGCGCTTGTGCGCCTCGCGTTGCGCCGGAGGGACGATGATTTCCGCAAGCGACTCGCCGGTGACCTCGCGAGCGCTCCAGCCGAACGTCGCCTCGGCCTGCACGTTCCATCCCGTGATGCGCCCGTCGGCGTCCATCATCACGACCGCGTCGAGCGCCTTGTCGACCGTGAGGCGCATGCGCTGCTCCGCGAGCACGATCTTCTCCGTCAAGCGTCCCCACCACAGCAAGAGGCCGACGAACAGCGCGGCGAGAAGCGGCGCGGTCGGCAGCCCGACGCGAGCGATCGCCCACCACTCGGCGATCCGCTGCGCGCGCAGATACTCGGGACGTGGCCAGGCGCGGATCGTCCACCGTTGCCACGCCACGGGGAAGCTGTGCGTGACGACGTACGCGCCGTGCGGCGGCTCCTCCGCATCGCCCCAGATGCGATCGCTGTCGTCGGAGACGTGCACGACGTAGCTGTCGCGCAGCTCGGCGGGGAGCAGATGATGGTACAGCGGCCCGAGGCGAATCGCCGCGAAGACCGCTCCATCGGACCCTAGCTGTCCGACCGGCATGCGCAGCACCAGGGTCCGGCCCCAGGGCTCCACGTCCGCGGCGATCGCATGTGCGGCCGCCGGATCCTCGCGCGCAGCCTCGTCGAGCCGGTGCTCGACGGCGTCGAGATCGGGAACCTGCTCGTTCTCGGCCACCCGCCATCCGCCGCCGCGACCGGCGCGGTAGACGAGCAGCGGGACGTCGGGCAGCTGGCGCACACCCGCCGCCGCGACCGCGCGCACGACCGACGCCGGCGGCGGACTCGCGGCGGCAAGCAACGCGACGACCTGCTGCGCCAGCCCGATGCGCGGCTCGAGATAGTCACGATGCGGATGCTCCATGCTCGCGGCGAGGCGCTTGAGATCCCGGTAGATGACCTCCTCGCGGTGGTCGGCTGCGAGCTCGCACATGACGAGACGCACGATCAGCAGCACGGCAGTCACGAGCACGCCGATGGCAATGACACGCCGGCGGAACGTCCGAGTGTCGATCGCGGGCGCCGAGAGCTCGCGCGCCTCGACGCTCGCGCCCGCGAATCTCCCCCAGGGCAGGTAGATGGACCCCCAGCTGCGAGTGTGCATCGGCGTGCTCACACGCAAGCAACATGCCAGGCGTCGCCGCGATGCCGACGGGTTTTTGGCTGCAGCGGCGACACTCAGGCGTCGCTGCCGCGGCCCCGGGCGTCAATTCTGGCGCAGCGAGGTCAAACTTGTGCAGCCGCTACTGGTATCCGCCCCGGCCGCCGCCGGGGCCGCCGCGGCCACCGCCCGGCCCGCCGCGTCGGTCGCGACCTCCGCCGCCGCCGTCGGCCCGCGGTCGCGCCTCGTTGACGTTGAGCGTCCGTCCCTTCAACGCCGTTCCGTGCAACGCCTGGATCGCCGCTTTGGCTTCGTCTTCCGACGGCATCTCGATAAACCCGAAGCCTTTGGATTGTCCGCTCGCTCGATCCTTCACGATCTCGGCGGACGTCACCTCGCCGTGCGCGGCGAACGCGTCGCGCAGCTCGGCGTCGGTGAGATTGTAGGACAGGTTGCCCACGTACAGCTTCATCGTGCTCTCCTCGTCAAGGGCCCAGCCGACGGCCGCACGGTATCGCGCGGGCCGCGCTCGGGGCAAGGAGCGGGACTGGGGCAATTTGCGTCGCGATACTTCGTTGCTCGGTCGCCGGGCGTGCTCGGCGTAGCGCTGCTACGCCTGCGCGGCCCGGCTTCCTCGCGCCTCGTCTCGCTCGCAACTTGCCCCAGTCCGGGCCGTGGCTCGTTGGGTCGTCAGACGCAAATTGCCCCAGTCCCACTCCTTGCCCCGAGCGCGGCCCGCGCGACACCGTGCGGCCGTTGGCTCTGCCCTTGACGTGGAGAGCACGATGAAGCTGTACGTGGGGTCGCGGTCGCCGGCGACGAACGCCGTCGCGAACGGCGGCGGCGCGGTCGGCGGTGCGAGCCGCAGGCGCACCAGCGCATGCAGAAAGGCGGCGCTGAGCGGCGGGTTCATCGCGGCGATGCGCTCGAAGAGAAACGTCCGCGCCGGATCGCGCTGCGGGAAGTCGGCGGCGAGCGCGGCGTGCGCATCGAGCGGACGCTCCGCGGACGCGTCGATCACCTGCGACAACTGTGTCGACGTCGTCTCGTCGAGGAGTCCCGCGAGCGTGCTCGCGAGCACGACGTGCGTCACGCGCTCGGGCGCGGCGAGCGCGCATCCGAGCACCGCCCAACCGCCCATCGACTGGCCGACGAGCGCGACACGCGTGATCGCGAGATGATCGAGGAGCGCCGTCAAGTCAGGCGCGAAGCGGCGCGGGTCGGGGCCGTCGTCGCACGTCGACGCGCCCCAGCCCGGTTGGTCGTAGACCACGCACCGGAAGCGCGCCGCGAAGTGCGGGATCTGCTGCCACCACGACAGGCGATTGCCGCCGGCGCCGTGCGCGAACACGAGCCACGGGCCCTCGCCGTAGACATCGTAGTGCAGGCGCGCCCCGGGAAGCTCCGCGATCGCCATGCGCGCCGGTGTATCATCGCGTGCGCCATCTGCACTACCTATTTGACGCACCTCGCGGACGCATCTACAGATACGCTGATCTCATGCGCGCACCGCGAGTCGTCATCACCGGCCTTGGCGGCGTGACTCCGATCGGCATCGGCGCGGCCGCCATCTGGGAGAGCGCGTGTGCGGGGCGGTCGGGCATCGGTCCGATCACCGTCTTCGACGCCACCAACCAGCTCTGTCGCATCGCCGGCGAGGTGCGCGGCTTCGAGCCCGGGCGCTACATGCCGCCGAAGCACCTGAAGCGCATGGACGATTTCGCGCGCTACGCGGTCGCGGCGTCGGTCATGGCGGTCGAGGACGCGGCGCTGCCGATCACGCAAGACAACTCGCGTCGCATCGGCGTCCTGCTCGGCAACAACAACGGCGGCGCGCGGACGATCTTCCGCACGGTGACGGGTTTCAACCAAGGTGGCCCGAGCAGCGTCTCGCCTTTCTACATCACCGCAATCACCACCAACATGGGATCGTCTCAGGTCGCGATCCGGCTGCAGGTGCGCGGTCCGAACTTCACGATCGGCAACGCCTGCGCGTCCGGCCTGAACGCCGTCGGCGAGGCCTGGCGCTACGTCCGGGAAGGCACGTGCGACGCGGTGATCGCCGGTGGCACCGACGCGCTGATCGACCCGACCGAGGTCGCCGGCTTCGCGAACTCGCGCGCGGTCACGCTGCGGAACGACGAGCCCGAGCGTGCGAGCCGGCCGTTCGATCGCGACCGCGACGGCTTCGTGCTCTCCGAGGGCGCCGCGATGCTGATCGTCGAATCGCTCGCGCACGCGCAGGCGCGCGGCGCACCGCACATCTACGCGGAGATCGTCGGCTACGCGACCGGCAGTGAGGCGTTCCACATCGCCGCGCCGCTCCCCGACGGCATCGGCGTCGCCGCATGCATGCAAGCGGCGCTCGAGAGCGCCGACATCCGCGCCGAGGACGTGCAGTACGTCAACGCCCACGCCACCTCGACGCCGCTCGGCGACGTCAACGAGTCCCAAGGCATCAAGCTCGCCTTCGGCGCGCACGCCGCGCGCGTGGCGGTGAGCGCGACGAAGTCGATGACCGGTCACCTGATCGGCGCGTCGGGCGCGCTCGAGACGCTGGTCACCGCGAAGACGCTGGAGACCGGCATCATCACCCCGACGATCAACCTCGACCACCCCGACGAAGGCTGCGACCTCGACTACGTACCGCACACCGCACGTCGCGCCGACGTGCGCTATGCCGTCACGAACTCCTTCGGCTTCGGCGGCGCCAACGCGTCGCTGGTGCTGCGGCGATGGGAAGGCTGAACGGCCGCCGGCTCGCGCGTGCTCGCCTGACCGCAGCGCGTGCATGCATGGGGGTGACAGTCATCGTCACGGCTGCCGCGGTGTGCGGACCGTCGTTCGCGGACGCCGCGGCGGTGCGTAACGGCAGCTTCACCGACGGCAGCGGCGACGCGCCCGCAGATTGGCGTAACGAAGCGTGGTCGCGCGACGGCGTCGAGTTCGCGTGGACGCCGCCGGCGGGCGCTGGGAGCGGCAGCATCGCGATGCGCAACGTCGTTCCCAACGACACCCGTTGGTGCCAGGCGATCGCGGTCGAGCCGGGCGCGACGTACCGCGTCGCGGTGCGGGCGCGGACGAGCGACATCGGCACCGCCGCCTCCGGCGCGCACATCGCGATCGAGCCGCGTGTCGCCGACTCGGCCGATCTGCGCGGCACGCAGGACTGGCAGCCGCTCGAGATCGTCGCTCGCGCCGGCGACGAGAGCCAATGGGACCTCTGCCTGCGCCTCGGCAGCTACGCGAACTTGAACACCGGCAGCGCCTGGTTCACCGACGTCACCGTGACCCAGATCGGCGTCCCCACCGGCCCGAGCCCGACCAGCCGCCAGCTCGCCCGCCTCCTGGAATGGGCCCGCGCCTCCGGCCGGAGCGCCGCCCTCCCCCTCATCGGCGGCGCCCTCCTCGCATTCGGCCTCGGCATTGGTCGCCGGCACGTGAGCTGATTTCGCGCCGCGCGCCCGCGTGCGTCGTGCCGTGGACGGCACGTCCTTCCGTGCGTGCAAAACCGTTGCTATGCTCCGCCGCCAATGAACCCCCGAATCTGGACGATCGTCGCCGGCTTGATCATCTTCGCCCTTGGCGTGCTCGGCCTCGTGTACCCCGAGCGCGTACTCGGCCTTCTCGGGCTCGCCTATGCCAGTCCGTCGCACATGGCGGCGGCGCTGGGCGAGATCCGCGCGACGTATGGCGGCATCTTCATCGTGATGGGCGTCTACACACTGCTCGCCGCCACCGACCCGGCGCTGCACCGGGCGCGGCTCCTCTTCGTCGGACTGCTGTGGCTCGGCGCGTGCGCCGGACGACTCTTCGGCGTCTACGTCGACGGCAATCCGGGTTTGCTCGGCTGGGGCGCAGCCCTCTTCGAGCTCGCAGTGGGCGGTGTGCTCGTTGCGGTCGCGCAGAGCGGGCCTGCCGTGACACCCTCGCCGGCGCTCGAACGCGCCGTCCGCGATGCCGAAGCGCGCTACGAGCCGCCGCCGCCCGTCGCACCGCCGGCCTGACACCACACGAATACGCGGTACGCGGTACGTGATGCCGCGCGCTCGGCCGCTGCACCGACGCACGACCCGCGCCGGATCGCAGCTTGCCTCGACGCCGGGCGCAAGCGAGAATCGTCGCCGCCTCGGAGTGACGTCCATGTCGAAGACCGACACCGCTCGCGTTCCCTGGATCATCCGCACCTACGCCGGTTTCGGCGACGCGGAGCAGTCGAACCGTCGTTACCGCGAGAACCTGACGCACGGTCAGCGCGGCCTCTCGGTCGCCTTCGATCTGCCGACGCAGAACGGCTACGACGCCGACGACCCGATGGCGGCCGGCGAGATCGGCGGCACGGGTGTCTCGATCTCGCACCTCGGCGACATGGACACTCTCTTCCGCGAGATCGATCAGGCAACGATCAACACCTCGATGACGATCAACGCCACCGCGCCGTGGCTCTACGCGCTGTACGTCGCGCTCGCCGACGAACGCGGGGTCGCGCGCGCGAAGCTGCGCGGGACGACGCAGAACGATCTCTTGAAGGAGTTCGTCGCCCGCGGGACGTCGATCTTCGATCCTACGGTGTCGCTGCGACTCTCGACCGACCTCATCGTGTTTGCCGCGACCGAGACGCCGCAATGGAACCCGATGAACAGCTGCGGCTACCACTTCATGGAGTCCGGCGCGTCGCCGGCTGAGGAGGTCGGCTACGCCATCGGCAACGCGCTCCTGATCCTGGAGGCGATTCGCCCTGCCCTCGCCGCCGACGTCTTCGCCGGCGTCGTCGAGCGCATCAGCTTCTTCATCAACTCCGGGATCGAGCTCGTGCCGGAGATCGCGAAGGTGCGCGCGTACAGCCAGCTCTGGACGGAGCTCTGCCGCGAGCGCTACGGCATCACGACGAAGTGGCGCTCCGGCTGCCAAGTCCGATCGCTGACGCTCACCGAGCAGCAGCCGGAGGTGAACATCATCCGCATCGCCTACGAGGCGCTGCCGGTCGTGATCTCCGCGTCGGCACGCGTCGGCGCGCTGCAGCTGCCAGGCTTCCGCGAGGCGCTCGGCTTGCCTGATCCCGCCGAGCAGATCCTGTCCCTGCGCACGCAGCAGGTCCTGATGCACGAGACCGGTATCGCCGATTACCCGGACATCTTCGAAGGCTCGAAGGTGATCGAAAAGGTGACAGGCGAGATCAAGAACGAGGCGCGGGCGATCGTCGCCGACATGGAGCGCCTCGGCTACGCGCAGTCGATCGGCTGGATCGCGACCCGCTTGACGGCGGCGCTCGTGCGCTGGCGGCAGCAGATCGAGAGCAAGGAGCGCCTCGTCGTCGGCGTGAACGCCTTCATCGGCGAGATCGGCGCCTTCAGCGGCAGCGCGCGCGTGCGCGAGGAGGACGTCGTCAGCGAGGCGCAGATCGAGCGTCGCATCGCGTCGCTGAAGCGGTGGAAGGCCGACCGCGACGCGGCCGCGGTCGCGCGCGCGACCGCAGACCTGAAACGTGCCGCCGTCGAGGGTGAAAACGTCCTTCCCGCTTCGATCGCACTCGCGAAAGCCGGCGGCACGACCGGCGAGTGGACGAAAGCGATCGAGGAGGCGTTGGGCGCGCGCTACCAGGCGCCGCTCGGCTCCGAGATCAATGACGCGCCGGCACTGCGCATCCCGCGCGCGCCGCGCCGCATGCGCGTGCTCCTCGCGAAATCCGGCCTCGACGGCCACGTGAACGCGGTGAAGCTCCTCGCGTTCGCCTGTCGCGAGGCGGGGATGGAGGTCGTCTACACCGGCCTCAAGCAGACGCCGGCGATGATCGTCGCCACCGCCGTCCAGGAGGACGTCGACCTGATCGGCATCTCCAGCCTCTCGGGCTCTCATCTCTGGATCGCGACCGAAGTCGAGCGCGGCCTGCGCGAGGCCGGCGCGCCCGGCATCCCGGTCGTCATGGGCGGGATCATCCCGGAGGTGGACCGGCCGAAGCTCACGCGTCTCGGCGTGCGGCACGTGTTCACGCCGAAAGACGGCGAGGTCGGCGTGATCGTGCAGGCGATGATCGACACCGTCGTCGAGCGCGCCGCGTAGGCGGAGCGTGCGGCGCGCGAGCTGGGTCGGGTGACGGTCGCGGCCTTCATCCTCGCCCTGATCGCGCTCACTCCGTCTGCGCGCCGCGCTTCCCGGCGGCGGCACCTGCGGGCGCCGTCCGTGTTGGACGCCGAGCGGGATGAGCGCGCTGCGCTATCGTGATCGCGCGCGGACGTGGAGCGGCATCGCGAGCGCGCTGCTGCGCGCCGGGGCACAAGGCGCAGCCGGCGTCACCGTGAAGGCCGCGGGACCGAACCTCCTGCCGCCGTCGCTGCCGCTGGCGCAGGACCCAGCGGTCACCGTGCAGCTGCGGAGCAACGCCAGGCAGTGTTGGGGCGCGGCATTCACCGCGCCGGCGTCGCGCAACGACGCCGCGCAGTTCAAGGACACGCTCGACTGAGCGTGGACACCGCGGTCGCGGGTGAACGGCAGCACAGGGTCGCCGTCGGCAATTCGAGTCACTCGTCGCTGGTGGTGAACCCGGGCGTGTCGCCCCAGCCCCACGCGCGCTCGAGCTCCGCGC
>VBKW01000332.1 GCA_005879405.1 Deltaproteobacteria bacterium
CGCGTACGAACACGATCATCGACGGCCATTCTCGCGTGGCGATCTCGTCGCCGAATAGGCACTGGGCACCGTGTCCGCGAATCGGCACGGAGCACCCTCCTTGCTCGACAGCGCCGCAGCGGAGTATACGGCGCTGATCAGAGTCGGTCGACCGACTCCGTGACCTTCATCCGCTCGGGCCCAATGAGATTATTGCTGATCAATCCGAAATTCCCCGAGAGCTTCTGGAGTTTTCAGTGGGCGATCGACAAGGTGTTCAGCGGCAAGCGAGCGATCAGCCCGCCGCTAGGGCTGGCGACTCTGGCGGCGCTGTGCCCCGAGACCTGGCAGGTAGAGATCGTCGACGAGAACATCGATCCCGTCCCTTCGAAGCCCGCGGCAGACATCGTCGGGATCTGCGGGATGGGCGTCCAGTTCAAACGCCAGAAGGAGCTCCTCGCGTTGTACAAGGAGCAGGGCTACTTCGTCGTCGCCGGCGGCAGCTATGCATCCTTGTGCCCGGAGCTGTACGCACCGCTCACCGATAGCGTCGTCGCGGGCGAGGCCGAATACATCTGGAAAGAGTTTTGCCGGGACTTCGAGAGCGGCGCCGCGAAGCCGCTCTACCGCGAGACCGGCGAAGTTGCTCTGACCGATTCTCCGGTACCGCGTTTCGATCTCTTGAAGTTGGCGCAGTATGAGCTCGTCAGCTTGCAATTTTCCCGGGGGTGCCCGTTTCGGTGTGAGTTCTGCGACATCATCGTGATGTTCGGTCGCAAGCCTCGCACGAAATCTCTCGAGCAGGTGGGCAGAGAACTCGACCGGCTGAGAGCGGTCGGCGTCCGCAGCGTCTTCTTCGTCGACGACAACTTCATCGGCAACAAGCCACTCGCAAAAGACCTGCTGCAGTTTCTTCATGACTATCAGGAGAAGTACGGCTATTGGTTCGACTTCGGGACGGAAGTGTCTTTGAACGTCGCGCAAGACAACGAGCTTCTCTCGCTCTTTCAGCTGGCGAACTTCGAGTGGGTGTTCATCGGCATCGAATCTCCCGACGAGGAAAGCCTGAAGGAGACACTGAAATTCCAGAACACTCGTCAAGACATGCTGGCGTCGGTCCGGAAGCTCTATTCACACGGTATCAACGTTCTCGCGGGATTCATCATCGGGTTCGATCATGACACCGTCGCCACGTTCGAGATGCAGCACCGATTCATCATGCAATCGGGAATCCATGCGGCAATGATCGGGTTGCTCGTCGCCATACCGAAGACTCCGCTCTACGATCGCCTCGAGAAGGAAGGGCGCCTGGCGGCCGATCCGGATGTTCAGGACAATACGAAGCTCGGCACCAACATCATCCCCAAACAAATGGGGTACGAGGAGATGATCAGCGGTTTTCGGTCACTCTACTGCAGCCTGTTGGAGGACCGGCACATCGCCGATCGGATCAAGAACAAGACGCGCTATTTCGCCGGCGTGCCCGAGCACACTACGGACTCGTTCGGAGGCCAGTTTGGCATCCTCGTCCGGCTGTTCGTTCACGGCCTGGCGCCCGGCGGCGTCGCCAGGATTTTCCATTTTGTTCGCTCCATTCCGTTCTTCAGACCGACACTCATTCCGCTCGCGATCGGCGATTGGGTGGTCGGGCTGACGATGAGAGACTATGTCGATCGTCAGTTCGGCGGGAAGGGCGACGAATCCGACGGGCCCGCCGCGCGCGCGCTCGAAAGCGGAGCCGCAGAAGTCTTGCCGAGCGACTTCCAATCTGGCCCGGCACTCGCGGGCCTCGCAGCAAGCCGGGCTCCGTAGGATCGCGACCGGAGTTGAGCTGCTTCTCTCCGACGCGGTGCTCGACGGGTCCAACTGATGCGGTCGATCACGGTGCGCTGGGTATCGTCGGCCGTCGAGATCCCCGAAGATCTCTGGTCGGCGTCGTTTCCCCCGCCGCTCGAGGGCGGCTGGTGGTATCGGGCACTCGACCAGGGTCGACTCGAGGACCAGTTTCGCGTCGCATATGGCCTGCTCGAGCAAGGGACTCGGCCGATCGGAATCGCGCCGACATTCCTGATGGACGTGCCGATCGACCTCGTCGCGCCCCCGACCGTCGCGGCAGCCCTTCGGCTTGGCGGGCGACTGCTGCCCCGGCTGCGCTATCAGCGGACGCTGTTCGTCGGCTCGCCATGCTCTGACGAGGGCTCGGTCGGCCTGATTCCCCCGGAGCCCCTGGGCTCCGTCCTTGGCGTCGTCCAGCAGGCGTTGGAGGAGCGCGCCCGAGATCTCGACGCGCCGATGATCGTCTGGAAGGACTTTCCTGACGAAACCAGGGCTGACTTCGATCACCTGGCGGCGGCACTCGGGCTCTTCCCGGTTGTCAGCTTCCCCGGCACGCGCATCCGGCTCGCAGGAGCCTCGTTTGATGACTACGTCGCGGCGCTCATCCCCTCCAAGCGTCACCGACTGCGGAGAAACCTTCGCCGCGGCAAGGAGGCGCGTCCTCTCGTTAACTCGATCGTCACACACCCTCCGGAATCGGTCCTGCGCGAGATCTTTGCGCTCTTCTGGCAGACCTATGAGCGTGGCAAGACGAAGTTCGAGCGCCTGACGCCGGAGTTCTTCGCTGCGATTGCCACCGAACCACCGGCTCACTTCGCGTTACTGCGCGAGCCGACAACCGGCCGCCTGGCGGCTTTCATGCTCCTCTTCCTCGTCGGGCGGCGCGTGATCAACAAGTTCATCGGCATCGACTACGAGCTCGGACGAGAGGGGCGGCTGTATTTTCAGCTCTGGGAGCAAGCGGTGCGTTGGGCGCGCGCCGCGGGCGCCACGGAGATCCAGAGCGGCCAGACTGGCTATCGGATGAAGCTGGACCTGGGCCATGAGCTCGTCCCATTGACGAACTACTGCAAGCATCGGAGCCGGCTCGTACACCATCTGTTCGCCGCAGTCGCTTCTCGGATCAACTGGGCGTCGCTCGACGATGATCTGAGACCGAATGGGCAATGATCTCGCGGATTCGGTGAAATTCCTCCTCCGACAGATAGTCACTGTTGGATACCGTGAAACTTTGCTCGGCGACGGCGCGGGCGTTCGGCACCGCAGTGCGTGGAACGACTTTGTCGAGATATTGGTAGCGGGTCAGGTCGTGGATAAAGAGCCGACTGACGCCGAGTCCGTTGCCCCATAGACGAGCGAGCACGCGGTCGCGCACCTCGGACGAATCCGCCAAGACCGTCAGGAAGGGCCACGTCCCCGTCGTCTCGGGCAGCTCGTCCAGAACGCGTATACCCGGGATCTCACGCAGTTTGGCGGCTCGCAGACGACCGCGGCTGGCGTTCGCTTCGATCGCCGCCGGCAGGCGGCGGAGCGCCGCGGCGCCGATTCTTCTCCGCCACGAACTCACCCGATGGAGCGGGATCGCCGACCGCGGCTCGTCACCGACGGCCCGCAGCAAATTTCCACGCGCGAGCGCCCAACGGAGTGGCATGCCGTACGCGACGAATAGGCCGACCGGGTTGTAAAGCAGACGATAGCCGATCAGCTGGACGATTCGCAGAAACTCGATTCCGGCGCGAGGTGGCATCAGCTCATCTGCCGTGCGCGCGATCGCGGCACGCAGCTCGTCGTCGCGAGCGACGCAGAAGCCGCCTTCGTAGAGAGTCAGCCCCTTCCCGCGAGAGAGGCTATAGCAACCGATCTCCCCGACCGTTCCCACCGGTCGGCCGTGCCACGTCGCGCCCAGCGCTTGCGCTGCGTCCTCGAGGACGCAGGCCCCCGCGCGCTCGGCGATCTCGAGCACCGGCTCCAAGTTCGCGACCACTCCGCCGAGATGCATCGGTATCACGGCCAGCGTATCGGCGTCGCACGCTCGGGCGAGTCCCTCAGTGTCGAAGTCGAAGCGGCCCGCCGACACATCGCAGACACTCACGCTGAGTCCGACGTGAGCAACCGCCAGCGGCACGAGGGGACATGTGTAGGCGGGAATGACCACCGTTCGACGTCGGCTCCGCCGCTTGAGCGCTTCGAGAGCAACGATCAAGGATGCCGTGCCCGAGCACGTGATGCTTGCGGCCTCGACACCGAGGAACGCGGCGAGCGCGATGTCCAGGTCCGGCTCACGGCGGATGCCGGTCAAGTCCATCCAGGTGAGCGGCAAACCGGCTGTCGGGGGGACTTCATGCAGCATCGTGATCGCGGAGCTCTCCTCGCTCCGGTTCCTTCGACTTCGTCACCGCCAGGACTGCGATGCCGATCAGGATCAGCGCTGCACCCACGATCTGCGGGCGAGATAGGCTCTCGCCCAGCAGCACTACCGAAACGAAGAGAACCGTCACGATGTCGAGATGAGACGTGGCGAACGCGGGCCCAATCGGTGCGTACTGCAGCAACGTCATCCAGGTGATGAACGCGCCGAGGTATCCTGCAACGGCGAGATAGATCCACTTTTCAGTGGCGATGCGGGCGATCCACTGCAACCCCAACTCCGGCGGAGCCGCGGCCACGGCGGCGAGTTTGAAGCCGATCTGCGCGAGCGTGTCGAAGCCAAGGAGGATCACGAAGCCGACTATGAAGAACCGCCTCATACCATCACCCCCATCCAACGAGCGCGACCCCGATCGCGATCAGGATGATCGAGAAGCTTCGGCGCAGCGTCAGAGCCTCGCCGAATATGATGCGGCCGCCGACCGATACCGCGAGGGTGTCGATGCTCCCGACGAGCACAGCAAGCGAGAGCGGCACGAGCGACAGGAACGCCAGCCACAGGAGGAATTCCGCCACGAACGCCGCGACGCCGATCCACACCCAGACGTCCTTCAGCATTGCGGTCCAGCGATCCAGACTGCGCGCACTGGGAGCCCCCGTAGCGGCCGCCTTGAGTGACAGGTGACCGACCGTGACGCAGAGCAGGTTCAGACCCCAGAGAATCGTCGCGAGCGTAGTCATTGGTTGCGCAGCAAGCTCCGCTCCGTATCGTGGCGGCCCGTATGAGAGAGTCCCAGCAGAATCAGGCGGTTTCGTCTTGCGAGAGGGTGGTACGTCTACGCTGGAGTGGCGCAACTCGCAATCGACACCGGTGGAAGACGCCGCTTCGCGTGAAGACGATAGCACTCTTCGACCGCTGCGGCGTCGGGACGCAC
>VBKW01000334.1 GCA_005879405.1 Deltaproteobacteria bacterium
CGACGGCGGGCGACGCGCGCCGACCGCTGCGGCGAACTCGCGCAGCGCGGCGGCGACGGTCGCGACCGGCGCACCAACTGTGAGCGCGCGACGCTCGGTGCCGGTCAACACGGCGGCATGGCCGTGCACGTGATCGCCGACGAGCTGCCCGTTGCGGCCGGCGAGCTCGATCGCCCCCGAGCGGCCGGCGGTCGCGCGCGAGCCGCCGACGAGCGCGAGGGTGCCGCGCTCCATCTCGATCGCCGCGACGAAGTTGTCCTCGGTATCATGCGTCGCGACACGGTCGACCCGGGCGCTTACTTCCCGCGCCTCGTCGCCGGTGAGGTGCCGGAGCAAGTCGAAGCTGTGCACGCCGGTGTGGAGGATGATGCCGCCGCCGCCGACCGCGGGGGTGTCGAGCCACGTCAGCGTCGACGGCTCGAAGCGCTGCGTGATGACGGCGGCGTGGAGCGGCCCGATCGTCGCGATCGCCGCGCGCATCGCAGCCACGACGGCGTTGAAGCGCAGCGTGTGCGCGACCATCGCCGTGACGCCCGATGACGCCACCGCGTCGGCGATCCGCCGGCAGTCGCCGAGCGTCGTCGCGAGCGGCTTCTCGATGAGCAGATGCTTGCCGGCCCGCGCCGCGCTCGACGCGAGCGCCGCGTTCGACGTCGGCGGGACGACGAGAGCGACGGCATCGACCTCGGGATCGGCGATCAGATCCGCGGCGTCGTTGTGGAAACGACAGCCGTAGACGCGGGCCTGCGCCTCGCCGCGCGCGCGGTCGCGGCGGGCGAGCGCCACCAGGCGCAGGTCCGGGACGTCGGCGACGTGCCGGAGATATCGCTCGCCATGCTTTCCGGCACCGATGATGCCGATTCCGAGAGCCATCGAACCGGTCCTTTGCAGTGGTCAAAGGGTTGGCGACCCGACGCAAATCCGCCACCAGCCGCTCGTTTTCCTAGCGGAAGATCGCGGCGGCGCCTACACCGCACGCTGGCACCGCTCGTGCTCCAAGAGCGCGTGCCCTCCACCGCGAAACCGGCGCTCCTGCGCAAAGCCCGCATCGTCAGCGGCGACTACGGCACGTGGCGGGTCCCGGCCGAGCATCACGGCCGCGAGATCTGGATCGTCGCCGAGCCGCCGCGCCCGCGTCGCTTCCGCGACTGCTACGGCCGCGTCGCCGAGGGCCTGGTGTATCGCCGCCCGGAGGGACTGGTGGCGCGTGCCGAGTACCTCGAGCTCGTCGAGGAGTATCGCCTGATGAGCGGCGCCCCCCTCGATCGCCGCCGGCCGACGCCCTTCGAAACGCTGCACTGACGGCCGCGCCGCCGCGGCATCGACGTGGCAGCGGGCATCGCCTAGAAGACTCGCGACCGTCCGTTCGCGTTCGAGGAGGGCCGCATGAGTCAGACGCACACGCGCGTGGTGGTGAGCCGTCGCGGCGGACCCGACGTCCTCCGTATGCACGAGGAGCCGCTGCCGTCACCGAAGCCCGGCGAGGTGCGCGTCAAGGTGCGCGCCGCGGGTGTCGCGTTCGCGGATCTCTTGATGCGCGAAGGTCTGTACCCCGGCACGCCACGGCCGCCCTTCACGCCCGGGTACGACGTCGCCGGCGTCGTCGACGCCGACGCGCCCGGCTGGCGCGCCGGGCAGCCGGTCGTCGCGCTCACCAAGTTCGGCGGCTACGCGGAGTACGTCTGCGTTCCGGCAGAGAGTCTGGTCGCGACCCCGACGGGCCTCGATCCCGCGGAAACGGTCAGCCTCGTGCTGAACTACCTCACCGCGTACCAGATGCTCCGTCGGATGGCGCGCGTGACGGCGGGTGAGCGCATCCTCATCCACGGCGCCGGCGGCGGCGTCGGCACCGCGCTCCTCGAGCTCGGGAAGCTCGCCGGCCTCGAGATGTACGGCACCGCCTCGCGCGGCAAGCACGAGATTGTCCAGTCGCTCGGCGGCACGCCGATCGACTACAAGACGACCGACTTCGTCGCGCGCATCCGCGAGCGCACCGGCGACGGCGTCGACGCGGTCTTCGACGCCGTCGGCGGCAAGCAATGGCGCCGCTCGTACGAGGCCCTGCGCGGCGGCGGGCGGCTCGTCGGCTATGGCTTCTCCGCGGGGACGACGAACGGACGCCGCGACCTCGCGAAGCTCGCCGTCGCCTTCGTGCAGATGCCGCGCTTCGCGCCGCTCACGATGATGGACGTCAACAAGCAAGTCGCCGGCTACAACGTCGATCGCCTGCGCACGCAGCGCCCCGAATGGTACCGCCGAGATGATGGGCGCGGCGGAGGTCGCGGGGAAGATCGTGCTCGTGAACGACGGCGGATGACGGTCGGACACGGATCCGCTGCGGACGCGGCGCGCCACGCCGTTTCACGAGCAACATCAATCGGACGCCGCGCAGCGGCTAAACGTTCCCGCGCAGCGTGCGAACGGGCGGGTGGCCGAATCGTTCGAGGATGCGGCCAACCTGGCCGAATCCATCTCGAAAATCCGAGGCGTCTCCGAATCTTTCGCGGAAGTGGCCAACTTGGCCGTTTGTGTTTTCCGGTACTGTGGAATCACAGACTTACGCAACGTGAATAGATAGCAAAATTGTCCGAATCCCTAGAGATGCGGCCACGCACGGTGACCGAAATTGGGATGGGTTCGGACAGAGGCGTATCGATGGCGAAGACGACCTTCTACGCCAACTCGTTGAGCAGCGCCTTCGCGTCTTGCAGATCCCGCGTGTCGAAGCCTTCGGTGAACCACTCATAGACTAGCGCCAGCAGGGTGCGAGCCTCGGCACACTTGCCCTGATCCCGCCACAAGCGCGCGAGGCTGGTCGCGGCACGTAGCTCAAAGGACTTCGCCTCCTGCCCGCGGGCGACGTCCAGCGCGCTGTGGAAGAGTGCCTCGGCTTCGATCGCGCGTCCGGGATCAGTGGCGAGGATGAGATCGCCCCTGCGGCGCTGGAGCTCGGCGTCGCAGAAGTGCTGCCCCGTTTTCGCGGCCAGACGGAGCCCGGCTTCAACCGAACCGACGGCCGCGGAACGGTCATCCGCCGCTGCGTACGCCTCGGCGAGGAGGACAAGCATCGTGGGCGCCCCCATGAGGGTCCCGGCGCGAGAGGCGAGCATCATGCCGTCGGTCATCTCGGTGACCGCGGTGGTGCCCTCGCCCGCCATCACGCGCGAGTGCCCATGATGCGCGTGGCCGGCGCCGAGCCAGACCGGGAACCCCTGAGCCTCAGCGAGCGAGATCATCTCTGCGGCGGCGGCGCGCTCTGCCGCGATGTCACCGCGGAACCAGTGGAGAGCAGTCTCGACGAACAGGGCCTGCGCGACGCTGAACGAATGGGCCACGGTGCGCGCGAAAGCCACGCCTTGGCGGCCGCGTGCGAGCGCGCGGTCCGGATACCCGAGGTGCCAGAGGTCCCAACCGCTCCACCCGAGCGCTGCGACTCGCCCATCTATGCCGATCTCGAGCCCCTCGCCGAGATCGCGTGCCGAATCGTGAAGCGCAAGCGCTTGCTCGAAGTGCTCGAGCGATGCAGCAAACTGCCCCTGAAAGACCTTCGAGATACCCGATGCGGTCTGTCCAGCTCGCAGGACGGCGTCGTCCCGCGTGGCCTCCGCTACTGCGAGCATGCGCTCGGCCAGTCCGAGCCCCCGGTCGATCTCGCCGCGGGCCGTGTAGAAGTTCCAGAGACCGATGAGGGCGAGCGGGGGCCCAGCTGGCGCGTCGGCGACCTCGCAGAGCGCACGCGCCCGTTCGAACGCCTCCCCCGCGAGCGTCGTCTGGAGTGCGATCTCCCGCGCGTCCCGCGCAGAGCCTACGGCGGTCGTGTCGAGGACCGCGAGCGCCCGTCAGAGCTGCGCAATCGCCTCCTCGTGCGCTTACCGCTCCTGCGCCCCTGCCGCCGCGCGCGCGTAGTACGTGATCGCCTCGTCGGCGAGCCCGGCCACCTCGGCGTGCCGCGCTACCACCTCGGGCTCGCTCACCGCACGCCCGGCGAAGGGCTCCTCGAGCACCCGCACCACGCGCGTGTGCAAGGCCTGGCGCGTACGTTTGAGCAGTGAATCGTAGGCGGCCTCCTGTACGAGTGCGTGTTTGAACACATACGTTGCGTGGGGCGGCTCGCCGCGCGCGAAGAGGATTTCCGCATCGATGAGCTGCCGGAGCGCCCGCTGCAGCGTCGCCTCGTCGATCGCGGCCACGGCCGCGAGCAGCACGTACGAGAACTCCCGTCCCAGCACCGCCGCCCG
>VBKW01000335.1 GCA_005879405.1 Deltaproteobacteria bacterium
CGGCGACGGGCGACGAAGCCGGCCCGTCCCGACGCGTCGACGATCGCGGCGGCGCGCATCTCGAGCTGGGTTCCGTCGGCGAGAAAGCGCACGGTCACGCCGTCGTGCTCGAAGGTGAGGTCGACGGCTTGCGCCGGCTGCCGCACGTCGGCGCCGCTCGCGGCCGCGTGTGCCAGCACGATGCGGTCGAACTCCGCGCGCGGCACTTGATACGTCTGCGGCTGCGGTGTCTCGGTGGCGGCGGTGAAGTCGGCGTACTGCTCGACCGCGCCGTTCGCGGTGATGAACGTCGCGCCCCACTTGTCGACGAAGCCGGCGCGTCCGAGCGCCTCGTCGAGGCCGAGCTCGCGCCAGAGCTCGCGGCTCCACGGCAGCTGCGACTCGCCGATGTGAAAGCGCGGAAACACCTCGCGCTCGAGCACGAGTACGCGCCGTCCGCGCCGCGCGAGCGCCGTCGCGGCGGCCGCGCCGCCGGGTCCGCCGCCGACGATGATCACGTCGTACGCGTGCATCGCTGCGAGTTCTCACACCAACCGCAGTCGACCGCAAGGTGTCGCGACTCCGTGATCGTGACGTCCTCGCTCGACCGCGTCGGCGAACGCGTCGCGGCTAGCCTAGTGCTCGGCCGCCTCCGCGTCGAAATCGCCGCCGACCGATTTCCCCGCGAGCCCCGGATACAACCGCGCCATCGCCTCGCGGATCTCGTCGAGCGGCATGTCGGCGCGCGCGCCGCGGTCGTGCAGGTATTCCATGTGCTGACGGCCGTCGGCATCGAACGGATGAAAGATCGAGTCGGTGCGGCCGTCGAACTCGAGCGGCTTCACGCGGAAGCGCTCGCACAATTCGACGTTGAACGCGGGCGTCGCCTTACGCCAGCCGTCCTCGAGCCAGAGCTCCGTATAGCCGTGGTAGTAGAAGACGTCGGTGCCCATCATCCGGCGCAGGCGCTCGGTCGCGAGGTGATTGCGGACGTCGGCGAACCCGAGCCGCGTCGGGATGCCGACGCTCCGTGCCGCGGCCGCGAGGACGCCGGCTTTGGTGACGCAGTAGCCGCGGCGCCGCGCCAAGACGGCGCTCGCCCGAAAGCCTTCGGGCGAGTAGTCGACGGCGTACGGGTCGTAGCGCAAGCCGTCGCGGACCGCGTAGTAGAGCCGCACGGCGCGGGTCACGTCGTCGATCGCGTCGCCGATTGCTGCGACCGCGAACGCACGCACGTCCGGGTGGTCGGCGTCGAGCAGCGCGGTCGCGGAGATGCACGCCGTGGGCGGCGCGGCGTCCGGTGTCGTCTCGTGTTCGGGAGTCGTCGCGGCGTCGCCGGTCGTCATGGGAGTCGAGATAGAGGAGCCGCGACGCTCACACCAGCCGGTGCGCTCAGCTCGGCCGCACTTGCCGCAGCCGGTTCACGAGCCTCTCGACGCCGCCGCCGGCGAAGGACTTGCCGCGCTCGCCGGAGTGGAAGATCTGGTTGAACGGCAGCACGTCCAGCTCGGCGATCCAGGGATGCGCGCGCTTGAAGGCGACGAGCCCACCCTTGTCGAGCAGCATCTTGCCGAACCGCACGTTGCTCCACTCGCTGTCGGTCGCCAAGAATAGCGTCAGCTCGTCCGTCCACGCGGCGCACGCCGGGCAGTCGCTCTTGCCGAGCATGAGAACGGCGACGGGGGCGCGGAGGAACTCCTCCCAGTTGCCCCCGTCGATGGCTTCGAGGGTCGCCACGTCAGCCGACGAACGCCTCGCCCTTCTTCCAGTCGGCGCCGCAGAGACCGCCGCTCTGCAGAGCCTGCACGGTACGCAGGATCTCGTGCGGGCTGCGGCCGACGCTCAGGTCGTTCTGCGACACGGAGCGGATGATGCCCTTGTCGTCGACGATCACCGTCGCGCGGTAGGCGATGCCCTGGTCCTCTTTGAGCACGCCGAACGCGCGCGTCACGGCGTGGTTGGTATCGGCGATCACGGGGTGGGTGATCGTCTCTGGAAACGTCTTCCGGTCGGCGAACCACGCCTTGTGCGAGAAGAAGGAGTCGGTGCTGACCCCGATCACGTCGACGCTGTCGTCACGAAAATCGCCGAGCAGCGACTGAAAGCCTTTGATCTCGGTGGGGCACACGAACGTGAAATCGAGCGGATACCAATAGAGGACGTGCCACTTGCCCTTGTAGTCCTTGTTGCTGAGCGTCTTCTGCTCGCCGTTCACGTAGGCGGCGGCTTTCCATTCGGGCTCCGGCTGGCCGATCATCGTCATCGTCGTTCTCCCTTGTATGGTCTCGTACCGCGGTCGCGGATCCGTCTGAACTTGGCCGCGATACGACGCCTCGTCAAGGGCGGGCCGACGAGCGCGCGATGGTGCGGCGGGAGGCGCCGGTGAGGGCACTTCGCACCCGCTGCCGCGGGCGGGGCGAGCGGAGCGGCGGTTATCGCGAATGAGCCGGGTGCGGCGTTCCGACGCCAGTCACGTGCGGACGCGAGAGTGAGCTCGGCGCGTTCAGGTTCGCGCCCTCGTCCACGCCGACGCCGAGCCGATCGACGAGCTCGCCCCCGAGCCAACCCCTGATCGTTGCGAGCGCGACCCCGATGAACCCGAGGACGAGTGCAAGACGCGACGGGACCTCGACCGCGCGATACCGCAGCAGCCAGCTCATCACGAACAACGCGACCACGATGAGGTTTCCACCCCCGTGGAGGAGTCCAATGCGTTTCGCTCGCGTGTGCGACGGGATCGCCCACCACTCCGCCCACCGCCTCCGTGACGCGATCGCGAGCATGTTGCCGGGCGGATAGCCGTCGCTGTATGAGCGGGCGGTGCCACCCCGCGGCGCGCGCCCGAGACGCCGATGACGGTCTCTGCTGCCGACGTGCCCGCGGTCGACGCCGCGCAGCCGCACGACGATTACCGCAGCGCGCTCCTCGCGTCGTTCCTCGGCTGGACGCTCGACGCGTTCGATTTCTTCGTGCTCGTGTTCGTGCTGCCGAGCGTCGCCGAGGAGTTCCACACCGACGTGCCGGCCGTGGCGCTGACGATCACGGTGACGCTGGCGTTTCGTCCGGTCGGCGCGCTGCTCTTCGGCCTGATGGCGGATCGCTACGGGCGGCGGCTGCCGCTCATGATCGATCTCGTCTTCTACTCGGTCATCGAGGTGCTGTCCGGACTCGCGCCGACGTACTGGAGCTTCCTCGTCCTGCGCGCGCTCTTCGGCATCGGCATGGGCGGCGAGTGGGGCGTCGGCGCGTCGCTCGCGATGGAGAAGGTGCCGCCGCGCTGGCGCGGCGTGCTCTCCGGCGTGCTGCAAGAAGGCTATGCCGTCGGCTACCTGCTCGCCGCGTGCTGCTACTTCTTCGTGTACCCGCGCTGGGGCTGGCGGCCGATGTTCTTCATCGGCGGGCTGCCGGCGCTGCTCGCGCTCTTCGTGCGCGCGCGGGTGAAGGAGTCGGCGGTCTGGGAGCGGACACGGCACCGCAGCTGGGGCGCGCTCGGGCGCGGCATCGTCGCCGAGTGGCGTCTGTTCGTGTACCTGACCGTCCTCATGACGATGATGACCTGCGTCTCGCATGGCACACAGGACATGTACCCGACGTTCCTCAAGCTCGAGCGCGGCTTCGCGCCGACACACGTCGCGATCATCGCCGTGATCTACAACGTCGGCGCCCTCCTCGGCGGCATCGTGTTTGGGAGCGTCTCCGATCGCATTGGGCGTCGTCGCGCGCTCGTCGCCGCGCTCCTCCTCGCCTGCCTCGTCATTCCGCTGTGGGCCTACGCACCGACGACGGCGCTCCTCGTCGTCGGCGCCTTCGTCATGCAGTTCATGGTCCAGGGCGCGTGGGGCGTCGTCCCGGCGCACATCACGGAGCTCTCGCCCGACGGCGTGCGCGGGTTCCTCCCCGGGTTCGCGTATCAGTGCGGCGTGCTGCTCGGGAGCAGCATTGCCTGGATCGAGGCGGTGTTCGCGGCGCGGACGACCTATGCGAACACGATGGCGCTCACCGCGCTCATCGTGTTCGTGCTCGGCGCGATCGTGAGCGCGCTCGGCCGCGAGCGAACGGGCGCGCGCTTCGGCGCCTGACGACGCGCGGCCCGCCCGCGCGCCGTCAATTGCACTCGGGGGGCAGCGGGGCGAGCTCCGGCACCGTCGCGCGATCGAAGCAGTCCACCTCGAACTCGGTGACGCAGCCGACGCACTGGGCCGATTTGCGTCGCGATACTTCGTTGCTCGGTCGCTCGGATGCTCGGCGTAGCTCCCGCTACGCCTGCGCTCCTCGCTTCCCTCGCGCCTCGTCTCGCTCGCAACTCGACCCAGTCCCACGTCGGCAGATGATCTGGTGCGCCGCTTGACGCGGCATTGAGCGTCGAGCGAAGGTGCGGCGTTCGGGCCGCATGAAAAAGCTCGCGCTCGTCGCCGTCGAATTCGCGGTCCTGTTCGCTCTGCTCGAGGTGGCGATCCGTATCTCGGTCGCGCCGCAGATCGACGTCCCGCACCTGCGCGTGGATCCGCACGGCTTCGCCGCCGCGGTGCTGCGCTACGACGGTGCGTCGTGAGCTTCACGTACTACACCGTCGACACCGGCATCGAGACGAGCCAGGTCTTCTGGAGCTTCGACGCCGTCGCCGACCACGTCGAGCTCTGCGATGCGGAGACGACGCTGCCCGTCTTTCTCGCCGCGCTGCCGAAGAACGAGTCGATTCTCGACGCCGGCTGCGGCCTCGCGCGCTGGGTCATCTTCCTCCGCACCCGCGGCTACCGCGTCGTCGGCACCGATCGGGCGTACAGCGCCCTCGCCGCCGCGCGCCGCGAGGCCGATGTCCCGCTCTTCACCGCCGACACCATGCGCCTCCCGATTCGCGACGCCGCCCTCGGCGCCGTGATCTCCCTCGGCGTCGTCGAACACGATCCCGCCGGCCCGGTCGCCGCGCTCCGCGAGATCCGTCGCGTCCTCCGCCCCGGCGGCATCGCGTTGGTCGCGGTCCCGTACAACAACCCGTTTCGCCGCGCGTTGATCAACCACCTCCGCCGCCTCCGCGACTGGCAGAAACGCCGCGCCGGCCTGAAGCTCGTCTTCGGCGAGTACCGCTTCACCGCCGCCGAGCTCACGACCTTCCTCCACACCGCCGGCTTCGAGGTCGAATCGATCCACGTCGACGACTTCACACCCCCGCTCGGTAAAGGCCTCTGGGTCGACTCGTCGTCCTTCTTCGGCTACCGCATCGGCCCCATCGAGATCGCCCCCGGCCACAAACGCTGGGAGCTGAACCGCCGCGCCCGGGTAATCCAACGCGCCGCCAACGCGATCTCCCCCTGGCTCGTCGCCGGCGGCGTCCTAGCCGTCGCGCGCCGAGTGGATTGATGACGGCGGTCGCGCATGCGACGTCAGCCGAGGCGCGGCTTCATCCGCCACGCCACCGCCGTCAGCATGACGAGGAACATCGCGCTCAGCACCGCGACCGGCACCCACACGTCGGCGAACCCACCGCCGCGCTCGGCGACCCGGCGCAGCGCGATCTGATACCAGCGTAGCGGCAGGATCCCGCCGATCTGGCGCACCCCGTTCGGCATCAGCTGATAGGGCAGGGTCACGCCGGAGAGCACGAACGACGGCAGGATGAAGAAGACCGCGAGAAAGACAGATTGCGCCGAGTTGCGGGCTATCGACGAGATGAACGTGCCGACGGCGAGCGACGCGAGGATGAACGGCAGCGTGACGACCATCAGCGTCAGCCAGTGGCCGCGCGGCCAGAACCCGAAGATCAAGCCCGACGGGATCAGCGCGATCAGCACCTCGAGGTAGCAGAGGACCACGTACGGTACGAGCTTGCCGAGGACGATCTCGACCGGCGTCGTCGGCAACGACAGCATCTGCTCGTAGGTGCCGTTCTCGCGCTCGCCGACGAGCGCGAGACTCGTCGCGGAGAGCGTCAGGTTCGTCAGCAGCATGGCCGCCAGGGCGGAGAGAAAGAAGTCGCGGTCGCGCAGCGTGGCGTTGAACCAGAACCGTTGCCGCAGCGCGATCGGACCGCTCGCCGGCGTCGCTCCCGTCGGCGGTCCGGTCGCGGTGCGCGGGTCGTTGCGTTGGAACGCGGCGCCGACCTGCGCGACGTAGCCGCCGACGCGCGCCGCGGAGAGCGGGTCGGCGCCGTCGAGCAGCAGCTGCACGCTGGCCCCGCGGCGCTCGCGATCGCGCGCGAAGTCGCGCGGGATGACGAGGACGGCGAGCGCATTGCCGCGGCGCAGGAGCGCCCGTCCTTCGTCGTAGCTGGCGATCCGCTGCGGCGCGAGGAAGTAGCCCGTCGCCTCGACCTCGTCGACGAGCCGTCGCGACACGCTCGTCGCGCTCCGGTCGAGCACCGCCCACGGCACGTTCTGCGGCTTGTTCGAGACCGCGGTGCCGAAAAGGGTCATCATCATGATCGGCTGCACGAACACGACGCCGAGGAACACGCGGTCGTGACGGAGGGCGGTCGCCTCCTTGTAGGCGACCGCGAGGATGTTCGACCACGGGCGTCGGTGGGCGGTGCTCATGCGCGTCTCGCCACGGTGCGGAACGCCATCGCCATCAAGATCACGCCGAAGAGCCCGAGCAGCGCGAGCCGCGGCGCGAGCGCGAGCGGTCCCGCGGCGCGGAGATAGATCGCACGGCTGATCTCGATGAAATGCGTCGCCGGCAGCACTTGCGATAGCTGGCGGAAGACGAACGGCATGTTGCGGACGGGGAAGATGAAGCCGCCGAGAAAATTGAGCGGAATGCTGAAGAGGACCGTCTTCTGCACCGCCTCCGCGGCGGTCGCCGACGTCGCCGAGAAGATCAACCCGAGCGCGAGCGAGATCAGCACGTAGAAGCAGGCGACGACGATGAAGAAGACGAGACTCCCCGCGGGCCAGACGCCGAGCAGGACGCCGCCGAGCGTCACCATCAAGACCACGTCGAGCGTGAACACGGCGCCGAGCGGCAGGATCTTCCCGAGTACGATCTCGCCGGACGTTGCCGGCGTCACTTGCAGCTGCTCGAACGTGCCCGTCAGCTTCTCGTTGACGATCGAGACCGCGGTGATGAGCGTGGTGAGAAACGTGAGCACGAAGCCGAACGTGCCCGATACCATGAAGGGGGTGCCGTCGAGCGTCGGGTTGAAGAGGACGCGCGTGACGACTTTCACGCCGTTGGTGGCGGGCCCGGCGCGCGGCGGGGCGCCACCCCCGTTCGTGCGCTCGCCGCCGCCGGGCGCGATGCGCTGGTCGCGCACGAGCGCGGTGCCGGTCGCGGCCGCGATGCCTTGGAGAAACCCTTCGGCGTTGCCGGCGACGACGGTCTCGCCGCCGTCGTAGAGGACCTGGATCTCGGCCGGCCGTCCGCCCGCGGCCTGCTCGCGCAGCTCGCGATCGAAGTCCGGCGGGATGATGACCGCGGCGCTGATCCGGCCGGCGACGAGCGCCCGCTCGACGCGGTCACGGGTGGCGAATCGCCGCGGCGCGAACGTGCCGTTCGCCGCGAGCTCGGCGACGAGGCGGCGGCTCGCCGCGGTGCCGCTCGCGTCGTGCACGCCGAGCGCGAGATCCTTTACGTTCACCGCCAGCGTATAGCCGAAGGCGAGGAGCGCCCCGAGCGGCACCGCGATCAACATCGTGACCGTGAACGGATCGCGCAACGTGGCGCGCGCCTCGCGGCGCATCAGCGTCCGCAGCCGTCGCCACCGCACCGCGAGGCCCGACGGCGTCGACGCGCGCATGTCGACGGCGTCCGCCATCGGAGCGGCAGCGCCGTCGGAAGGTGCGGCGTCGGATCGCAGGCCGCCGCCGCATCGTCCCTCGGCGCGCCGCCGCCGTGCGCCTCCAGCATGAGCCCGCGAAAGAGCCCCGCCATCTCCGGCTGCTCGATCTGCACGCGGCCGTCGGCGCCCTTCCGTCCCGTCGACGCCAGGAGGTCGAAGACCCGCGACGTCAGGACGGGCGTCCGTACGACGATGCCGCCGTCGCTCGGTGTCGGGTCGAGTCCGGCGTTGCGCCACGCGGCGAGGGCGGCATCGCGCGCGTCCGCCGGCGTCCGGACGATCATCCGATAACCCTCCGAGTAGCGACGACGAATCGCGTCGGGCGCCGCGTTCGCGATCAGCTTGCCGGCGTCGATGAAGCACACCCAGTCGCAGTACTCGACCTCCTCGAGGAAGTGCGTCGTCACGAACACGGTGACGCCCGATTCCGCCTCCTCTTGGATCAGGTCCCAGAAGCGCAACCGATTTTGGATGTCGACGCCGGCCGTCGGCTCGTCGAGGAAGAGGATGCGCGGCCGATGCAACGTGCTGAGCGCGAGCCCCGCGCGCTGCCGCAACCCCGCCGGTAGCTCGCTGGCGTTCTCGTGCTCGGCCTCGGCCAACCCGAAGCGCTCGCGCAGCGCCCCCCAGCGCTGCTCGAGCGCCGCGCCTGCGAGCCCGTACAGGCCGGCGTAGAACTCGAGGTTCTCGCGCAGGGTGAGCCCGGCGTACAGGCTCACGCGCTGGCCCATGTATCCGATCAGGTCGCGCACGCGCCGCGGCGTGCGGATGACGTCGATACCGGCGACCTCGACGGAGCCCGCGGTCGGCGTGAGGAGGCCGATGAGCATGCGGATCGTGGTGCTCTTTCCCGAGCCGTTGGCGCCGAGAAAGGCGAAGATCGAGCCCGGCGCGACCGTGAAGCTCAGGTCGTCGACGGCGGTGAAGTCGCCGAACCGCTTCGTCAGGTGCGCGGCGCGAATGGCGACGTCGCGCCCGGGATCGAGGTCCGATCGCTCGGGCATCGCACGCCGCCCCCGCGCGCTGCGCTCACGATGAGCGTCGCGCCCGGATGTGAGTTCCGGCCGCTCGCGTCGCTCGCCGAGCTCGCCCTCGGCGTCGCCACCGTCGCGCGCGCCTTTGCGGGCGAGCGCGAGCAGCGTCGACTCGATGTCGACGGCACGTTGCTCGACGACGCGCACGTGGGGGAGGGCGGCGAGGTCGGCGAGGACGCGGGCGGCACCGGGGGTGCGACCGAGCGGAACCGCGACGCGCGCATACCGGCCGGCGGCGTGCGCGTCGGCGACGTAGGGCAGCGCGCGCGCGGCGACCGCGATTGCGCGCGCATCGTCGCCCCAGGCGCGGTAGAGCTCGAGCGCGGCCGTGGCGCGCAGCTCGGCCGGCGTTCCGCTGGCGACGACGCGACCCGCGTCGAGGTACACGAGGCGGTCGCAGGCGGCGGTCTCGTCGAGATAGCTCGTGCTGAGGAGGATCAGCGTGTCGGCGCGACGCGCTTGCAACATCGTCCAGATCTCGCCGCGCGCGACGACGTCGACGCCCGCGGTCGGCTCGTCGAGCACGAGCAGGGCGGGCTCGGGGAGAAGCGCGTTCGCGATCGCGAGCTTCTGCTTCATCCCGCCGGAAAGCGCGCCGGCGGCGCGATGCGCGAAGGGCGCGAGGCCCGTCCGCTCCAGCAGCTCACGGGCGCGCCGCTCGAGATCGGCCGCGGGCAGCCGGTGCAGGCGCGCGGTGAAGCGGAGATTCTCGATCACCGACAGGTCGCGATGCAGGCTGAACGATTGCGGGACGTAGCCGAGCTGCGCCTTCAGCTCGCGCACGTCTCCGGCGAGATCGACGCCGAGAACGCGCGCCTCCTCGGCGGTGAACTCGAGCAGGCCGGCGATGGTCCTGAGGAGCGTCGTCTTCCCCGCGCCGTCGGCGCCGACGATGCCGACGAGCTGCGGTCCGGAGAGCGCGAGATCGATGCCGGCGAGGGCGCGGCGGGTGCCGAATCGCTTCTCGAGCCGGCGGAGGAGGATGGTCTGCTCGTGGCGCGCGGGCGCGCTCGCATCGCGGGCCGCCGCGCTGTCGCGCCCGGTTGTCGTCGTGTCGCGCGCCGTCGGGACGCCACGTGGCTCGTGCCGCTCGTGACCGCCGACCGTGTCGCTCACGGGCGCGCCTCGCCCGCCGCCGCTGCGGCGGGTCCCGAATGGACCGTGCGATCGTCGCCGGCGCCGGTGCCGGACCGTGTCGCGTCGTCGCGCACGACGGTCGCTTGCGTCCCGTCGCCGCCGGTCACGTAGACGTTGCCTTCCGTGCCCGGCTGGAAGCGCTCGACCTCGGCGAGGATGCGAACCTTGGCGCGGTAGACCTGGCCGAGGCGGTCGCTGCGCGTCTCGATCTTCTCCGGCGTGAAGGTCGCCTGGTCGGCGACGAAGCTCACCTCGCCGGGCACGCGGTGCCCGGGGTCGCTGTCGAGCTCGATCTCGACGGGACGCCCGACGCGGAAGCGCCCGACGTCGCCGACCGGGACGTAGACCTGCACGTACTTGTCGCGCGGATCGAGCACCGAGACGACGGCCGTGCCCGGCTGCGCCAGCTCGCCGGGCCAGATGAACTGCGTCTGCACGACGGTCGGGACGTCGGGGGCGTGGATCTCGTACTTGGCGTGGGTCACCTCGAGCTCGGCGATCTCCGCGAGCGCGAGCTCGCGTTGCTGGCGCAGGACGTCGAGCTGATGGCGCGCCACCGCGATCTCGCCTTCCTGCGCGACTGCGCGCTCGAGCATGTCGTGGGCGCGGTCGACGGTGCTGCGCGCCTGGTCGCGCGTCGCGTGCGCCTGGTCGAGGAGCTGCGCGGTGCTGGCGCCGGTCTTCACCAGACTCTGCTCGCGGGCGAGCGTGCGCTCGGCCAGCACGGCGCCGGCCTGCGCCTGCGCGAGCTCGGCGCCCTGCGCATCGACGTTTTCCTTCCATGTGCGCTCGGTGAGCGCGATCTGCTCATCCTGACGGCGGATCTGCGCCTCCTGCACCGTGACCTCCTGGCGCTTCGCCGCGACACGGCTGCGGATGTCGTCGTCGGCGAGACGGGCGACGACGGCGCCCGCGGGCACCTGATCGCCCTCTACGAACGCGACCTGGGTGACGCGACCGCTCACCTCGCTGCGGATGATGCGCTCCTCGCCCTCGACGAAGCCGGTGTAGTGCGGCGGCGTGTGGTCTCTGCCGAGAATCCACACGATCGCCGCGATGGCTGCGACGGAGAGCAGCCCGATCACCATGAGCCGTCGTGGCACGCGTCACCGTCCTTTCGCGTCGATTGCCGGCGGGCGCCGCGTGTCGGCGGCGAGACGCTCGTCGTCGCCGGCCTCCGTCGCGAGCACGTCGAGCGGACGTCCCATGAGACGTTGCAGCTCGGCGCGCCGGGTGTGCGCCTGATACAGCGCGGTGGCGACGCTAGCGCGCTCGAGCGCGAGCAGAGCGTTGGCGTCGAGGACGTCGTCGCTCGTCGCACGCCCGACCTCGAACTGCTGCTGGCGAATGCGCAGGTTCTCCTCCGCTTGCTGCACGGCGGTCGTGCTGGTGTCGAAGGCGGCGAGCCGCTCCTCGGCGGCGCGATACGTCGAGCGCACCGCTTGCTCCAGCTCGCGCAGCTGCCGCTCGGTGCGGATGCGGTTCTGGTCCGCTTCGGCCCGCGCCGCCGCGATCTGCGCTTCGCGCCGGGTGTCGGTGCCGAGGTCCCACTCGAAGCCGACGAAGCCGCCCCCGATCAGCGTCGGCTCGACGATCTTCGAGTTCGAGTCGTCGACGCTGCCGCCACCGGAGA
>VBKW01000336.1 GCA_005879405.1 Deltaproteobacteria bacterium
CGCATGCGATCAGCGCCGCGTGCGTGCGCTGCGCGAAGCGCGCGCCCCCCTGGCCGATCGAGTCGAGACACGTCAGCTCGGCACTCGTCAGTGCGCGAACCTCAGCAGGGACACAGAGGGCGAGAACGATCAGCGATGCAGCGCCGACGGCACGCAGCCGAGCACGGTTCATGGCGACCTCCTAGTCGGTGGATGATGCGGAGGGGAGCCCGCGCCTCAAGTACCTCCCTGTGCGCACTTGTAGTCAACTACGTCTCGTCGTGAATGTGGTCGGCACGTGTCCCGCGGTGCCGCTCGAGAACATTCGAAACGGAGCGCGTGCGAATCGCTCCGGGTTCAATCACGTAGGCGCTCGACTCGTTGGCGGTGGTACCCTCCGCCGCGTGGAATCCCGGGACGCTGCCGCCGTGGCCGTTCCGTCGGCGTGGCCGGCGCTGCTCGCGCTTGCCGTCGTCGTCTTACTCTCGATCGGCATGCTGGCGACGGATCTGATCGTCGAGCACCGTACCGCCGCGGAAACCACCAAGCTCGTCGGCGACGCGCTGCGCTCGGTGACGCTCGCGGATCATCTCCGCGCCGACGCGCACGCGCTCGCCGCCACTCCCGACCCCGCGGTCGCGGCGAACGTCGCGGAAGAGATCGCGCGTGACGCCGCACTGTACGAGCCTTTGGCGACCTACCCGGGTGAGCACGCGGAATGGACGCACCTGCAGGGTCTGCTCGAGGGCCTTCAGCGCGAGCAGATGAACGGCGGGTCGGGGCTCGATTCGGTCGTGAGCGACATCGAAGCCTCGATCGACCGCATCGTGCAGCTCAACGAGCGCGAGGCCGCGGACAGCGTCACGATCATCCGCGCGGTGCACCGTCAGGCCTTTGCGGCGGACGCGATCGCCGGCGCCGTCACGTTGGTGCTGGCGATCATCGTGGCGACCGTGCTCGTCCGTGCGCTACGCCGCCAGCGGTTCCTGATCGAAGCACGACTCGAGACGGAGCAGGCGCGGCGCCGCGAGCTCGACGCGTTCGCCGCACGCGTCGCGCACGATTTGCGCGGTCCGCTGACACCGATTCGCAGCTACGGCGAGCTCTTGTGCCTCGGTAGCGGACCGCCGCCGCGCGAAATCGGCGCGCGCATCGTCGACGGTACCAGGCGCATGGTCGGGATCATCGACGGTCTGCTGACGCTCTCGGTGAGCGGTCGTGTGGGCGTCGGGCAGACTGAGATCGCGCCTGTCATCCACCAAGCGCTCGACGACCTCGGTCCTCTCCCTGCGGACTCCAAGATCGCGCTCGCGATCGCCGATTGCCGGCTCTGTTGTCCACCGGACGTGTTGGGTCGGATCGTCGAGAACCTGGTGTCGAATGCGATCAAGTATCGCGCTCCCGAGCGGCCACTGGAGCTCGCCATCACCGCCGCCCGCACCGGCGATGCGATCGAGGTCGCGGTCGCGGACAACGGGGTCGGGATGGACGCCGCCGCTATGTCACGCGCCTTCGATCCGTTTTTTCGCGTCGTCAGCGCACGCGCGATTCCCGGCCACGGTCTCGGGCTCTCGATCGTCAAGCGTACCGTCGACGCGCTCGGCGGCGCGTGCAGCATCGCCTCGAAGCCCGGCGAAGGAACCCGCGTCACGATCCGGTTGCCTGCTGCGCTGTGATCGCGGCCAGCCGCTCGACCGGCGCGGCAGTCAACCGCCGACGGCGGCGCTCGCAGGGTGCTCCGCGACGAGACCCAACACCTTACGCGCCGCGCTCGGGATCTGCGTCCCGGGACCGAAGATCGCCTTCACGCCTGCCTGTTGGAGGAACGCGTAATCCTTCGAGGGGATGATGCCGCCGACCGTGACGACGATGTCGCCGGCGCCGAGCCGCTGCAGCTCCTTCACGAGCTGCGGCACCAGGGTCTTGTGCCCGCCGGACTGCGTCGACACCCCGATCACGTGCACGTCGTTCTCGACCGCCTGGCGCGCGACCTCTTCCGGCGTCTGGAAGAGCGTCCCCACGTCGACGTCGAACCCGAGGTCGGCGAACGCCGTCGCGATCACCTTGGCGCCGCGGTCGTGCCCGTCCTGCCCGATCTTCGCGACGAGCATGCGCGGCCGGCGGCCGTGCTCCTCGGCGAAGCGCTCGATCTCCTGTCGCAGCGCCTTCCACTCGGCGTCATCGCCGTAGGCCGAGCCGTAGACGCCGCTGATCGAGCGGATCTCCGCGTGATACCGCCCCCACACCTTCTCCATCGCGTCCGAGATCTCGCCGACCGAGGCGCGGGCCCGCGCTGCTTCGATCGAGAGCTCGAGGAGATTCCCGCGGCCGCTTTCCGCGGCGGCGGTCAGCGCGCGCAACGCGGCTTCGACCTTCTTCGGATCGCGGGTCTCACGGATCTTCTTCAAGCGCGCGATCTGTGCCTCGCGCACGGCGCCGTTGTCGATCTCGCGGGTGTCGATCTCGGGCTCTTCGTCGAGGCGGAACTTGTTGACGCCGACGATGACGTCCTCGCCGCGATCGACCCGCGCCTGGCGCCGCGCGGCGGTCTCCTCGATCCGCAGCTTCGGCATCCCGGCCTCGATCGCCTTCGTCATCCCGCCCATCCGCTCGACTTCCTCGATGATGCCGAGCGCCTTCGCGGCGAGGGCGTGCGTCAGCGACTCCATGAAGTACGACCCGCCCCACGGGTCGACGACCTTCGGAATCCCCGTCTCGAGCTGCAAGATCAATTGCGTGTTGCGCGCGACGCGAGCAGACGCATCCGTCGGCAGCGCGATCGCTTCGTCGAAGGAGTTCGTGTGCAGCGACTGCGTGCCGCCGAACACGGCGGCCATTCCCTCGACGGTGGTGCGGACGACGTTGTTGAACGGGTCCTGCTCGGTGAGGCTCGCCCCCGACGTCTGGCAATGCGTCCGCAGCATCAGCGACGTCTGCTGCTTCGGCGAGAAGTTCTTCTGCATCAGCGTCGCCCAGAGGAGTCGCGCGGCGCGGAGCTTCGCGATCTCCATGTAGAAGTTCATTCCGATCGCGAAGAAGAACGACAGCCGCCCGGCGAATTGGTGTAGTTCATGCCGATCGCCCAGAAGAACGACAATCTGGGAGCGAACGCGTCGATGTCGAGGCCCGCGGCGACACCCGCGCGCACGTACTCGATGCCGTCGGCCAGCGTATAGGCGAGCTCCAGATCCGCCGTCGCGCCGGCTTCCTGCATGTGGTAGCCGCTGATCGAGATCGAGTTGAACTTCGGCATCTCGCGACTGGTGTACTCGATGATGTCCGCACAGATCCGCATGCTCGGCTTCGGCGGATAGATGTACGTGTTGCGGAACATGAACTCCTTCAAGATGTCGTTCTGGATGGTGCCGGTGAGCTTCGCGCGCGGGACGCCTTGCTCCTCACCGGCGACGATGAAGCTCGCGAGCACCGGCAGCAC
>VBKW01000337.1 GCA_005879405.1 Deltaproteobacteria bacterium
CCGTGGGGCGTCGGCATGCAGGTGAGTCACGGATGCATCCGCCTCTACAACGAGGACATCGCGGCGCTCTTCCATGAGGTCCGTGTCGGCACGCCGGGCGAGTTCGTGTATCAGCCGGTCAAAGTCGGGATTCGGAACGACGTCGTGTACGTGGAGGTTCAGCAGGACATCTACGCCCTGCGCTCGAGCCTCGAAGACGAGGCGCAGAGCCTGCTCGCGCGCCATGGCTGGACGGATCGCGTCGACAGCGAGCGCCTACGCCAGGCGTTGGCGGATCGCAGCGGTATCCCGGTCGCGATCGAGCGTGACCGGCGCCTGGAGACCGCCGCGACCGACTAGCGCACAACCGCCTCAGGCGGTCGCGTTTCGGAGCACCTCGTCGTAACCGAGGTCGGAGCGGTGCATCGCCGCGGCCGTCCGCGTGCGGCGCCACTTGTCGAGCCCCGCACGCAGATAGTCGGCGTTCATCTCGAGGACGTCGCAGATGTTCTCGAAGGCGAACAGCCACGACCGGTCGTCGGAGAGGAACCATTCGCGCGCCTCGAGAAAACACGCCTGTTCCCGGGGATCGCGCGCGATCGCGTACTTGCGAAAGCTGTCCACGGCGTCTTCCAGCACTGCCAGCATCAAGCGCCGCTCACCCTCGACCGCTCGGCCCCGTCGAAAAGCTGCAAAATATTGATTAGGCAGTAGAATATCTGGCTCGAAGAGACCCCCGCCGCTGCCTCGCTCGACCTTCTTTGTCCGTGCTTGCATCGTTCTCCCTTTCCTATGCCGCAATGCGGCAAACGTAGCGAGGACCCTTGCCGCATAGAAATGAAAAAACTTACAGGCGTTCATAAGCCGAGCTTAAGTAGCGCCTCGCGAACCAGGAGTTTCGCTTCAGCGCAATCGCGTCAACCGCGTGTGCTGCGAAATCGCACGCAGCTGCCGCATGACGCGAATCGCCTCGTCGTGCAGCGCTTTTCGAAGCCGCGGATGCGTGGTTTCGATGTACGTAGCGTGCAGCGCCCGCAAGCTTTGCGCGAGCGCCTTCGTCTCGCGAGCGCGGCGAGTATCGGACGTGCCGGTACGGGCGGCAATGCGACTCGCTTCGAGCGCGTGCTGCTCGAGGATGCGCGCTGCGAGATCGGTCGCCGGATTGGCGGCGCGCGGTGGTCTCGTCGGCGACGACGCACGGAAGCCTTGCTTCCGGAGCACCCCCACAACGACGCCGCGGACATGAACGCGCTCGCCGCCGACGATCAACGGTAGCAGCCGATCGTTCGCGGGCTGCAATCGAATTGAGCCGTCTCGTTGCCGGTAGAAGCGCTTCACCGTCGCGTGGCCGTCGATCTCCGCGACGACGGTCTGCCCGTCGCGAATGTCGGTTCGCGGCGCGACGACGAGGTAGTCGCCATCGAGGATGCCGTCTTCCACCATCGAGCTTCCCCGCACACGCAGCGCGAACACCTCGCGGTGCTGCCAACTGCCGCCGGGAACGTCGATGCTCTCGAGAACCTGAAACGCCGGAAGCGGACTCCCTGCCGCGATCATGCCGAGAAGCGGGATGCGGCGACCGGGCTCCAGCCACCGAACTGACCGCCCGCGACGCCATACCCGGTCACCTCCGCGGTCTGGTTATAGGCGAAAGTAAGGCGAAACGTCAAGCGGCGATCGGCAGGCGGTAGCTCGTGTGCGCGATCAGTTTCTGGATGTCTTGATGCCACTCGCCCGCCCAGCGCTCGGCGAGCAAGCGACCCTGCGATTTGCCGTGGCGGACGAGCTCTTCGAGGCGATCGAGGTAGATCCGCTCGTCCTCGCCGTTCGCGTTGAGTTGCCGTTGGCGGGCGAGGCCGCTCGCGGCGATCGTGATCACCTCGCGCGCGAGATCGTCGAGGCCGATGCCGCGAAACTTCGCCTTGAGACCGTGCCGGTGTGCGGCGTGGTAGAGCTCGACGCGCTCCTCCCATGTCCAGCGTCGCGTGAGATCCCAGGCCGCATCGAGGGAATCGGGCTCGTACAGCACGCCCTTCATCAGCGCCGGAAGCGCGAGCATCATCTCGGGCGGCTGGCTGTCGGCGCTGCGCACCTCGATGTACCGCTTCAGCCGCACCTCGGGGAACAGCGTCGTCAGATGGAGCGCCCAATCATCCAATGTGGCCCGCTCGCCGCGATAGCCGTGCTGCATGAACTCGCGGAAGGTGATGCTGGTCGCCTCGACGTACTCGCCGCCGCGAATGATGAAGTACATCGGCACGTCGAGCGCGTACTCGACGTAGTCCTCGATGCCGCAGTCGGGATTGAAGACGAACGGCAGCATGCCGGAGCGCGCGGCATCGGTATCGGTCCAGATGTGACCGCGCAGGGTCATGAAGCCGTTCAAGCGCCCCTCGCTCACCGACGAGTTGGCGAACATCGCGGAGACGAGCGGCACCAGGCCCATTGCGGCGCGCAGCTTGTGAATCGCGTCGCGATCGTCGCCGAAGTCGAAGTTGGCTTGGACGGTCGCCGTCTGCTTCATCATGCGCTGGCCGAGACGTCCGACGCGCTGCATGTACGGACCCATGATCTCGTAGCGCCGCTTCGGCACCCACTCGATCTCGTCGACCGCGGAGAGCGGTTGGATACCGAGGCCGAGGAAGACGATCCCGAGACCCTCGCTGACGGTCAGGATCTCGCGCATGTGCTCGAGCAGCTCGCTGTGTGCACAGTGGATGCTCTCGCACTGCTCGCCGCTCAGCTCGAGCTGACCGCCGGGCTCGACGGTGATGTTGGCTTGACGGCCATAGAGCGCGACAATGCGGCCGCGGTCGAGCTTCGGCGTCCAACCGTATTGTTCCGCGAGTCGCTGCAGAACGCGCTCGATTCCCTGGGAGCCGCTGAACGGCGCCGCCGCGCCGCTGTCGCGACCCACGCCGACCTTCTCGTACTCCGTTCCGACCCGCCATTCCGCGCGCGGCTTCGCGCCGCCGCGAATGTAGGCA
>VBKW01000045.1:0-3054 GCA_005879405.1 Deltaproteobacteria bacterium
TCTCTGCATGCTCGCCGGCTACGTGCCCGCTCTCGTCGCGCACGCGTTCGGCGGCCGGACGGCGCGCGCGGTCGCGGTCGTCGCCTGCCTGCTCGTCGCCGCCGAGACGCTCGCCGCGCGCCCGTACTTCCTCCCGTTCTTCAACGTCGCCGCGGGCAGCGCGCGCGGCGGAGTCCGGCTCCTCTCGGATTCCAATCTCGACTGGGGCCAGGGCTTGCCGGCGCTCCGCCGCTGGATGGCGGAGCATCACGTCGAGCGTGTGAACTTCGCGTACTTCGGCAGCGCCGACCCGGCACGCTACGGCATCGACTTCGTCCCGCTGCCGGGGACGAACTACGGCGACTTCGACGAGCTCGGCACGCTCGGCTACGCGCCGCGATCGCCGGTCCTGCCGGGATGGGTCGCGATCGGCGCGACGCACCTCCAGGGCACGTACCTCCTGCCGGAGCAGCGGCGCTTCTACGCGTTCCTGCGCGACAAGGAGCCGGCCGCGGTGCCCGCCGGGTCGACATACGTTTACTGGGTCGAGCGGTGGGGCGAGTGACACGGGAGCGCACGCGCCGCACGCGGGCGTCACGCGACCTGGCAGAGCCGCCGGCACTGGCGTCGCGCGACTTCCTCGCCGCCGTCGCGCTCGCGGCCGTGCTCGCGCTCGGTGCCGCGTACCGGCTCGTCCCCGGCGTCGTCGGCGGCTTCCACGACGACGCCGTCTACGCGGTCACGGCGCAGGCGCTCGCCCGTGGCGACGGTTATCGGCTCGTCAACCTGCCCGGCGCGCCGCCGGAGACGAAGTATCCGATCCTCTACCCCGCCCTGCTCGCCATGCTCTCGCTCGCGGCGCCGGACGACGCGACGGCGCTCGTCGCGATGCAGATCGCGACCGCGCTCGCGGCGGCGGCCGCGATCGCGCTCGCGTACCTGTACGTGGTGCGCTTCGGCTACGCGCGGCGCTACACCGCGTTCGCTGCCGCGCTCGTCTGCGCCTCGGCGCCGAACCTGCTCTACTACGCGACCGCGGTGCTGAGCGAGATGCCCTTCGCGCTGCTCCTCGTCGCGAGCCTGTGGGCGACCGATGCGTATCTCGCCGACGCGGCGCCGTCGCCGGCGCGTGCGCTCGTGACCGGCGTCATCGCGGCGCTGCCGTTTCTCTGTCGCACGGCAGGCGTCGTCGTGCCGGTCGCGGCGTGCCTCGCGATCGTGCGTGCCAAGCGCCCGGTCGCGCCGTTCGTCGTCGGCGCTGCGGTCGCGATGGCGCCGTGGATACTCTGGATGCTGCGCGGCATCGGACAGCTCGCCACGTCGCCGATCGTCGGCTACCAGCAAGACTACCTCGGACACTGGTCGGCCGGGTACTTCGGCTACCCCGCCGGGTCGCGTGTCGCGCTCGCGGCATGGGTCTTTGGCGCAAACCTCGTGAAGGCGTGCACGGCCGTCGGCGACATCGCGCTCGAGGGTCTCGCGCCGTTTCTCTACGAGCACGCGGCGTGGACCGTCACGGCGCTCGGCGCGCTCGCGTGGCTTGCCGCGCTCGCCGGCGTCGTCCAGCTCGCGCTCCTGCCGACGACGCTGCTCGCGTACCTCGGCCTGGTATGCGCGTGGCCGTGGCCGCCCGATCGGTTCGTCGTCCCGGTGCTCTTCTTTCTCGTCGGCGCGCTCCTCGACGGCGCGGCGGGCGTGCTCGAGCGCATCGCATCGCGCCGGGCCGCGTCGCTCGTCGTCGTCGCGGCGGTCGCGATTGCGGTCGTCGGCAATGTGCGCGCGCTTGCGCGCTACGCCGAGGTCGGCCGCCGCGCGCATTATCCGTTCTTCGTCCCGCCCGACGAGCCGGTCACGTGGTCGACGTACGCAGACGCCTTCGCGTGGCTCCGCGGACACGCCGCCGCCGCCGACGTGCTCGCCGCCGGCTTCGACTCGATGACCGCGCTCTACACCGGCCGGCCGACGATCCGACCCTTCGTGGCCCGTCCGAGCACGCTCTACTATGGCGGCACCGCCCCGCCGCTCGGCACCGTCGACGAGCTCCGCGCGGCGCTCGTCGCTTACCGCGTCCGCTATCTCTTCCTGTCGCCGATGCCAGCGTTTCCGGAGGAGGACGCGTTCTACGAGCTGGTGACCTCGCTCCAGCGCGCCCGTCCGGCGGCCCTACGTCCGGCGTGGGTCGGTGCCGACCCGCGGTTCGCGATCTTCGAGGTGACGCACGACGCGGGGTGACCACCGCGCCCGCCCTGCCGCGGGCGGCGCGGCGAGCGGCGTCACGTCACTCCCACTCGATCGTCGCCGGCGGCTTCGACGATACGTCGTACACGACCCGGTTCACGCCGGCGATCTCGTTGATGATGCGATTCGAGAGCATCGCGAGGAACTCGTACGGGAGCCGCGCCCAGTCGGCGGTCATGCCGTCGACGCTCTCGACGGCGCGGATCGCGACGACGTTCTCGTACGTCCGCTCGTCGCCCATCACGCCGACCGTCTTCACGGGGAGCAGCACTGCGAACGCCTGCCAGAGCTTGCGATAGAGGCCGGCCTTGCGGATCTCCGCGGTGACGATCGTGTCGACGGCGCGCAAGAGCGCGAGCCGCTCCGGCGTGACGGTGCCGAGAATGCGAATCGCGAGCCCGGGACCGGGAAACGGCTGCCGGCTCAGAATCTCGTCGGGGACGTCGAGCAGACGGCCGAGCTCGCGCACCTCGTCCTTGAAGAGCTCGCGCAGCGGCTCGACGAGCTTGAGCGCCATGCGCTCGGGAAGGCCGCCGACGTTGTGGTGGCTCTTGATCGTCGCCGACGGCCCCTTGAACGACACCGACTCGATGACGTCGGGATAGAGCGTCCCCTGTGCGAGCCAGCCGACGCCGGGAATCGTGCGCGCCTCGCGCTCGAAGACCTCGATGAAGGTGCGGCCGATGGCGCGCCGCTTGTCCTCGGGATCCTCGACCCCGGCGAGCGCGTCGAGAAACTGCGCCCCCGCATCGACGACGCGCAGGCGGTCGCCGAAACGGCCACGGAAGACGCTCGCGACCCGCTCGGTCTCGTTGGCGCGCAGCACGCCGTTGTCGA
>VBKW01000045.1:3090-33235 GCA_005879405.1 Deltaproteobacteria bacterium
ACACCGGCGCCGTCGACGTCGGCGCGGATGCGCTCGACCTCGCGGCCGATGAAGTTCTCCATCGTCCACGTCGGCTCGGCACGGCAGACGCGGAAGAGGAAGTTGCGGTAGATCGCCGTGCCCTGGTCGGTGTGCGCGACCTCGGGATGGAACTGCAGGCCGAAGCGGCGGCGATTGCGGTCGCGAAAGGCGGCGATCGGCGAGTTGGCGCTCGACGCCAGCATCTCGAAGCCTGCCGGCAGCGACTCGATGCGATCGCCGTGACTCATCCACACGGCGAGCCCGTCGGTGCCGACGTCGAGCCCGGCGAAGAGATCGCTCGTGTCGGCGACGGTGATGCGCGCGTGGCCGTACTCGCGGTGCGTCGCGCGCGCGACGCGGCCGCCCGCCAGCATCGTGAGGACGCCCATCCCGTAGCAGATGCCGAGGATGGGCACGCCGAGGTCGATGATCGCGGCGTCGGGAAGCGGCGCGCCCTCGGCGTAGACGCTCGCCGGGCCGCCAGAGAGCACGATCCCCTCGGGCGCCATGGCCCGCACGCGCTCCAGCGGGACGTTGTACGGGTGGATCTCGCAGTAGACGCGCTGCTCGCGGATGCGACGCGCGATCAGCTGCGTGTACTGGCTGCCGAAATCGAGAACGAGAATCATGCCGCGCCCCTCACCTCCGCGCCGCGTCAGCCCACCCGCGCCGTCGCGGCCCGATCGCGCGGCGGCGGCCATCACGGGAGTTCCTACTCGAGTCGATAGTTCGGCGCCTCTTTGGTCACGATCACGTCGTGGACGTGGCTCTCGCGCACGGCCGCCGCGCTGACACGGAGAAAACGCGTGTTCGTCTGCAGATCGACGAGAGTGCGGCAGCCGCAGTAGCCCATCCCGGCTTTGAGCCCGCCGACGAGCTGATGGATGTTGAACGCGAGACTGCCCTTGTAGGCGACGCGACCCTCGATGCCTTCCGGCACGAGCTTCCCGTCGGGCTCGTCGGCCTGGAAGTAGCGGTCGCGGCTGCCCTCTTTCATCGCCTCGATCGAGCCCATGCCGCGGTAGAGCTTGTAGGTGCGGCCCTGGAAGAGAATCGTCTCGCCCGGGCTCTCCTCGGTGCCGGCGAAGAGGCTGCCGATCATGATCGAGTGCGCGCCGGCGGCGAGCGCCTTCGTGATGTCGCCGGAGTACCGGACGCCGCCGTCGGCGATGATCGGCACGTCGGTGCCGGCGACGCCCTTCACCGCGCCGAGGACGGCGGTGAGCTGCGGCATCCCGACGCCGGAGATGATGCGCGTCGTGCAGATCGAGCCGACGCCCATGCCGACCTTGACCGCGTCGGCGCCCGCTTTCACCAGGGCGCGCGCGCCCTCCTCGGTGCCGACGTTGCCGGCGATCACCTCGACGTCGTGATAGTTGGTCTTGATGTCGCGGACGGCGTCGATCACGTTCTGCGAGTGCCCGTGCGCCGTGTCGACCGCGAGGACGTCGACACTCGCGCGCACCAGCGCCTCGACGCGCTCCTCGCGATCCGGCCCGACGCCGACCGCAGCGCCGCAGCGCAAGCGGCCCTGGTCGTCCTTGCACGCGAGCGGGTACTCGATCGTCTTCTGAATGTCCTTGACGGTGATCAAACCGCGCAGGCGATACTCGTCGTCGACGACGAGGAGCTTCTCGATGCGGTTCGCGTGCAGGATCTCCTTCGCCTGCTCGAGGCTCACGCCGGGCTTGGCGGTGACGAGGTTGTCCTTCGTCATCACCTCGGCGACGCGGCGATCGAGGCGCTTCTCGAAGCGGAGATCGCGATGGGTGAGGATGCCGACGAGCCGTCCGTTCTGCGTCACCGGCAGCCCCGAGATGTGGAAGCGCCGCATGATCGCGAGCGCATCCTCGATGCGCTGATCCGGGCTCACCGTCACCGGGTCGGAGATCATGCCGCTCTCCGACTTCTTCACCTTCTCGACCTCGCCCGCCTGCGTCGCGATCGGCATGTTCCGGTGGACGAAGCCGATCCCGCCCTCTTGCGCGATCGCGATCGCCATGCGCGCCTCGGTGACGGTGTCCATCGCCGCCGACACGAGCGGGATGTTCAGACGGATCCGTCGCGACAGACGCGTCGAGACGTCGGCGTCGCGCGGCACGACCGCGCTCGCCGCCGGCACGAGCAGCACGTCGTCGAAGGTGAGTCCCTCGGCGAGCTCACGCACATCCATGACGACCTCCAGAAGCACAAAAGCCCCGTCGCGCGCGGCGAACGGGGCCTTCAATCGAGTGTCTTACGGTGCGTCGTGAAGTAGTCTGACCGTCCATGTTTTTGAATAACAGAAGCTCGTCGGGAGCACAAGCGCGCGGTGGCATCGCCGGGCGCGCGCGTGCTAGCCAGCGGGCGATGATTGCCCCATTTCGTGGCGCGACGCCGGTGATCGATCCGTCGGCATACGTCATGGAGAGTGCGGTGGTGATCGGCGACGTCGTGATCGGGGCCGAGACGAGTGTGTGGTTTCACGCCGTCGTGCGCGGCGACGTGAACGCGATCCGCATCGGGCGGCGCACCAACGTCCAGGACACCGTGACCATCCACGTCTTCACCGCGCGGGCGCCGACGAACGTCGGGGACGACGTGACGATCGGCCACGGCGCGATCGTCCACGGCTGCACCATCGGTGACCGCACGCTGATCGGCATGGGCGCGATCCTGCTCGACGGCGTCGAGGTCGGGAGCGAGTGTCTCGTCGCCGCCGGTGCGCTCCTCACGCCCGGGACGCGAGTCGCGCCCGGTCAGCTCGTCGTCGGTAGTCCGGGCAAAGCGGTGCGCACGCTCAACGACGCCGAGCGGACGTCGATCGTCACGCAGGCGGCGAACTATGCGCGCGTCGCCGGCGAGTATCGCGCTGCTGGACTGCGATGATGGCCACACGCATCGATGTCTCGAAGCCGCTCGTCCTGGGCGCACTGATCTCCACGACGGCTCTGCTTCTCAAGATGGTGCTCGAAGTAGAAGGGCCCTTCATCGCGGTCGGCGCTCCCGGCCTCGTCGTCGTGTGGATCTTGGCGGCCGTCCTTTCATCGGGCAACGGCCCACCGGCGTTCGTCGAATGGGTCCTTTTGCCGTTTGCGTACGTGGTGGTGAACACGGTCGTCTGGGCGGCGGGACTGCGACTTCTCGGCATCTCCTCGCGCATGGCGCGGCCACCGAACGGGTCCGAAGCCGAGAACCAATGATGGCGAACGGTGATCGTCGCATGAAAACTACGGTGAACGGCATTTCGGTACACTACGAGCTCGCGGGCCCTCCGCAGGCGCCGGTCGTCACGATGAGCCATTCGCTCGCGACCAATCTCGCGATGTTCGATCCGACCGCCGCGGCGCTGCGCACGAGGTTCCGCGTGCTGCGCTACGATACGCGCGGGCACGGCCAGACGGACGCGCCGCAGGGCGCCTACAGCCTCGGACAGCTCGCCGCCGACGCGCGTGCGCTGCTCGCCACGCTCGGCATCGCGCGCACGCACTGGGTCGGCGTCTCGATGGGCGGGATGATCGGCCAGACGCTCGCGCTCGAGTCGCCCGGGCTCTTCGCGAGCCTCGCGCTCTGCGACACGGCGAGCCGCATTCCCGACGAGGCGCGCGCGACGTGGGACGACCGGGTCCGCATCGCGGAGACGCGAGGCATGGAGCCGCTCGTCGAGCCGACGATCGCCCGCTGGTTCACGGAGCCGTTCCGCGCCACCCGCCCGGACGTCGTCGAGCCGGTGCGTGCGATGATCCGCGCGACGCCGACCGCGGGCTACGCGGGATGCTGCCACGCCATCAAGCCGCTCGATCTCACGGAGCGCTTGCGCGCGATCGCGATCCCGACGCTGATCCTCGTCGGCGAGGACGATCCCGGCACGCCCGTCGCAGCGTCGCGGGCGATGCACGAGCGCATCGGAGGATCGACGCTCGTGATCCTGAAGTCGGCCGCGCACCTCGCGAACCTCGAGCAACCGGACGCCTTCAACCGCGCCCTCCTCGACTTCCTCGAGTCGCTCCCCTGAGTCCGATGGCCGCCGAGCCCGTCATCATCGTCGGCGGCGGTCCCGTCGGCCTCGCCACCGCGCTCGAGCTCACCCGCTTCGGCGTGCGCTCCGTCGTCGTGGAGCAGCGCGAGACGACGTCCTGGCACCCGAAGACGCGCAACGTGAACACGCGCACGATGGAGATCGCGCGCGGCTGGGGACGCACCGTGTACGAGCGGCTGCGCGGCATCGACAGCGCCGACGATTGGAAGAGTCCGATCCGCTTTCTCCGCAGCGTGGTCGGCGAGGAGGTGGGGCGGATCGACTCCGCGGGCTTCGTCGGTCCGGGGCCCGAGGTGAGCCCGGCGCTGCCGATCATGTCGTCGCAGGACCTGATGGAGCAGATCTACTTCGACGCCGCCCGTGCGAGCGGGCTCGTCGATCTCCGCTTCGGCTGCCGCGCGCTCCGCGTGCTGCGTGGACAGCGGGCGAGTGACGACGGCGTCGCCATCGAGGTGACCGATCTCGCGTCCGGAGAGACGCGCGTCCTCTCCGGCGCGGCATTGGTCGCCGCCGACGGCGTCGACAGCACCGTTCGCGATGCCCTGGGCATCGAGCTCGAGGGCGACAAGGGCCTGCATCATTTCGTGAACTGCTACTTTCGTGCGGATGTCGAGCGCTGGGTCGGCACGCGCCGCGGCGTGCTCCTCTTCGTCGCCAATCCGAACGCCGCCGGGGTCCTGCAGCCGCTCGACGGTCGCGGGCGCTGGCTCTGCCAGATCGCCGTCTCCGCCGCCGAGTGGAGCCCCGAGATCTTCACGAGAGAGCGCTGCCGGCAGTGGATCCGCGGCGCCGTCGGCGTGCCGGACATCGACCCCGAGGTGCTCTCGGTCGGCCGCTGGCAGATGAACGCCACCGTCGCCGCGACGTTCGTGCAGGGGCGTGTCGTCCTCGTCGGCGACGCGGCGCACCAGTTTCCGCCGACCGGCGGACTCGGCGTCAACACCGGCATCCAGGGCATGCACAACGCGATGTGGAAGCTGGCGTTGCTCCTCGACGGAAGGGCCGGCCCAGGTCTCCTCGAGACGTACACCACGGAGCGGCAGCCGGTATCGCGCTGGACGGTCGCGCAATCGCTGCAGAACCACCGCCACGTGCAGCAGATCGCGCTCGCCTCCCTCGCCGGGGTCGAGAACTCGATGAGCACCGGCGACGTCGTCACGGCGGCGCGGCGCTACGGCAATCATCTCGGCATCGAGTTCGGCTGCGCCTACGAGTCGACCGCCGTCGTCCCCGACGGCACCGCGCTCCCCGAGGTCGCCGATCCGTACTCCGACTACGTTCCGACGGCGCGACCCGGCTCACGGGCGCCGCACGTCTGGCTCGGCCGCGGCGACGAGGCCCTCTCGACGCTCGACCTCTTCGGGCCCGGGTTCACGGTCCTGACGGGCGCGGGCGAGACCTCGTGGCACGAGGCGGCGCGACGTGCGGGCGCGGCGCTCGGCGTTCCCCTGGCGTGCTACGGCATCGGCTCCGCCGGCCTCGAAGATCGCGATGGCGTGTTCTTCGAGCGCTTCGGCATCGCGCCGAGCGGCGCCGTGCTGGTGAGACCCGATGGCTACGTCGGATGGCGCACCGCCCGTGGCGCCGACTACGACGATCTAGGCCGAGCCGTCAGTCGCATACTGCAGAGACCCGTCGCCTGACAGCGCAGCGTAGCCGTTCTGTCGCGCCCATCTTAGATCTCGACGCTTCCGTTGGACCCCACAAAGACGACGCGGCTTTCGGCGCGAAAAGCGCAGACCTCTCGCCGTCCAGCTCCAGGTCCAGTTGCCGCTCTCCACGGCACGATCCATCCATTCCACGACCGGTCGCCGCCGCGGGCGCGCACTCTTCTTCTCGCTAATGTACATTGTACGTTCGTGGATCGGCGTTGACATCGATCCGCCGCGTGTCGCTACGATGCGGGTTACTGCGCGCGGCGGCCGAGGAGCACGACGCACTCGGCGGCGTAGAGGAAGATCGTCGCCGACATGTAGATCCACACCATGACGGCGACGAGCGCGCCGAGCGAGCCGTACACGACGTAGAATTGCGCGAGGTTCGCCAGGTACCAGAGGAAGAAGCGGCGCGCGACCTCCCACAGCGCGGTACCGACGGAGGCGCCGAGGAGCGCCTCACGCCAGCCGACGCGCGCGTGCGGGAAGACGCGCAGCGCCAGCGTGAACGACACGACCACCAACATGACCGAGGCGAGGTATTGGATGCGCAAGCCGCGCGCGAGCTGCAGCACGAAGCGACCGCCGGTCACGTTCGGGTCGACGTTCAGCGCGTGGAAAATCACGCCGACGTAGAACGAGAAGAGCAGCACGAGGCCCATCGTCACGACGACGCCCATCGACAAGAGGCGCGAGCGCACGAAGCTGCGACGCTTGCCGACGGCGAAGAGGCGATCGAGCGCGAACTCGGTCGCGTGGAACACCAGCCCCGAGGCGATGATCAAGCTGCCGAGCCCGAGCCACGAGAGGCGGCCGCGGTTGGCGACGACCCACTGCAGGTTGCGGGTGAAGTCGTCGCTCAAGTGCGGAATGAACTCGCGCGCCCATGCGAGCACCGCGTTGAACGTGTCCTGCGATGAGCCGAGGACATAGCCGAGGATCGCGACGATGAGAAACAGCACCGGGATCAACGACAGCAGCGCGTAGAACGAGATCGCGGCGGCGAGCGTCGCACAGTCGTCGGCGTAGAACTTGCGCCCGGCGTCGCGCAGTATCGCCCACACGCCGCCGGCGACGAGGCGCACGTCCGCGGCGAGGAAGCTGCGCCGGTGCGCCGCCGCGGGGGTCGCTATCGGCGGCGCTCCGCCGGCGCCGAAGCGCCGCGATGCCGAGAGCCGCAAGCGGCGCATCGTCATCGCCGTCCTCGGAACTGTACGCGCACGGGTGTGCCCGCCAGATGGAACGCCGCGGTGATCTGATTCTGCAGATACCGCTGATAGCTCGGATGCACGGCGGCGGGCGCGTTGGTGAAGATCGCGACCGTCGGCGGCCGTCGGCCGACCTGCGTCGCGTAGTAGAGCTTCGGCCGGCGGCCGTGCGCGAGGGGCGGCTCCTTCGCTGCGACCGCCGCCCCGAGCACCTCGTTCAGCCGCGGCGTCCGCATCTCGACCGCATGCGCCGCCGCGACGCGTTTCACCGCCGGCAGAAGTGCGTCGACACCGGCACCCGTCCGCGCCGAGAGTGTCAGCACGGGCACACTGGCGAGGCTCGGGTAGTGTGCACGCAGCGCGTCGACGAACGTCCTCGGCGGCGTCCGTTGCAGGTCCCACTTGTTGACGACGACGACGAGCCCCCGGCCCTCCTCCCACGCGCGTGTGGCGATGCGCATGTCCTGGTCGGTCGCGCCCTCGACAGCGTCGAGCACGACGACGGCAACGTCGGCGCGCCCGAGCACCTCGAGCGCCTTGGCCGCGGTGAGCTTCTCGACGCGCTCGTGAATCCGCGCACGTCGGCGCAAGCCGGCGGTGTCGACGAGGACGTAGCGCGTGCCCTCCGCCTCGAGCAGCGTGTCGACGGCGTCGCGGGTCGTCCCGGCGCGCTCGTGGACGAGGGTACGCGCGTAGCCGAGGAGGCGGTTCACGAGCGACGACTTGCCGACGTTCGGGCGGCCGATGATGCCGACGCGGATGGCGGCATCTTCCACCGGCGCCGTGGCTGCGGGCACACGCGCGAGAATCGCCTCGATCAGCTCCGCGATGCCGTGTCCGTGCTCGGCGGATACGGTGATGAGATCGGCCGCGCCGAGCCGGTAGAGCTCGCCCGCCGTCGCTTCCCGGCGCGCCGAGTCGAGCTTGTTCACGACGAAGACGACGCGCGCCCCGCGGCGGCGCAGCTCGCGCGCCGCCGCCTCGTCCGCCGCGGAGAGCCCGGCCTTGCCGTCGAGCACGTAGACGACGAGCGCGGCGTCGACGATCGCCGCGAGGCTCCGCTCGCGCACGGCGACGTCGAGACCGGCCGCGCCCTCGGCCTCGAAGCCGCCGGTGTCGACGAGAAGCACCGCGCGGTCGTCGAAGATCGCCACGGCCTCGTTGGCGTCGCGCGTGACGCCCGGAGTCGGATCGACGAGCGCCTTCCGACGCCGCAGCAGGCGATTGAAGAGCGTCGACTTGCCGGCGTTCGGCCGCCCGACGATCGCGACCCGCGGCAGCGCCGTGGCAGACGCGTCGGCGTCATGCGACGGCGAGGCGCTGGCGGCCGCGGCGTCACCGTGACGTCGCACCGAAGCCGTCACGGGAGTCGCCGCGCGCGCCGTGCGCCGCTTAGAGCCCGAGCTCACGGAGGACACGCGGGTCCTTGCTCCATTCGCGCACGACCTTGACGTGCAGCTCGAGGAACACCCGGCAGCCGAAGATCGCCTCGAGCTGCAGGCGCGCCGCTTGGCCGACGTCGCGGATGCGGCGGCCGCGCTCGCCGATGACGATGCCCTTCTGCGTCGCCCGCTCGACGAGGATCGTCGCCTGGATCACGAGGAGATTGCGCGCCGGCTCTTCGCGGAACGTGTCGACGACGACCGCCGTCGTGTACGGCAGCTCGTCGCGCGTCTGCTCGACGATCTGCTCGCGCACGATCTCCGCGGCGAGGAAGCGCTCGCTCTGCTCGCTCACCCGAGCGTCAGCAGACGTTCGACGTTGTCGCCGGTGAGCGCGCTCACCGGCACGATCTCCGCGTCGGGGACGAGTCGCGCCACCTCGGCGCACGTCCGGAGCAGCATCTGCTGCGTCGCGGCATCGCTCTTGTTGACGGCGACCACGCGCGCGCGCGCGCGGACCTCCGCCGCGACGTCGCGGTCGGCGGGCAGGATCCCGGTCGCGCCGTCGACGACGAGCATCGCGACGTCGCCCTCACCGAGCGACTGCCGCGCGGCGGCGACCATGCGCGCATTGAGCGGCGTGCTGCCGCCGTGGATGCCCGGCGTGTCGACGAGCACGATCTGCGCCTGCGGACGCGTGAGAATGCCGACGATGCGATTCCGCGTCGTCTGCGGCTTCGCCGACACGGCCGCGAGCTTGGTGCCGACGAGGCGGTTCAGCAGCGTCGACTTGCCGACGTTCGGCCGCCCGACGAGCGTCACGAACCCCGCGCGGTGCAGTGCGGGGTCGGCGGATGCCGTCCGATGTGCGCCGGACTCCGCCGGCGCGACGCTGGTCGGCGCCGACTCGGAGTCGGCGGGCGCCGCGTCATGGCGGTCGCAGCTGGGGGTGGTCGCCGACATCGCCCGCAATGGTAGCTGCCCCGCCCGCTGCTTGCGAGCGGTGGAATCGTGTCGGCGCGTCAGTTGCCCCGCTACGTGTCGCCGGGACGGACGCGACGACGAGCAGCAACACGCCCCGTCGGCGCAGGAACCCCGCCCCGCCAATCTGAGACAAAGCCGCTGCGCCGCCGTCAGCGACGGAGGGCGGCGCGCAGCTCGCGGGCAAGCTGATCGACGGTGCTGCTGGTGCCGCCGGCGAGCTTCTGGCGCCACTCCCCTTCGGTCTCGAAGCGGCTGTCGCCGATCGTCTCGCCCCAGGGCGCGATCACCTCGCGGATGGCGTTGGCGTCGGCGGGGTCGCGGCGGTTCGCCTTGATCGCGGCGATGACGTCGGGGACGACGCGCAGAAACGCGCGCAGCGCCATGCCGGTGCGGATGCTGTACTTGCGACCGTGCCACGCCTTGTCGAAGACGCGCTCGACTTGCTTGAAGTAGTTCAGGAAGAAGCGTTTCGCGTTGTCGAGGAATCTGTCGCCCTCGCGGCCGCTGAGCGCCTGCACCGACGTGAAGATGTTGCGCAGCTCCTCGGCGAGCGGCGCCTGCGCGACTTTCCCGCGGCCGACGCCGAAGAGCTTGATGTCGCCGTGAAGCGGCGACGTCATGTCCTCGGAGAGCGCGCGGATGATGTCGTGGCCAGCGGCCAAGACCTTGTCTGGATAGAGACGACGGCCGGCGAGGCTGATGAGATGCGAGGGATTCAGCTTCGTGTGCTTGGCGTTGATCGTGACGAAGAGCTCGACGGCTTGATCGGGCGCGAGGGTATCGAAGATCACGGCGGGCACCTGTACGTCCGAGATGGGACGCGTCTCGCCGAGCTGGTGCAGCGCGAGGAGCCGGTGCTGCCCGTCCAGGGCGCGCAGGACGCCCTGCTCGGTCGGCAGCTGCAGCATGCCGAGCGCGCGATTACCGCCCGAGCGCTCGAACTCGAGTCGGCGGTCGGCGACGAGGAGGACGGCGCCGGGAACGGCGGGAAGGTTTCCCGCCTCGGCGCACTGGTTGTAGTAGTCGATGAGCTCGACGATCTTCTTGCGGATGACGGGGCGCTGATACGCCTCGGCGCTGCGCGCGATGCGCTTCTCGAGGAGCTCCCAGTTGATCGCCGCCTTGCGCTTCTTCCCCGATCCGCCGCTCATCGGCACCACGCCGGCGTCGTACGAGAGCACCTCGAACTGCACCAGCTTCTCGACGTCACTGCCGGTGAGCACCGCTTGGTAGAAGTCGACGCCGAACTGCCGCACCCGCATGGCTGGTACCGCGATCATCGTTCCCCTCCCGTTCCCGAGGCGCCTTTGCGGACGGGCCGCACACTCGCCTCGCTGCGTGCCGTTTTCGCCGGCGTCAGGGCCGCCGCTTCGACTTGGAGCGCGTGCAGCGCCTCCATCGCCGCGGCCTGCTCCGCGCTCTTCTTGCTCCGTCCCTCGCCGCGCCCGAACGTCCGCTCGCCGACCGAGATCTGACTGACGAAGTGCTTGGCATGATCCGGCCCGGTCTCGCGGACGAGCGTGTACGTGGGCGTAGTCTTGAAGATCCGTTGGGTGATCTCTTGGAGGCGCGTCTTGCAGTCCTCCACTGCGCCGGTCGCGCGCTGCTGTAGATCCGCGGCGAACTGCCGCGCCAGCACACGCCGCGCCGCCACGAATCCCCGGTCGAGATAAATGGCGCCGAGCAGGGCCTCGTACGCCGCCGCGAGAATCGACTCCTTCTCGCGCCCGCCGCTCTTCTCCTCGCCTTTGCCGAGGTGCAGCGCCTCGCCGAGACCGAGGCCGCGCGCCTTGTCCGCGAGTACGCGCGCGTTGACCAGGGACGCGCGCAGCTTGGAGAGATCGCCTTCTTGATGGCGCGGAAACGCCCGCATCAAGAGATCGCTGATGACCAAATCGAGGACGGCGTCGCCGAGGAACTCGAGCTTCTCGTTGTTGCGCGTGCCGCCGGTCGGTGCGAGCGAGCGATGCGTGAGGGCGGTGTCGAGGAGGTCGGGTTTGCGAAACTCGTACGCGAGGCGTTCCTCGATGACGTGGCTCACGCCTCGCCCCCGCACGCGTCCGCCCCTGTCCGCTCGGTCGCGCTCGGCGACGCCGGAATGGCGGCGGCGATCCAGCCGCCGCCGACGACCTCGTCGCCGTCATAGAAGACCGCCGCCTGTCCCGGCGTCACCGCGGCGACCGGCGACCGGAAGCGCACCTCGATGCGCCCGTCGTCGAGCGCGCGCAGACGCGCCGCGACCGGCGTATGGCGATGGCGAATCCGGACCGCGGCTTCCACGACCGGCGCGGCGATCCAGCGCACGTCCTCGGCAATGAGCCCCGCGGCGTCGAGCGCCGCGCGGCCGCCGACGTGTACCGTCGCGCGCTCGGCGTCGATCGCGGTCACGTACCGGGGCGGCCCGCCGGCGAGGCCGAGCCCACGGCGCTGCCCGATCGTGAACCGGTGAATCCCCGCATGGGACGCCACGGCCCGGCCGTCCTCGTCGACGACGTCGCCTGCGGGCGGAAGCACGGCGGCGCGCCTTTCCACGAAGCGCGCGTAGTCACGGTCGGGGACGAAGCAGATCTCCTGGCTCTCCGGCTTGTCGGCGACGGGCAGGCCGAGACGGCGCGCGACCGCGCGCACCTCGTCTTTCGTGAGCTCGCCGAGCGGAAAGAGCGTGCGCGCGAGCTGCGCCGCCGTGAGGCCGAAGAGAAAGTACGACTGGTCCTTGGCGGTGTCGCGCGCCCGCAGCAGGCGCGGCCGGCCGTCGGCACCGCTCGCGATGCGCGCGTAGTGCCCGGTCGCGACGAAATCGGCGCCCAGGGCGCCGGCGCGGCGCCAGAGCTCGTCGAACTTGAGGTCCTGGTTGCAGAGCACGCACGGATTCGGCGTCCGGCCGCGCAGGTACTCGCGGACGAAGACGTCTTGCACCTTGGCGCGAAACGCGTCGGCGAGATTCCACACGTAGTACGGCACCCCGAGCCGCACCGCGACCTGGCGCGCGTCGCGAAAATCCTCGAGCGAGCAGCAGCCCTGCCCCGCGCGTACGGTCGCCGCCGGCTCGGACGCCAGTAGCATCGAGACGCCGATCACGTCGTAGCCGGCGTCGCGCAAGAGGGCGGCGGCGACGGAGCTGTCGACGCCGCCGCTCATCGCGACTACGACGCGTGCGCCGGCCATGCCGCCTCCCCGCGCCGCGCGCCGGCGCGCGCGAGAATGCGCGGCAGCACGTCGGCGACCGCGTCGACGTCCGCCGTGCTGCTCGCCCACCCGACGCTGAAGCGGACGGCGCGTGCCGCCGCGGCGCGGTCCCAGCCCATCGCTTGCAGCACGTGCGACGGCTCGCTCGCGCCGGCGGCGCACGCGGAGCCGGCGGAGACCGCGATCCCTTCGAGGTCGAGCGCGGTCACGAGGCTCTCGCCGGCGAGGTCGGGAAAGACGACGTCGAGGATGTGGGGAGCGCGCGCGCCGTGCGCCGCGACCGCCGCGCGGCCACGCATAGCGCCAATCCCCTCGCCGGCCGTGTCGCCGGCGACTCGGGACTCGGGCGCGAGCGCGGCGATCGCCTCCCGCAGACGCGCGGTGAGCGCCCTGAGACGCGTCGCCTCCTCCGGCAGCGAGGCGCCCACCGCTCCGAGAGCGGCCGCGAAGGCCGCGAGCGCGGCGACGTTCTCCGTGCCCGGGCGGAGACCGCGCTCCTGCGCGCCACCGTGATGCAGCGGCGCGAGCGCGACGCCGCCGCGGACGTAGAGCGCGCCGGCACCGGCGGGACCGCCGACCTTGTGCGCGGAGAGCGTCAGCAGATCGCAGTCCAGGTCTGCCACGTCGAGCGGCAGCACGGCCGCGGCCTGCGCGGCATCGAGGTGCACGCGCGCGCCCGACCGCCGCGCCGCCGCCGTGAGCGCCGCGCAGTCCTGGATCACGCCCGTCTCGGCGTTCACCAGCGCGACCGCGAGCAGGTCCGGCGCCGCCGCGGTGACGGCGTCGGGGTCGGTCCGTCCGTCGGTACCGGCCGGCAATACGCGCACGTCGTGACCGGCGCGCGCGAGCGCCTCCGCCGTCCGCAGAACGGACGCGTGCTCGGTCGCGGGAACCGCGATCCGCAGGCGTCGCGCCGCGGCCGCGGCGATGCCGGCGAGCGCGAGGTTGTTCGCCTCGGTCGCGCCGCTCGTGAAGACCACCTCGAGGGGACGCGCGCCGATCGCGGCCGCCATCTCCTCACGTGCGCCCTCCAGGAGCGCGCGGGCGCGCGCACCCGCCCAATGCACGCTCGACGCGTTGCCGACCCCGCGGGCGAGCGCGTCGCCGAGGACGCTCGCCGCAGCCGGACGGAGCGGTGCGCCGGCGGCATAGTCGAGATACACCGACCTCATCGCGGCGCGCTCATCCTTCGCTCAGGAACGCCTTCACGCGCCGGAGGTCCTCATCCTCTTCCTGGCGCCGCTCCTCGGCGCTGCCGAGGCGCGCGGCGAGCTCGTCGAGCTTGCGCTCGAGCTTCTCGACGTGCTCGACCAGCACCGAGATCGCCCGCGCGACCGGATCGGGCAGATCGCCGTGATCGAGGTCGATCAGCTCGAGGTTGCCGCCGTGCGCGCCGTCGCCGCGCACGACGCGGCCGGGAATCCCGACGACCGTCGAGTTCGGCGGCACGGAATGGATCACGACCGAGCCGGCGCCGATGCGGCTGCCGTGGCCGACGGTCACCGGCCCGAGCACGGTCGCCCCGGTCGTGATGACGACGAAGTCCTCGATCGTCGGATGGCGCTTGCCCTTGTGGGTGCTCGTCCCGCCGAGCGTGACGCCCTGGTACAGCGTGACGTCGTCACCGATCTCCGTCGTCTCGCCGATCACGACCCCCATGCCGTGATCGATGAAGACGCGCCGGCCGATCGTCGCCGCGGGGTGGATGTCGATGCCGGTCAAGAAGCGGCTCAAGTAGCTGACGATCCGCGCCGGGAGCTTGACGCCGCGACGCCAGAGCCAGTTCGCCACGCGATACAGCATGAGCGCGTGCACGCCGGGATACGTCAGCACCACCTCGAGGCGCGAGCGCGCCGCGGGGTCGCGCTCGAAGACGACCTCGACGTCCTCCTTGAGATGCTCCCAGGTCGCGCTCGCCATCAGCTCTCGCCGCCGCCGCGTGCGGCGCTCGTCGCGGCATCGTGCTCGGGCGCCGCGGCGCTCGACGCCTTTCGCGCCGCGGCGGCACGCGCGCGGCCGTCCTTGTAGAGCTTGTAGTCGAGCGAGTCGACGAGCGCCTGCCAGCTCGCCTCGACCAAGTTCGACGAGACGCCGACGGTGCCCCAGCGATCGTGCGCGTCGCCGGATTCGATGAGCACCCGCACGACGGCGCCGGTGCCGCCGTCGGAGCCGAGGACGCGGACCTTGAAGTCGAGGAGCGTCACCTCGTCGATCTCGGGAAAGAACTTGATGAGCGCCTTCCGCAGCGCGCGGTCGAGCGCCTCGACGGGGCCCTTGCCGCTCGCGGCCGTGTGCTCGGTCGCGCCGTCGGGGCCTTCGAGCATGATCGTTGCCTCGGACATCGAGGGCTCGCGCTCGACGCGCTTCTCGTCGATCACGCGGAAGCCGATGAGCCGAAAGCGGCGCGTGTAGCCGTGCAGTGCCCGCTGCATGAGTAGCTCGAAGCTCGCCTCGGCGCCCTCGAACTGGTAGCCGCGGCTCTCGAGGTCCTTCAGCTCGTCGAGGAGCGCGCGCACCTCGGGATCCTTGCCGTCGACGTCGATGCCGAACTCGCGCGCCTTGTAGACGAGGTTGCTGCGCCCGGAGAGATCCGAGAGCAGCACGCGCTGGCGATTGCCGACGAGCGCCGGATCGACGTGCTCGTAGATCTCCCGCTCGCGCTGCACCGCCGCGACGTGCAGGCCGCCCTTGTGCGCGAAGGCCGACTGGCCGACGTACGGTTGGTTCTTCGCCGGCTCGCGGTTCGCGAGCTCGTCGATGAAGTGCGCGAGCGTCTGCAGCTCCGCGAGCGCCTGTGGCGCGACGCACTCGTAGCCGAGCTTCAGCTGGAGATTGGCGACGATCGAGCACAGGTCGGCGTTGCCGCAGCGCTCGCCGATGCCATTGATCGTGCCTTGCACCTGCGCCGCGCCGGCGGCGACGGCGGCGAGCGAGTTGGCGACGGCGAGGTCGGCGTCGTTGTGGCAATGGATCCCGACCGGTGCCGTGATCGCCGCAGCCGCGGCGGCCGTCGCCGCGCCGACGTGGTCGGGAACGCTGCCGCCGCGTGTGTCACAGAGACAGACGAGGGTCGCCCCCGCCTGCGCGGCGGCGCGGATGCACGCGAGCGCGTACTCGGGCGCGGCACGCCACCCGTCGAAGAAATGCTCGGCGTCGAAGATCACCTCGTCGACGCGCGACCTCAGATACGCGATCGTGTCGGCGATCAGCTCGATGTTCTCCTCGAGCGGGATGCGGAGGTCGCGTGTCACCGGCAGGTCCCACGTGCGGCCGACGATCGTCACGACCGGCGTCTCGGCTTCGAGGAGCATGCGCAGGTTGCGGTCGGCGCCGCAGGTGACACCCGGGCGGCGCGTCGAGCCAAAGGCGGCGATGCGCGTGCGTCCGAGACGGAGCGCGCGCACCGCCGTGAAGAATGCCGCGTCGCGAGGATTCGAGCCCGGCCAGCCGCCCTCGACGTAGTGCATACCGAAGGCCGCGAGACGCTCCGCGATCCGGAGCTTGTCCTCGAGCGTGAACGCGACGTCCTCGCCCTGGCAGCCGTCGCGCAGCGTCGTGTCGTAGAGCTGCACCGTGCGCGCCGAGCTCACCCGCGCCCCTCCCCGCCGCCGAGGAACGCGTCGTGCAGGACGCGCACTGCGAGCTCGACGTACTTGGCGTCGACCACGACCGAGGTCTTGATCTCCGAGGTCGAGATCATCTGGATGTTGATACCGACGTCGGCGAGCGCGCGAAACATCTTGGCCGCGACGCCGGCGTGACTGCGCATCCCGAGACCGACGATGGACACCTTCGCGACGTCGGCGTCGGTGCGGACGCCGGTTGCGCCGAGGTCGCGCGCGTGCGCTTCGACGAGACCGAGCGCGCGGCGGAAGTCGGCTTTCGGCACGGTGAACGTGAGGTCCGTCGTGCCGTCGGCGCTGGCGTTCTGAATGATCATGTCGACGCTGATGTTCGCGTCGGCGATCGGCCCGAAGACACGCGCCGCCAGCCCCGGCTGATCGGGGACGCGCACCAGCGTGATCTTCGCCTCGTCGCGGTCGTAAGTGACTCCCGAGACCAGGACGTCCTCCATGCTCGCTTCCTCCTCGACGACCCGCGTGCCTTCCGTATCGGTGAACGTCGACCGCACGTGTAGCGGCACGCCGTAGCGCTTGGCGAACTCGACCGAGCGGATCTGCAGCACCTTCGCGCCGAGGCTCGCAAGCTCCAGCATCTCGTCGTAGGAGATCCGCTCGAGCTTGCGCGCGTGCGGGCAAATGCGCGGATCGCTGGTGAAGACGCCCTCGACGTCGGTGTAGATCTCGCAGCCGTCGGCGTGCATCGCCGCCGCGAGCATGTTGTCGTCGGCGTCGACGCCCTGAAACCCGGCGACGACGACGACTTTGCCGGCGGCGAGCGCGGCGCCGATCCGGGAGTCGTCGATGCTCGTGATCCGTGCCTTCCCGAACGCGCTGTCGGTCGCGATCCGCACCTGGTGGCCGAGAAACGAGACCGCCGGGCAGCCGGCGGCCTTGAGGGCGATCGCCAGCAAGGCGACGGTCACTTGCTCTCCGGTCGCGACGAGCACGTCCTTCTCGCGCTCGTCGGCGTCGGAGCACATCTCGGCGGCAAGTCCGAGAAGGCGGTTCGTCTCCCCCGCCATCGCGGACACGACGACGACCAGGTCGTCACCCCGGGCGCGGCACGCCGCCACGCGCGCCGCGACGTTGTGGATGCGGGCGACGTCGCCGACCGACGTCCCGCCATATTTTTGAACGATCAAGCTCACCTAGACGCGGCCGGGACTGCGGCGAGGAGTCGCGTGGCGCGCTCCCCCGCCCCCTCGAACGTGAGGCGTCGCCCCGGCTCCGCGTAGTCTATCCGAACCCGAAGGCAGGCATCCAGGGTGCCGGGGGCGAGCCGATCGAACCACTCGACGGCCGTGACGCCGGTCGCTGCCGCGTACTCGCGCAGCGCCCCGATGTCCGCCTCGCCCGGGGTCAGGCGGTAGAGGTCGATGTGGAAGAGCGGCAGCCGGCCGCGGTACTCGGCAACCATGGTGAACGTCGGGCTCGCGACGTCGCCGGGCGCGACCCCGAGGCCGGCCGCGAGGCCGCGGACGAACGCGGTCTTTCCGGCACCGAGCTCGCCGACGAGGCCGATGACATCGCCCGCGGCAGCCGCGCACCCGAGGCGTGCGGCGATCGCCTCCGTCTCGTCCGCCGACGCGCTCACGATCGCAATGCGCCCTTCTTCCCCTGCTTTCGCCACGCGCGGCGTTTTCGTATTATCGCGATCCGCCATCACTCGTCGCTCACATAACGATCTCCGATCAGCGTCAAGAGCGGCGCATGCGGACGGACGCGACGGGACCCGCGTCGAGTACGATCCCCCTGCCACTCGTCTATGTCGCCGACGACGCGCGCGTCTTCGAGGCGCAGTCGGTCGGGCGACGCCCGTCAGGCGCGGGCGACGCGCTCGAGCGCGGGCGTGGCGTCGGTCGCGTCGTGGAACGTCGACGCCCCTTCCGCCGCCGCGGACGGGCGCACGGCCGCGAGCTCGACGGTGAACGTCGATCCCCGTCCGAGGACGCTGCGGACCGAGAGCGAGCCCTGCATCAACGTTGCGAGGCGCTTCGCGATCGCGAGGCCGAGGCCGGTTCCCAGCGCCGCGCGCTCACCCTCGACCTGACGGAACGGTTCGAAGATCGCGTCGAGATCGGTCTCGGGGATGCCGATGCCGCTGTCCGTGACGTCGATGCGCACGCGCTCCGGCGTGACGACGGCGCGTAGCGCGATCGTACCGCCGTCCGTGAACTTCGCGGCGTTCGCCAGGAGGTTGGTGAGAATCTGGCGCAGGCGGTCAGGATCGGCGTGCACCCACACGTCGTCGGGCGGCACCTCGACCGCGACGCGCACCGGCTTCTGGCGCACCAGGCTCGTCGCGAGGAACTCCATGTCCGCGAACAATGGCGCGAGCGCCGTCGGCACGGACTTCACGGTGAGCCCGTTCAGCTCGAGGCGCGAGACGTCGAGCAGGTCCTGGACGAGCGTGAACTGCTGGCGCGCGCTCGCCTGCATGCGACCCAAGATCTCGCGCAGCTCCGCCGGCGGCTCGCCGAACGTGTCCTCGAGCGCGAGCTGCGCGAACCCGATGATCACGTTGAGCGGTGTGCGGAGATCGTGCGAGACGTTGGCGAGGAACTGATCCTTGAGTGCCGAGACGCGCGACAGCCGCTGATTGGTGTCGTGGAGCTGTCCCATGAGCTCGAGGTTTCGCAGCACGGCACCCGCGAGCGCGCCGAGGACAGGGGCTTCCTCGACGAGGTGCGGGCGAAAGACCCGCGGCCGGAGCGCCCCGAATACGATGACGCCCGTCGAGCCGTGGGTGTCGACGAGTGGGATCGCCAGCATCGAGCGCATGCGATCGAGCAGCGGCGCGTCGTCGTTCCGCGGCCGGTCGTTTTCGAAGACGACCTCACGCGTGCGGAACGCGCGCGGCACGGGCTCGTCTCCGGCAATCGGCAGCACGAGCTCTCCGAGCGACGCGAGCGTCCCATGCGTCGCCGTGGCGATCAGATCGTCACCGGCGGCGGCGAACAACGCTGCCGAGTCGACGCCGAACACCTCGCAGCCGCGCGTAAACAGCAGCTGCAGCGTCTCGCTGCGCGTCGTCGCCGCATTGAGCTCGATCGCGAGCGCGCTGACCGCGGCGCGGAACTGCGCCGACTTCGCGAGCCGGTCGAGGAAGCGCGCGCGCTCGACCGCCATTGCCGCGTGGCGGCCGACTGTCTCGAGCGCGTCGAGCTCGGCGGCGGCGAACTCGCGTGGTTCGGCGAACCCCACCGAGATCAGGCCGCGGACCGTGCCGTCCTGTTCACGCAGCGGCACGAACACCAAGACCTCGACCTCGGTCGCGTCGAGAAGCAGGAGGTCGTCCGTTGCGGTAGTTTGATCACGGCGGATGACGACGATCTGCCCCGCTTGCACCTCGTCTTCGTGCGGCACCGTGCCTTTCAAGAAGCGCGCCCCAACGAACCGCTCGGCGACCTGCGGCGGGGTGCCATAGTCGGCGATCGGGAGCGACCCGCGATGACGGCGGCTGTGGAAGTAGACCGTCACCTGACGTGCACCAAAAGCCTCGGCGGTCTGGCGGCAGAAGGCCGCCAGCACGGCGGGCAGCTCGACCGGCCGATGGACCTCGCGCATGATCTCGAAGAGGACGGCGCTGCGCATGAGCTCCGAGCCGCGCGTCTCCGCAAGACGCGTCTGCTCGATCGCCACCGCGGCAATGCGGCCCATTTTCTCGGCAAGAAGGCCCGCGTCGTCCCGCAGCGCCGTCGCGTCGATCACGATGACGCCGAGGAGCGTGCCGTCGCTCGCGATGAGCGGCGTGGCGAGATGCGGGAGAACGTCACCGACCAGCTGCCCGACCCCGGCCGCGTCACCCGCCGTCGGCGTCACATACAGTGGCCGCCCCGCGGCGGCGAGGCGATCCCAGTACGCACGCGCGCCTGCCCTCGTGGGGTCGTCGCCGATCGTCAGCGACCGGCACAGGTGCTGGCGCTCGTCGTCGGAGAAGCCGAGGGATGCGATCGCGTGACACTCCGCGCCGTCGGCGTAGCGGATCAGCGCGGCGGCGCGACGAGCCTGCAACGCAAGCGCGAGTGTGGTGATGACGTCGTCGGCGACGTCTCGCGCAGAGCTCGACCCGTGCGGCGTGCGGTGCATGTGCGGTCGCGAAAGAGCAATGCCTATGCCAGACGTTCCGGTGCGCGGCTCGGGCGGCATGAACGATTCCACGCGAGTACGTCCGGGACTCGGCGGCCTGACACGCGAGCGCCGTCGTATTTGCGACACTACGCCGCACACGGCGAAGCCGACTATGCCACTCGTGTGGCCGGCGGATGCGAGAGCGCATGCGCGATCCAGTGACAGCCGCGCGAGCTGACGGCGCGATCGCGACGTGACTCAGGGCGCGAGCGCCGCGGTCGCCGCTGGAAGCTCCTCGATGACGTCGGACGCGAGAAGCCCGACCATGCCGCGGCGAGCGGCGACGCGATCGGCGGCGTAGCCGTGCAGGAAGACCCCGAGGCGCGCGGCGTCGGCGGCCGGGTATCCTTGCGCCAAGAGGCCGCCGAGCATGCCCGCGAGGACGTCGCCGGTGCCGCCGCTGCCGAGCCCGGGATTGCCCGAGCAGTTGATGGCAACGTGCCCGTCGGGCTCGGCGATGACGGTGCGGGCACCTTTCAGCACCACGATCACGCCGCGCTCGGCGGCGAGACGGCGTGCCATGCCGACGCGATCCGCCTGCACCGCCGCACCGTCGACGCCCATGAGGCGTGCCATCTCGCCGGGATGCGGCGTCAGGATGCGCGGCCGCTCTTGTGTCCCCCAGGCGCCCTGCGGCGGCCGAGCGGCGAGACAGTTCAGCGCGTCGGCGTCGATGACCGCCGGGAGCGGGGCATGCGTGACGATCCACGCGACCAGTTGCTCGGTCGCCGGCGATACGCCCATGCCCGGGCCGGTCACGAGCGCCCGCTTTCCGTCGAGGAGCGCGGCGTACGCGTCTGCGCCTGGGGTGCTGGGCTGAGCGGCGCCCGCGCGCACCCCTCTGTCGTCGCGCGACGTGAACGCAAACGTGCCCACGCCGTCGTCGGGAAGCGGTGCCGTCATCTCCTCGAGGAGCCGCGTCGCGACGCTCTCTTGCTCGCTCGCCGGCACGCCGGCGGTCACGAGCCCGGCACCGGCCCGGGCGGCGGCCCGGCTCGCGAGGACGACGGCGCCGGTCTTCCCACGCCCGCCAGCGATCACGACGACGTGCCCGTTCGTCCCTTTGTGCGATTCCGGATCGCGCGGCCGCACGAGCGCGCCCGCATCGGCAACGAGGATTGCCTCCGTCATCGGCGCGACCGCCGCGATCACGTCATCGGGGATGCCGATGTCGACGACGACGAGCTCACCCGTGTAGCGCGCGCCGGGATACACGATCGTGCCGATCTTCGGCGCCGCGAATGCGACGGTGAGCTCGGCCTCGATCGCGACACCGAGCGCCGCGCCGCGGTCGGAATCCAGACCCGACGGAATGTCGAGCGCGACGGTCGGCAGGCCGCTCGCGTTCACCAGCGTGATCGCCTCCGCAGGAAGGCCGGTCATCTCGCCCGTCAAGCCGGTACCGAAGAGCGCGTCGACGACGCAGCCGGCCCGCGCGAGCGCGCGCTGCAACGGGCCGAGATCGTCGGCGGTAATCGTCGTCGTCTTGCCGCCGGCGCGCTGCCACGCGCGGAGCTTGGCGCGCGCCGGGTCGCGCACGTCGTCAGAGCGCGCCGCGAGGACTACCTCGCAGCGCACGCGCTTGCGCTTCAGCACGCGCGCGACGACGAAGCCGTCGCCGCCGTTGTTGCCCTTGCCGGCGACGACGACGACGCCCGTCTTGCGCACGTGCGGAAAGCGCGCGAGCAGCGCCTCGGCGGCGCCCGTGCCGGCGCGCTCCATCAACGTCGCCGACGGGATGCCGCTCTCGATCGTGAGCGCGTCGATGCGCCGCATCTCGGCGGCGGTGGTGACGATCATGGAGGTGAAGTCTCGCGTTCGCCGCGCGGCACGTCAAATCAGACGGCCGACGCTCGACGCGAGCCACGCGCCGGACGGCGGCGACGATGGCGGAGCCGAACCATGCGCAGCTGCCCGGCGCGACGAGCTTCATCGCCGCCGCGGGCGCGCTGGGGCACCGCCGCGCCGTCAGCTGCCTTTGACGACGACCCGCTCGGCGCCGCTCGTACCGAGCGCCGCCCGCACCGCGTCGGCGATGTCGGCGGCGTGCGCCTCGACTTGGACGAGATCCTCGCCCTCGACCATGACGCGCGCCAGGGCTTCGGTGCCCGAGTAGCGGATGTAGACTCGCCCGCGGCCGCCGAGGGCCCGCTCCACGGACGCGACGGCGCTCTGCACCGACGGCACCTCGTCGAGGTCGCGCTTCTCGCGCACCGGCACGTTCACCAGCACCTGCGGGAACTTGCGCATCATGCTGGCGAGCGTCGAGAGCGGCACCTGACGGGAGCGCATGATGCCGAGCACGACCAGCGCCGTGATGAGGCCGTCGCCGGTCGTCGCGTGATCCAAGAAGATCGCGTGGCCCGACTGCTCGCCGCCGAGATTGTAGTTGCCGCGCAGCATCTCCTCGAGCACGTAACGATCGCCGACCTGGGTCTTCACGGTCGTGATGCCCATGTCGCGCATCGCCAGCTCGAGGCCGAAATTGCTCATGTGCGTCGTGACGAGCGTCCGGCCGGCGAGACGTCCCTGCTCCATCATGTCGCGCGCCGCGATCGCCAGCACCGCGTCGCCGTCGACGAGCTGGCCGCACTCGTCGACGAAGAGGCAGCGGTCGCCGTCGCCGTCGAGCGCGACGCCGACGTGGGCGCGCTCCTCGATCACCGCCGCCTGCAGCGCCGCCGGCGCGGTGGCGCCGCAGTCGCGGTTGATGTTCTCGCCGTCGGGATCGCAGCCGATCGTCGACACCGACGCGCCGAGCTCGGCGAGCACCTCGGGCGCGACCTTGTAAGCGGCACCGTTCGCGCAATCGACGACGACGCGCAAGCCGTCGAGCGTCAGATCGCGCGGGAAGGTGTTCTTCACGAAGACGTTGTAGCGGCCGAGGGCGTCGTCGACGCGAAACGCCTTGCCGATCTCGCTCGCGGTCGGCCGCAGGTGGTCGATGTCGGTGTCGAGGACGAGGCGCTCGATCTCGAGCTCGACGTCGTCCGGCAGCTTGAACCCTCGGTTCGAGAAGAACTTGATGCCGTTGTCCTGGAACGGGTTGTGCGACGCCGAGATCACGGCGCCGGCGTCGGCGCGCAGGCTGCGCGTGAGGAAGGCGATCCCCGGCGTCGGCAGCGGCCCGACCAGCAGGACGTCGACGCCCATCGAGCAGATACCCGACGCCATCGCCGTCTCCAGCATGTAGCCGGAGACGCGCGTGTCCTTGCCGATGATGATCTTGTGCCGCCGCCCGGCAGCGCGCCGGAAGACGTAGGCGACCGCGCGCCCGAGCCGGAGCGCCGTCTCCGACGTCATCGGCTCGACGTTGGCGACCCCGCGGACGCCGTCGGTGCCGAAGAGTTGCCGCGTCCGGCCGTTTCCGCCGTCGCCGTTCCTCGTGCTCGCGGTCGTCATGGACGCGCTCCCTTTCGCTCGAAGATCTCCAGGATGACCGAAGGCGGCTCGCTCTTCACGAGCTCGACGCCGGCCGGAAGGGCCACCGTCGGCTCGACCGGGTGCTCCCCGACCCCGAGCTGTGCGGCGTCGACGTAGACGCTGCCGGGATCGAGCTCCAGGCTCTGCACCGTCCGCTCCGGACCTCGAATCGTCAGATTGACATGCGACGGCCTGAGCTGAAAGGGGTGTTCCGTATTGCGCACGTCGACCGCGACGCGCCGCAGCTCGCGCGTCAGGCGGATCGGTTCGACGACGACTTGGGCCATCACCCGCTCGGGCGTGACCGCGAGCAGGTGCTCGCCGCGCACGAGCGCGACCGGCCGCTGCACCGTGGTGGTCACCCCGTTGATGTCGAGGGGCTCCGTCTCGATGGATTGTAGACCATTCACCACGCTCGCCGGGCCGCTCACGACGGCCGTCGACGGGGTGAGCCGCACCGTGTCGACCTTGTAGCCGTCGGCGGGCTCGCCGTTGCGCGCGAGCCGGACCGGCACCGTGGCGAGGCGGATCTCCTCGAGCCGCACCGGGATGCGCGCCGGCTCGATGTCGACGACGCGCACGCCGCGCGGCACGCGGATCATCTCGTCGCGGATCTTGAGCCGCATCTCGGCGCCGAGCTCGATGCCGGAGAGATCGATGATGATCGGTGCCCGCCGGCCGTCGACCGACGCGAGGAGCGCGCCCGGGCCGTTCAGCTTCACCGCCACCGTGTCGATGCGCTCGCGGGTCACGAGGACCGAATGCTCGGGGATGTTGCGGAACTCGATCGGGAACTGCAGCACCTCGGTCTCGCGCTTGCCGGCGTTGACGAAGAGCCAGAGCACGAACGCGACCGCGAGGGCCGCAAGCTTGCCCGGCAGGTTGCGCCGCAGAGGCGCCGTCCAGCGCTGCCAGTCACGCAGGCTCGTCCTGGCTTGACGCGCGTCCATCACGTGAAGAGCTGCTGCAGCGTGCTGCGTAGCACGCCGGCGTCGAGGTCGCGGGTGATGCGTCCTTCGCGGACGAGCGAGATCTTGCCCTCCTCCTCGGAGACGACGATCACGACCGCGTCGGTCTCCTCGGTGAGGCCGATCGCCGCGCGGTGACGGGTGCCGAGCGTCTTCGAGACGTGCGGATTCGTCGTGAGCGGCAGAAAGCATCCCGCGGCGACGATGCGGCCGTGCTGGATCACCAGCGCGCCGTCGTGCAGCGGCGACGACGGAATGAAGATGCTCTGGATGAGCTCCTTCGTGACCTGCGCGTCGAGGCGCGTGCCGCCTTCCATGTACTCGTTGAGGCCGACCTCACGCGCGAACACGATCAGCGCCCCGATGCGCCGGCTCGCGAGCGTCACCGCCGCGCGGGTCAGCTCCTCGATGACCTGTCCGTGCGCCACCCGCGGCAGGCCGCTGAAGAGCGGCCCGGTGCCGAACTGCGTCAACATGCGACGGATGTCCGCCTGAAACACGACGACGACGATGATGAGAAGGACGTTGCCGATCGAGTCGAGGATCCAGTTGACCGTGTAGAGCTCGAAGTACTGCGCGCCCTGATACACGGCGGCGAGGATGACGAGACCGATGATCATCGGCACGGCGCGGGTGCCGCGGATCATCAGCCCGAGCTGGTAGACGACGAACGCGATGATGAGCATGTCGACGACGTCCTGCCAGCGGAAATCGTGAAAGACGCCCATCGCCGTCGTTCACCCTCGAGTCAGCCGTCTGCCCTGCCCGCGCGCGCGACGGCATTCGCGATCGCGAGCGCGGCGCGGGTCGCCGCGACGTCATGGACCCGCAGCGCCCGCGCACCCGCCGCAGCGGCCAGCACCGCCGCCGCGAGCGACGGCGCCAGACGCTCGTCCAGCGACGCGCCGGTGAGACTGCCGAGAAAGCCCTTGCGCGACGCGCCGACCACGACCGGATACCCGAGGGCCACGAGGCGCTCCAACCCGGCGAGAAGCGCGAGGTTGTGCTCGCGGTGCTTGCCGAAGCCGATTCCGGGGTCGACCCAGATACGTTCGGCGGCGACCCCCGCCGTCCGCGCCGCCTCGGCGCGCGCGGCGAGAAACGCCGCGACCTCCGCGACGACGTCGCCGTAGATCGGTGCATCCTGCATCGTGGCCGGGACTCCTCGCATGTGCATGAGCACGATCGCGGCGTCGCGTTCGGCGACGAGCGGCAGCATGGCGTCGTCGAAGCGGCCCGCACTCACGTCGTTCACCATGTCGGCGCCGACTGCAAGCGCGGCCGCCGCGACCTCGGCCTTCGTCGTATCGACGGAGATCGGCAGGTCGGTCTCGGCGCGGAGCGCCTCGATCACTGGCACGACGCGCGCCCGCTCCGTCGCAGCGTCGACCGGGAGCGCGCCTGGTCGCGTCGACTCGCCGCCGACGTCGATCACGTCGGCACCCTCGGCGACCAGCTGCCGGGCGTGCGCCAGCGCCGCCTCGGGCGACGCGTAGAGCCCGCCGTCGGAGAACGAGTCGGGGGTGACGTTCACGATCCCCATCACCGCCGTCCGCCCCTCCGGAAGCAGCCGCCGCTCAGCGCGCGTCACGGCCACACCCACCCCCGACGACCCGTCGCGCCGGCGACCCACCCTCTCAGGCGGTGGCGGCGCCGACCAGTCCGTTGCCCCCGCCGCAGCTGCGGATGATCGCGTCGATGTCGGAGCCGTCGAGGCTCTCGCGCTCGAGGAGGGCCTCGGCCATGCGGTGGAGGATTTCGAGATTCTGCTTCAGCAGGCTCTTCGCCCGCGTGTAGCCCTGCTGAATGATGCGGCGAAGCTCGTTGTCGATCTCGATCGCGGTGCTCTCGGAGTACTCCGCGGCCTGGGTGAAGTCGCGCCCGAGGAAGATCTGCTCCTCTTTCTTCCCGAACGTCATCGGACCGAGCTTCTCGCTCATGCCCCACTCGCAGACCATCTTGCGTGCGAGGTCGGTCGCCTTCTCGATGTCGTTCCCGGCGCCGGTCGTCGTGTGGCCGAGCACCAGCTCCTCGGCGGCGCGGCCGCCGAAGAGGATCGTCAGGTTGTTCTCGAGGAAGACCTTGTCGTATGTGTGGCGATCGTCGATCGGCACCTGCTGCGTCAACCCGAGCGCCATGCCGCGCGGGATGATCGTGACTTTGTGTACCGGGTCGGCGCCGGGGAGCAGCTTCGCGACGAGCGCGTGGCCCGACTCGTGGTAGGCGGTGTTGCGCCGCTCCTCGAGGCTGATGATCATGCTCCGCCGCTCGGAGCCCATCATCACTTTGTCCTTCGCGACCTCGAAGTCGATCATCATGACGCGCTCGCGATTGTGGCGCGCGGCTAGCAGCGCCGCCTCGTTCACCAGGTTCTCGAGATCGGCACCCGCGAATCCCGGCGTGCCGCGCGCGAGCAGCTCGACGTCGACGTCGTCGGCGACCGGCACCCGGCGCGTGTGGACGCGCAGGATGCCCTCGCGACCCTTCACGTCGGGACGCGGCACGACGACGCGGCGGTCGAAGCGGCCGGCACGCAGGAGCGCCGGGTCGAGGACGTCGGGGCGGTTCGTCGCCGCGATCATGATGACGCCTTCGTTGGTCTCGAAGCCGTCCATCTCGACGAGCAGCTGATTCAGCGTCTGCTCGCGCTCGTCGTGGCCGCCGCCGAGGCCGGCGCCGCGATGGCGGCCGACGGCGTCGATCTCGTCGATGAAGATGATGCAGGGCGCGTTCTTCTTCGCCTGCTCGAACATGTCGCGCACGCGCGAGGCGCCGACGCCGCGCGCGAGGAGGGTCTTGCCGGTTCCCGGCGAGCCGACGAGCAGCACGCCCTTCGGGATGCGGCCGCCGAGCTTGGTGAACTTCTTCGGGTCCTTCAGGAAGGCGATGATCTCTTCCAGCTCTTCTTTCGCCTCGTCGATGCCGGCGACGTCGTCGAACGTCACCTTGTGGTGGTTCTCGGTGAGGAGCTTGGCGCGGCTCTTGCCGAACGACATCGCCTTGCCGCCGCCCACCTGCATCTGGCGCATGAAGAACACCCAGAGCCCGATCAGGAGGATCATCGGAAACCAGTTCACCAGCAGCACGTACCAGAAGGGCTCGGGATCCTCTCGCCGGGCGTCGATCTTCACGCCTTTGTTACGCAGATCGGTGATGAGCTCGGGATACGCCGGCGAAAACGTGCGGAACGACTCGCCCGTCGAGCGCTTCCCGTGGATGTCCTGACCTTGAATGGTGACCTCGGTCACCTCGCCTTTGTCGACGGCGGCGAGGAAGTCGCTGAAGATCATCTCCTGATCGCGGGTCGGCTGCTTGGTGAAGACGTTCACCAACAGCAACACCATCAGGATCAAGAGAAGCCAGAGCGCGAGGTTGCGCGAGAGCTGATTCACCGTCTTATCTCCCTTGCGGATCGGCACGGCAGCGTGTGCCAAGGTACCATAAGGGGGTACGGCGCAGCAATGCGTGCTATGCGCTTTGCGCCGCGCCGGGCGCGGCGACGACGCGCACGACGAACACGCGTCGTGTCGTCGCGCCGACGAGCGCGCGCGCCGCGCGTCCGCAGCGCGGCACCCAGACGATCTCGCCGCTGCCGTCGACGACGACCGGGTACTCGGCCCGCAACGCGCGCGGCACCCGGCGCGCGATGAGGAGCCGTTTGACCGACGTGTGGCCGTCGAGGCCGTGGAGGAGCATACGGTCGCCGGCGCGCCGGCTCCGTGCGACGAGTGGACCCACGAGCGCGTCGACATCGAGCACGCACACGTCGTCGCTCGGTGACTCCGCGCCTTCCACCGATTCCCCGTGCACGGCGAGGCGCCAGCCGCCGGGCAGCTCCGTGACGGCATCGGCAACGAGCGTGCGCTCGTACGGCGCGACGTGCACGCGCTCACTCTCCCCTGCGTGAAACGTGAGCGTCGTCGGATTGCGCACCACCCACCCCCCGGGGACGCGCACGCGGCCGCCGCCCTGCGTGCGTGCGACGAGCTCGAGCACCGCGTCGACGTGCGTGAGCGCCAAACGGCGTGCGCCGCCGGCACGCCGCCACCAGCGACGGATCACGCGCCGCGCGATCGGTGCCTCGAGGGCGCGCAGCACGTCGAGATCGACGTCGTCGCCGACGCACGGCACGGCCGCGGCGATGCCGTCGAGGAGGACGTCTTCCTCGCGCAGTACGTCGGCGAGGCGGGCGAGCGCACGTGCGAGGCGCGGGTTCAGCTCGCGCGCCAGCATCGGGAGGTAGCCGAGGCGGACACGGGTGCGGGCGAGCGCGTAATCGAAGTTGCTCCGATCGCGCCGCCACGCGAGGCCGCGCGCCACGAGAAAGTGGCGCACCTGGACGCGGTCGCAGAGCAGAAGCGGCCGGATGATCGCACCGCGACGCGGCCGGATGCCGCCGAGACCGCGCCGACCCGCCCCGCGGACGAGGCGCAGGAGCACGGTCTCGGCTTGGTCGTCGACGGTGTGCGCGGTCGCGATCTTCGTCGCCCCCACACTCGCCGCGGCACACGCGAGAAACGCGTACCGCGCACGGCGCGCCTCCGCCTCGACGTTTCCCGGCGGAAGCGCCGTCGCTTCGACCGTGAGCGGCACTCCGAGATCGCGTGCCAGCGCCTCGACGAACGCACGATCGGCCGTGCTCTCGGCCCCACGCAACCCGTGGTCGAGATGCGCGGCGTACAGTGTGATGCCGAGCTCCGCGCGCAACTCGCGCAGCGCGACGACCAGCGCGACGGAATCGGCGCCGCCGGACACAGCCGCGAGGACGACGTCGCCATGGCTCAGCAGCCCGTACCGTCGCACTGCCGCCCGGACGGCGTCGAGCAGGGAGAGCGCCATTACCGCATCAAAGCACCGCCGAACCGCAACGCTCAACCCGCACCCCCCCAGCTGTTACGCCCGGGACCGGCTGCCGGTCCTGGGTCGAGTTGCGAGTGAGACGAGGCGCGAGGGAGCCGGGCAGCGCAGGCGTAGCAGCGCTACGCCGAGCACGCCCGGCGACCGAGCAACGAAGTATCGCGACGCAAATCGGCCCAGGACCCCAAATTGCCCCGGGACCTGCGCCATGGCAGCCTGCGCGGGTGACTCGGACCGCCGCGCCCGTCATGCTCGTCATCGCCGTCGCGCTCGGCGGCGCCGTCGGGGCCGCCAACGAGCCGGAGCCGCTGCCCTCGGGAATGGAGTCGCTCGGCGCGACGACGTCGAGCGATCTCGCGCGCGCGCTCGCCAAAGTGCGGCGCCACTACGGCGACGACGCAATCGTCATCGAGTCGCAGCTGCTCGTGAACGCGATGCGCAGCGGCTCGGTGCGCGCGACCGAGGTGAGCGTCGACGGCGTGCGCCCGCACGAGAACAAGAAATACCTCGTGTTCGTCGTCGACACCGGGATCATCTTCGACAGCACGACCCGCGACGAGACGACGCGCATCCACATGCTGTGGGAAACCATCATGGCGCCGACGCTCGAGCATGTGCACGCGCTGCGCGTTCCCGCGGACGGCATCGCGGTCACGATGCGGTACCATCACCGGCCGTACCGGCGCTTG
>VBKW01000338.1 GCA_005879405.1 Deltaproteobacteria bacterium
TGACGGTCACGGCGGGCGAAGCGGTCGGCGTGATCGGCGAGAACGGCGCGGGAAAATCGACGCTGCTCGCGCTCCTGACCGGCACGGCGACGCCCTCGACCGGCCGGCTCGACGTGCGCGGTCGCGTGGCCGCGATTCTGGAGCTCGGCGCCGGGTTCCATCCCGAGTTCACCGGCCGCCACAACGCGCGCATGTATGCCGCCCTCTTTGCCCTGCCCGACACCGACGCGCTCCTCGAGCAGGTGGTCGCGTTCTCCGAGCTCGGCCACTTCATCGACCAGCCGGTGCGGACGTACTCGTCGGGCATGTATTTGCGGCTCGCGTTCGCGCTCGCGGTGAGTATCGATCCCGAGGTCTTGGTCATCGACGAGGCGCTCGCGGTCGGCGATCAGCACTTCCAGACGAAGTGCGTCGACCGGATCGCAGCGTTTCGCGGCCGTGGACGAACGATCGTGTTCTGCTCGCACAACATGTACCAGGTGAAGAAGCTCTGTGACCGGGCACTCTGGTTGCGTGGCGGATGCCCGGCCGCGCTCGGGCCCGTCGACGAGGTCGTCGACGCCTACCTCGAATACACGCGCGCCAAGGACGACTCGGAGGCGGCGGATCGCGCCGCGGAGCGGGGTTCCGGGGGGACGGTGCTGCGCGTCGAGCGGGTCGTGCTCGAGGACGCCGACGGGCGCGCGGTCGACACCCTCACGACCGGCGAGCCCTTGACGGTGCGGGTATGGGTCGAGCGTGCGCCGCGTGCCGACGTCGTCCCCGGGGTCGGCATCGCCCTCGTGCGCAACGACGGCCTCGTCTGCTACTGCGTCTCGACCGAGATGGACGACGCACTGATGGACCGCCTCCCCGATGGGCGCTTCACGATCGGACTCCACCTGCCGGGGCTGCCCCTCCTGGGCGGCGGCTACTACGTGAACGTGGCGACGACCGACAAACGGGGCGGGCTCCTCGCCTACGACGCTCGGGAGCGGCTCTGTCCATTCCGGGTGCGTAACCCGTCGCACGAGTACGGCGTCATGCGGATCCCCCACCGCTGGGTTCCGGAACGGGCGACCGACGCCACGTCGCAGCCGAATCGTCATGCAGGTTAAGGGGTTGGCCGGTAGCGGGAGAGGAGCACGGATGGTGGGATCACAAGCTGTTGACAACGCGAACGCTCACGACTATTTACCGCCGCCACGTTTCCGTCGGCGGTGGGTCACCCGCGCCGTCGGCGGCCTCGGTGTAGCTGCGGCACTGGGTCTGCAGCTGGTTGGATGTAATCGGGCGGCCAACGCGACGCTGACGGAGCGGGCCAGTCAGTACTGGCAGCTGAAGCAGCAGAAGCGTTGGGAGGAGGTGTACGACGGGTATCTCGATCCTGCGCTCAAAGGCACGTTGCCGAAGGATGCATTCCTCAAAAAGCGCCTCCTCGCGTTCGACGTCGTGAGTTTCACCGTCACGGACGCGACGGAAAGCGGCGATCAGGGCACGGTCCACGTCAAAATGGACGCCAATCTGCCGCTTCGTGGGATCGGCGGAAAGGTACAAATGCGTCGCCAGGAGATGACGTCGGAGGAGTCCTGGGTACGCCGTGACGGCACCTGGTACATCCATCTTTCGGAGTGAGGATTGTCGCCGTACGGGGTGGATTTTGCGTCGTATTGGCGCTTGACAGGTTTGAAAAGTTCGGTCTACTATGCCGCGCGATTTGCCGAGCGGGGTGGGGTGGCCTATCTCGGTTAGGGTCCCAAGCACAATTGAAGTATTGACGCTCTTTGTGGGGGGAGGTGATGAGGGGTACGCGAATGCAATTAGTGGAGCGGTCGCAGTCACGTCACCGGGTCCGGACGTACGCGTTTCGATAGGGTCGTAAGTTTCATACGCAGAACGAGTGGAGAGACACGAAAGGAGAGATTGCATTATGAAGAAGGGGACATTTTTGAAGTTGAGCATGGGCGTCGCGCTCGCGGGGGCGATGACGTTGTCGCTGTCGTCGCGCGCCAGCGCCGACCTCGCCGGCACGATCACGTTCACCGAGCCGGCGCAAACGCTGGTCATGCCGTTCGACGTCACGACCGGCAAGGCGAGCTTCCAGATCGTCAGCCGCATCGGCGGCGGCGATCCAGTCATCGCAACCCACTGGTCGTATTGGTCGAAGGACTGCCGTCACCTCGCGGACGTCTTCATCTGCTTGACGCGCGATGACACGGTCGTCGTCGATCCGACGAAGTTGCAGGGCGAGATTCAGTCGCCCAATCCGCCGGCCAACAACAAGACGGGTCCGGTGATCGACCTGAGCGGTGAAGAGGGTTTGCTCACCGTGACGGCGTTCACCGCCGATATCGGCCTCTCCGGTCTGGAGTGCCGCATCAGCGATCCTACGGCGACGCTCTCCGACCAGCTCGTCGGGTCGTGGACGATCGCCGACACCGCGACGAACGCCGCGGCGGGGTTCGACGGGATCGGCATGGATTCGGGGAACTTCCCGGATGCGGCGACGTTCTTCGGCGATTCGTCGACCCGTCTGCCGTTCTTCATCCAGACCTTCAACCCGGACTCGCTGACGGCCTCCGAGGTCATCTTCTTGACGGTGGAGTTCAGCGAGTTCAGCGGCAACGGCCGGTTCCAGGGCAGCGAGATCGGCCCGATCACCTTCTCCGGCTCGCCGAAGGTCTGCTGCGACGCCTCGTTCATCGACAACCTCGAAGTGGTGGTGTCGTTGCCTGACGTCTGCTTCGACTGCGTCGGCATCGCCCCGATCTCCGATAACCTCGCAAAAGAGGGCGAGACGTCGCTGATCCCTCCGACGACGGCGGTCAACAGCTCGGGTCTCCTCGAGCTCACCAATTGCGTGGTGGCGGATCCCGAGGGCACGAGCGATTTCACCTCGATCGGCGAGAGCAGCCAGACGCAGTTCATCTTCGCGTTCCATGCCCAGGCGGTGGGTCCGTTCGGGACGATCGCCAACGGCAAGTACACCGGCGGCCTGACGGTCAATGGTGGTTGATTAACGCGTAGACTGTGCACCGTTCAAAAGGGGGCCGATGCTTGGCATCGGCCCCCTTTTTTCTTTCCTGAATCAATCACCTCGCATGACAAATCGGATCATGTCATTTCGCATGCGATATGTTTTGTCATTGCTGCTCCTCTGTGCATTGGGCTGTCATCGCGGTGGACAGGGTGAGCAGCTGGGCCCGATCGAGCGATTGAACGCCGAGATCGGCACCCTCGGCGTTTTTACCTTTCCGTATTATACGTCGGTGGCGCCGGTCAGCGGCGGCGGTGCCGTCGTGGTGTACATGCGCCAGGAGAAGGGATTCCGTCCCGTCGTCTACCGGCGCGCCGATCCCAATGGCGACTTCGGCAAGGAGCAGTACCTCAGCCCGGAGTCGATGCGGGATACGCTCTCGATCGTTCCCGACTTGCGGCCGGGTCCCGGGGCGAACGAGCTGTACGTCACGTGGCAAGCGCGCCGGCAGGCGACCGGCGACAAGTTCGTCATGTTTCGGCGCTCGACCGACGGCGGCGCCACGTGGGACGCCGAGCACCGCATCAACTCGCAACCGACGTCGTTCATCCCCTCGCTCGCAACGGACGCCGATGGCGGCATCTACGCCATCTGGGTGGACGAGCGAAAGCGCGGGTTCCGTCTCTACTTCAATCGCTCACTGGATCACGGCGCGACGTGGCTGCCCGACGACGTGAGCCTCGAGGGCAGCGACGAGAAATACGGCGTGGTCGTGAGCGCCGACATCGCGACCGACGGCAAAGGCAGGCTCGTCGTCGTGTGGGAAGAGGACATCGGCGAGGGCCGCCGGGTCCACGCGCGGGCGTCGTCCGATCGCGGCGCGTCGTGGAGCGACGCGACGTTCGTCGACGATAACCAGACGCGGCTTTCGCCGAGCCAGCCGCGCGTCGTCTTCGCCGGCGGCCGCGCGGTCGTGGCGTGGACCGCCGCGGCGTCCGGCAAGCTCGTCCGCGGCGAGCTCTGGAGCGACGTGTCGAGCGACGGCGGGAAGACGTGGGGGAAGGACGTGCTCGTGTCCGACGTCGAGGGCGGCATCCCGCCGCGCTTCCAGCTCGTCGGCTCGGGGGACCTCGCGCGGCTGGTCTTTCATGCGGGCCCACACGACGGGCCGTGGCGCATCTATTATGACGAGCTCGGGCCCGATGGTGCGTGGGGCACCGGCGACCAGCTCGCGGTCGTGAGCGCGGGCGATGCGCGCTTCTCGAATCCGCGACTCGCGATCGATGGCGACGGCGCGATGTACGTCGTCTACGAGAAGCACCTCGAGGAGGTGCGCATGAGCCGCTCCACCGACGGCGGCAAGACGTGGAGCGCGTTGGCCGAGCCGGTGTACGCGCTCGCCGATCCGAAAAGCGGCGAGGAGCTCCACTATCCGCAGGTGTCGGTCGCCGACGGCGTGGCGCACGTGACGTGGGAGGCGTGGGCGAGCGGCAAGAACACGATCAAGACGCTCGCCGACGCGCAATCGAAAACGAGCCCCGCCGACCTCTTCGTCCGCCGCGTCACCTTCGCCCGCCACTGACGCGCACCGGGAACGGCTGCAACGCCGACGCGCGCGACGACGACCGCCGCTGGTACGTATCCGCGTCAGCGTGCCTGCGTCCGCGCAGTATTCGACCCGTACGTTCCCTGGGCGGGACTCGGTCGAGTTGCGAGCTAGACGAGGCGCGAGGGCAGTGAGCAGCGCAGGCGTAGCGGAGCTACGCCGAGCAGCGGAGCGACCGAGCAACGAAGTATGGCGACGCAAATCGGCCCAGTCCCGCGTGGGGGTTTCGCTCGGGGCGACGCTGCTTTATGGTCGCGCGCGCGATGGGGGACCAGCGGTGGTCCGATACGCCGCGGTGGGAAACGCCGGCGCTCGCGGCGATCGCGTGTGTCGCGCTGGCGCTGCGGTTCGTGCGCCTCGAACTGGGGTGGTTCGGCGTCGACCAGGCGCGTGACGTCGCGATCGCGCTCGACATCGTGACCGGTCGCGCATGGCCGACGATCGGACCGACGATGCGGCGCGTGACGCGCCTCGGCGCGCTGTACCACTACTTTTGGGCGATCCCGTACGTGGGGTGGCGCGATCCGATCGCCGGCTATTGGTTCGCCGCGTGCCTCTCGACGGCGGCGCTCGTCCTCGCGTGGCGTGTCGCGCGTCGATCGTGGGGCGCCGAGGCCGGTGTCGTGACGGCGGCCGTGGCCGCCGTGCATCCGGTCTGGGTGATCGACGGCCGCATGTGCTGGGCGCCGGCGGCGCTCCCGTTCATGGCGGCGCTCCTCACGCTGGTCATGCTCGGGTCGCCACGCCGCGGCCGGATGCTGGTGGTCGGCGTGCTGCTCGGCGTCGCCGTGCAGCTGCACTTGACGATGATGGTGTGGGCCGCCGGCATCGCGCTGCTGCTCCTTCTCGACCGGGTGCGCCCGCGTGTGCTCTTCCCCGGCGTCGTGGCGGCGGCGGTCGTCGGCGCGCCGGCGCTCTGGGCGATGCTCGCGGCGGGCGCGGCGAGCGAGAGCGGGCTCGCGGCGCTCCCGACCCGCGCGCCCCATGCCGCGATCGCGCCGCGTCTCATCGCAGTCGTCACGTTGCCGGCGCGCGTCGTCGCCGGCCTCGGCGGCTGGACCGACGTCGAGCCGGGCGGGTGGCTGCTCGGGGCGGCGACGCTCGTGCTCGCGGTCGTCGTCGTCGGCGGCCTCGTCCGCCTGCTCCTCTCCACGCTCGGCGGCGATCGGTCGGCGCGCACGGTGCTCGTACCGGGACTCCTGACCGCGCTCGGCGTGCTCGGCCTTCCCGGCGACGCGTGGTACTACTATCTCGACGCCGCGCTGCCGCTCTGGGCGCTCGCCGCCGGCGCGCTCTTCGCGAGCCGTGAGACGGCGCCGCGCAGTGGGACGCGAGCGCGCGCGATCGGTATCGTCGGCGCGCTCGCGGCCTGCGCGGCGCTCGCGATCTGTACTGCCGATTGGTTGTGGCGTGTCGGCGCCGCCGGCTACACGCCCGTCGACCCCGCGCGCCTCACGCTCGATGGACGGCCCGGTCGCGACGCGGCGACGGTCGGCCGCGTGACCACGGTCGCGGTCAAACGCGAGGCGGCGCGATTCGCCGCCGCAAATGGCGGCGATTTCGAAACCGTGTGGCGGCGCCTCCACGGTCCGGCGCTCGCCGACGCGACCGGCGACAACGGCTTTTGGCTGCGGTGGACGCTGGCGCAGGCGACGCCGCCGTCTAGCGACGCGTCGCCGCACGTCGGTTTCTGGTACGCCGACGATCCGACCGGGCGCGCGCTCGCGGCGGCGCCCGCGCGCGCGACGGTCGAGCGGATCGGAATCGGTCCGCTCCTCGCCGTCCGCTACGCGCCGGCGATCGACTACGACGCGTGTCAGGCCGACGGCGTTCGCGTCGCGGTGCCGATACGCGTCGCCCCTGATCCGCATCGCTACGGCGACGGCACGCCGGCCTTGCCCGCCACGCTGCCGGCACGGCTGACGTGCCCACTGCGCGCCGGCGCCGCCGACCGCTCCTCGGCGACCGCGGCGGCGGAGCGGCGCATCGTCGCCGCGCTCGGCGGCGACGGGACGGTGACGCTCGCTACCGACGGGCGTGCAGCGCCGTCGGCGGCGGTGGCGGTGCTCTGCGCGCCTGCCAGCGCCGCGGCCGTGCGCCTCACGATCGCGCGTCCCGCCGGCGGGCCGGCCGAGCTCGACCTCTACGACCTGCCGCTCGGCGTCGGCTGCGACGAGTCCTCGACGTCGGCGCCGGCGGCGGGTACGGAGCCGTGAGGCCAGCGATGCGTCTCGTTCCCGCGCTGGCCGCGTTGCTCGTCACCCACGTCCTCTTCTTCCACGACGTCCTCTTCGGGCACCGGTCGCTCTCGCCGGCGACGTTCACCAGCGGGCTCACGCCGAGCGGTCCGTTCGGCGCGCCGCCGCCGTCGGCGCCGCCACACCTCCTCGACGTCGAGGGCGCCGCGTGGGTCGACGAGCCCAGTCCGTATCTCGTCGCGTCCGGCTGGCGGGCGATGGAGCCGCCGCTGTGGACACCCGCAGAGGGTCTGGGGGCGCCGCTCGCCGCGAACCTGAACTCGGGCGCCGCGAACCCGCTGCACCTGCCGCTCGCGCTCTGGCCGGGTCCGCTCGCGTTCGACCTGTTCGCGCTCGCGCGTCTCGCATTGCTCGGGATCGGCACGACGGTCTTTCTCGGGGAGTTGACGCTGGCGCCGGTCGCGACGCTCGCCGGCGCTGTCGTGACGGCTTACGGCGGCTATGCGATGGCGTGGATCGTCCACCATCCGCTCTCGGCCGAGCTGTTCCTGCCCTTCATGCTTGCCGGCTTCGAGCGCGGCCGCCGCGGCGCACGCGGCGGGTGGACGGTGCTCGCGCTCGCGACCGCCGGGTCGTTGGTCGGCGGCAAGCTGCAAGCGAGCCTGCTCTGCCTGGCGCTCCTCGCCGCGTACGCGATCGTCCGCGCGACGCGTGCGCAGGGCGGCCGAGGGCGCACGACGCGCGCGGCGGCGGCCGTCACGGCGGCGCTCGGCATCACGCTCGCCGCGTATCTCCTCGTCCCGGCCGCGGAGCTGATGGCGCGCGCCTCGGGGCTGACGCTCGGCGCGCGCGCCGCGCTCGCCGGGTTCACGCAGCCGTGGCCGACGCTCGCGGCGGTCGCGCTGCCGCGGCTCTTCATCCCGGTGGGTCATGCCGTCGCCGACGGCCTGCCGCTGCCGCCCGCGATCGGGATGGTCGCGACCGTGCTCGCCCTCGTCGGCGTCGTCGCCGGGCGCTCGCCGCATCGCCGCGTCGCGCGCTTCTTCGCGCTGTGGGCGGCGGTGCTGCTGCTGCGCAATGCCGGAGTCTTCGGCCGCGACTGGATGACGATCGTCCCCGTCGTGCGCGGCATCTTCTTTCTCAAGTACACGTTCACGGTGGCGTTCGCGCTCGCGGTGACCGCCGCGATCGGCCTCGACGCGATCGCGCGCGGCCTCGTGTCGCGCGTTCCGGCCTCGACGGCGACGCTGCTTCTCGTGGCCACGGTTCTCGAGCTGCGGTTCCTCGCGCCCGCGGCGCACCCGCCGCGTCTCGACCCGTATCGCCCGCCCCCCTACGTCGAGTTCTTGCGCGGCGCGCCGCGCGCGCGCGTCCTCGCCGCCGACGGCCTCATGACGCCGCTCACCTCGGCCGCCGTCGGCTTGCGCGACCTGCGCGCGATCGACGTCCTCACGCCGGGTACGACGTACGCCTTCTTCACCCGCCTCGTGAGCTTTTGCTCGCGCATCATTCACTTCACCGTCGATCCCGATCTGCCGCTCGCAGCAACCGCGCCCGCCGTCGATCTCGCGGGGGTGCGCTGGATCGTCAGCCGCGGCGAGCTGGATTTCCACGACCTCGACGCGAGGGTCGCGCGCCAAATCGGCCACGAGCGCCTGGCGCGGCTCCTCGCCGGCCTGCGATCGCTGCGCACGGTGAACGGCGACCTCGCGCTCGGCACGATCGCGAGCGGCGCCGAGCGCCACTTCGCGTTGTCGTTGACGACCCCGTTCACGCTCGAGCTCGAGGCGGAGAGCGAGGCGCCGGTGTTGGCGTGGGACGTGCACGTTGCCGGCGCCGCCGCGCGTGTCAGCTGGCGCATCGCGACCGCGCCGGCGGCGTCCGCCGAATCGACGGGTGATGTTGCGTCGCGACGCGCGTCGCTGGAGGTCGCTCCGACCTCCGAGTGGACGGCGACGCGGGTCACCCTCGGCGACACGGGCATCGGTCGACGCGTGCGCGTGCGTATCACTGGTCGCGATGGCGGCGCCGGCCGCGCGCGCGTCGACCTCGGCGACCTCGGCTTCAGCGACGGGCCGAGCGCCGACGCGGCCCGCCTCGCGACCGCATTGACACGGCACCGCGACGAGGTCGCCGCGCTCGTGCCGGTCTTTCGCGACGAGGCCGTCGGCGCCGTCGTGTACGAGAATCGCAATGCCTTGCCGCGCGCGTTTCGCGTGACGGCGTATGAGCGCGTCGCGAGCATCGAGACGGCGCTCACGCGTCTCGCCGACGGCTTCGATTTTCGGACCGGCGCGCTCGTGACCGCGACCGACGATGCGGTGGCGGCGGCGGGCGCCGCCGCCGCGGCGGCACCTCACGTCGAGGCCGAGCACGATCATCGAGCAGGGGAGCCGGACGCGGCGGCGAGCGAGCGCGCTGCGAATCGCGCCGCGTCGAGTTGGGGCGGTACGACGATCGTCAAGGACGACGCCGAAGCGGTCATCGTCGCGACCGACGGCGCCGCGCGTGCGCTCGTCGTCCTCGCCGATCTCGACTACCCGGGATGGCAGGCGACGATCGACGGCCGGCCGGTGCCGATCCTGACGACCGACGGCCTCCTGCGCGGCGTCCTCGTGCCACCGGGCCCGCATTGTCTCGAGTACCGCTATCAGCCGCGCTCGTGGCTCGTCGGTCTCGTGGTGACGGTGCTTGCGGCGTTGCTGCTCCCGGTCTGCGCGCGCCGTGCCGCGGCCGCGCACCGCAAACGTGTCCCTGCATTCGCGCGAGTGGTATAGATCGCGCCCGATGCGCGCCGCGCCCGATCTCGAGCCCCGAAGCCTCGCCGCGCTCTACGACGAGGGCTACTACCACGGCGTCATCAGCGGCTATCCGGCGACCGGCTATGAGGCCGCGCACGCGAGTTGGGCGCACTGGGTGGCGTACCTGGCGGCGCGGCTTCCGCGGCGCGCGCGCTGGCTCGATCTCGGCTGCGCATATGGCTACCTAGTCGCGGAGGCCGCCGCCGGCGGCTTTCGCGCGACCGGCATCGATGTGAGTTTGTACGCGCTCGGCCGCGTCGTGACCGACGTGCCCACCGCCGCCGGCAAAGTCGCGCGCGGCGTTCTCGAGCAGCTGCCGCTCGCCGACGCGAGCGTCGACGTCGTGAGCGCATTCGACGTGCTCGAGCATCTCGTCGATCCGGAGCCGGCGCTTGCCGAGGCGCGGCGCGTGCTGCGGCCGGGCGGCGTCCTGATCGGCGCCACGCCCGATCCGCTTCTCTTCGGTCGCCGCGAGGAGACGCATTTCTCGGAGCGGCCGCCGTCGTACTGGGTCGATCGCCTGCTCGCGCTCGGCTTCGACGTCGACTTCCGCTTCTATCAGGCACCATTCAACCTCGAGCTGCTGGCGCGTCGCGACGACGCGCCCGCGCTGGCGCCGGCGGCGCTGCTGCGCTGGGACGGCTTCGCAGTCGAGCCCGACCTGCCGGCCGTGAACGGCGCGGCGCGATCGCGCGTCGCCGTGCGCGTGCGCAGCGGCTTCGGGTCGGCGGGGCCGACGCATGCGCCGGGTGTCCGGTGGATCGGCGCCGGAGAGGCGAGCGCATACGTCTTGATCGCCGGCCGCACGCCGGCGCGTGTGGCCGTGCGGATCGAGGTCTGCGGCGACGCCGACGGCGCCGAAGTGACGATCGCCCTCGACGACGTCGCGCTGACGCGCGCCCGTGTGACGGCGGCGTGGACGACGGTCGGCTGTCCCGCGCTGGCGCTCGCCGCCGGCGGCCACGCGCTCCGCATCCGGACGAGCGGTCCGTTGCTCGTCCGCCGGCTCGACGTCGTCGCCGACGAGGCCACGCCGGCGGAGCTCGTCCGCCGGCTGCCGTTCGACATGTACCAACGCTACGCGCAGTGCGCCGCCGTCCTCGCGCGCCTGCCCGGCCGCGCGCCGACGATCCTCGACGTCGGCGGCGTCCTCGGCGGCGCGGGCGGGCACCTCGCGACGACCGGCGATTTCTTTCCCGCCGCGGCGCCGCCGGTATCGACCGACGTCCGCGCGAGCGATCACCCCGACCATCGCGCCGTCGCGCCGGGGCGGCTGCCGTTCGCGGACGCGAGCTTCGACGTCGTCCTCTGTCTCGACGTGCTCGAGCACGTCGCGGTCGACGATCGCCGTGCGCTGCTCGACGAGCTGGCGCGCGTCACGCGGCGCTTCGTGCTGCTCGCCGCGCCGTTCGCGACTTCCGGCGTCGCCGACGCCGATCGGTTGCTGTTCTCGCTGATCGAGGCGCGGCACGGCTACGCGCATCAGTTCCTCCACGAGCACCTGGCGCACGGCCATCCGGATCTCGCCGGCACGATCGCGTATTGGGAGAGCGCCGGGGCGAGCGTGGTCGTCCTGCCGAACGGGTATCTTCCGTACTGGGAGGCGATGCAGCTCCTCAACCTTACGCTCGCCGAGCCGGCGATGGGCGAGCGCTACGCACGCGGCCAAGCGACGTACAACGAGGCCGTGCGCGATTGGCGCGAGCCTGCGTACCGGCACCTCCTGGTGGTCGACGTGCAGGGCGGCGACGAGTGGTGCGACGCCGTGCGCGGCCTCGCGGCGGCGGAAGCAGCGGCGGCGCGGGCGCCGGCGGGCGTGGCGCGCGCGGCGGCGGCGCTCTCGACCGTCGTCGACCTGGCGCGCGCTCACGAGACGTGAGCGACGCTCCGAGCTCAGCGCCGGCACGCGTGGCGGTCGAAACCGGCGGGGCGGCGCGGTCCGCACTCGACGCAGCTCCGCAGGTCTCGATCGTCGTACCGAGCTGGAACGGCCGCGCCCTTCTTGCCGAGTCGCTGCCGGCGATCGCCGCGCTCGACTACCCGCGTGACCGCGCCGAGGTGCTGGTCTTCGACAACGGCTCGACGGACGGCTCGGTCGCCTGGCTACGCGCGACGTGGCCAGCCGTACGCGTGCTGGAGAGCCCCGTGAACGTGGGGTTCGCCGCCGCCTGCGACCGTGCCGCCGCGGCGGCGGCGGGCGAGCTCGTCGCGTTCGTGAACAACGATCTGCGCCTCGCCCCCGATTGGCTGACGCAGATGACGCAGGCGCTCGTCGCGAGCGGCGCCGCGGCGGCGGGCAGCCGCATTCTCGATTGGGAGGGGCGGCGCTACGATTTCGACGGCGGAACGATGAACTTCTACGGCCACGGCGCGACGCCGCGACACGGCCGGCCCGTGCGCGCGCCGACGCCGGCCGCCAACGCCGCCGCGCCGCGGCCGGCGCTCTTCGCCTGCGGCGCCGCGATGCTCGTCGACCGCGCGCGCTTTCTCGCGAGCGGCGGCTTCGATCCCGATTACTTCGCCTACTTCGAGGACGTCGACCTCGGCTGGCGCCTCTGGCTCGAAGGTGAGCGGGTGCTCTTCGTGCCCGCCGCGCTCGCGTATCATCGTCATCACGGCTCGGGGCTCGATGCCGACCGCCGGACGGCGCTGCTCGAGGCGAACGCCCTCGCGAGCGTCGTCAAAAACTACGACGATGCCAATCTCGCGCGCGTCCTCCCCGCGGCGCTCATGCTGCTCGAGGCCCGTGCTCGGCTCGCGCCTGGGGAGCGCGCCGCCGTCTATCGTGATACGCTCGCGCGGTTCCTCGACGCGCTCCCGGCGCTTCGCGCCAAGCGCGCCGCGGTGCAGGCCCGCCGGCGGCGTCCCGATCACGAGATCGTGCCGCTCTTCGGCGAGCCGTTGCGGCCGAGCTTCTTCGGCCGCGCGTATTGGCGCGAGCAGGTGCGGCTGGTACGCGCGTTCGGAATCGCCGCGATGTTCGCGGATTCGGAAGGAACGGGAACGGACGACGTGAGCGACGGGCGGATGGACGAGTTCATCGACGAGCTGCAAGGCCGAATCGAGGAGCTCGAGAGCGCGCTGGCGGCGGCGCGGCGCGAGGTCGACGAAGGTCGCGCCGAAAACGGACGACTCGCGGCCGAGATCGCGCGCCTGCGCGAGGAGCTCCGCCGCATGGCGGCGGCAGCGGAGAGGACGAGACGGTGACACGAAGACGCGAGGACGAGTGGACGCGGCGCCGATTTCTCGTGACCGCGGGCGGTGTCGCGGCCGGCACGCTCGTGGGCGCGGCGCTCGGCGACGCCGCGAGCTCTCCCACGATCCGGAGCACGCCGGCGGCCGGCGGCAACCACAAGCCGCGCGCTGGGGTGGCAATGAGCCCGGCGCTCACGGCCGCCGCCGCCGATCTCCGCCGACTCGTCACCGGCCGCGCACTCACCGTCGACGACCCGTGGGTGCTGATGCACGCCGTGCTGCCGCTCGGCGCCGACGCGCGTCACGGCGACGAGCCGATCCTCGACTACGTCACGCGCACGTGGCTCGAACCGGTCGCGCGCGGCGGCGCGCAGTACGCGGCGTTTCCGTTGAAGGTGGAGGCGCATCCGAATCATTTCCTCGAGATCATGTACGCCACCGCCGTCCCGCCGGAGCGCGCGTTCGCGAGCCGCATGGGCCGGGTCACGCGCGCCGACCTCACCCGCGGCGCGAAGGCGCTCTTCACGCCGGCAATCCAGGGAGACGAGCTCTCGTGGACGGTGAGCGTGCTGACCGCCGAGTCGAAGCCCGACGCCGACCGCTTCGAGAACGCCGACGGCCGCGCGTTCACCGTCAGCGCCGTCGTCGAGGCGGCGGCGCAAGCGGGGGAGGCGGGCTACGCCGACACCGTCGCGGCGATGCGTGGCACGAAGCCGTACGGCCGGAGCGCCGTGCAGGAGTACGCCTGCAACGGCACGCACGTGGTCTACGCCGTCCTGGACGCGGTGCGAAACGGCTACCGCGGCAGTCGCCTTCCCGAGCGCGCGACCGCGCTGTTGCAGGCGTTGCTCTATCGACTCGGTCCCGAGGTCGCGCTCATCGACAAGGTCATCGGCGCCGAGCCGGGCGCGCAGCTGAACGCCGATGCCGCGAAGCTGCAGTTTCTCGGCCACGCGATCGAGAACGCCCGCTTCGCGCAGCATCACCACCTCTACGCGCCCACGCCGGCGGAGCAGGCGGCGATTGCGACCGCGGAGGAGCAGCTCGCGGGCATCGCCCATCGTTTGACGACGACCTACGATCTCGACACGCTCGCACGCCAGGTGCCGCGCGCGTACAGCTTGATCCTCGGCGACGCGTGCCACGCGTTGCACGCGGCGGAGATCGAGGTGGCGTGATCCCCAATGCCGGACGAGGGTCGCGTGGCGTCGTGCAATGAGGTGAGCATCATCGTCGTCACCTGGCGGAGCGCCGACGACGTCGGTCCGCTGCTCGACTCCCTCGGCCCGGCGCTCGCGGGCGGCGCCGAGCTGATCGTCGTCGAGAACGCGTCGGGTGACGACACGCCGGCGCGGGTGCGCGCCTGCGCGCCGCGCGCGCGGGTCATCGAGAACGCGGCGAACCGCGGCTTCGCGGCGGCGGCGAATCAGGGCTTCGCCGCGAGTCGCGGCGCGTACGTGCTCTTTCTCAATCCCGATACGGTCGTCCGCGACGATACGATCGTGCGCGCCATCGCCCACCTCGCAGGCGATCCGTCGATCGGGGTCCTCGGCTGCCGAACCGTGAACCCCGATGGGACGCCGCAGCCGACCGTCGACCGCTTTCACACGGTCGGCGGTCTCCTATACGAGGCGCTCACCTCGCGCCGCCGGGTCGACGCCGGGCCGCGCGGGTTGGCGCCCAATGCGACGTGCGACGTCGATTGGGTATGCGGATCGTTCCTCCTCTGCCGGCGCGCTGCGCTCGAGGCGGTCGCGGGCTTCGACGAGGCGTACGAGATGTATGGCGAGGACATCGACCTCTGTCATCGGATTCGCGCCGCCGGGTACCGCGTCGTCTATTTCGCGGGGGCGACGCTCACCCACCGCGGCAACCGCAGCGGCGCGCGGCGCTGGGGCGCGCGTCGCGACGTCGAGGTCCTGAAGGGGACGCTGCGTTTTTTCCGTCGGCGACGGGGCGTCGGCGCCGAGCGCGCCTTTCGCCTGCTCGCCGGCGGTGCTTTCGCGCTGAAGGCGGTGCTGGCATCGCTCACCGCGTTGACCCGAGCGCACGACGGTGCGGCGCGGGGCCGCCTGTATCTACGGCTCGCATGGCTCTGCGCGACCGGCGACCCGGCGGCGCGTCGCGAGCATGCGCCGGCGATGAGCGCATTGCGCGTCGAGGCGCCGCGCCGCTCATGAGCCCCGCGACAGATCCGCCGGCCGCGATCGTCATGACATTGTGGCGATGCCCGCGCGTCGCGGCCGAGGAGCGGCGATGACGCGGCCGACGCTCTCGATCGTGATCCTCACCTGGAACTCGCGCCCGCTCCTCGAGGGCTGTCTCGCGGCGCTTCCCGCCGCGACGACGCCCCTCGCTGTCGAGACCATCGTCGTCGACAACGGCTCCGGCGACGACACCGGCGCGTTCCTCGCGCGCCATCCCGAGCTGGTCGTGACGCGGAACGCGCGCAACCGCGGCGTCGCGCCAGCGCGCAATCAGGGGCTGCGCCTCGCCCGTGGCGAGTTCCTCGCGTTCCTCGACGTCGATACGGTCGCCGCGCCGGGGGCGTTCGCGGCGCTCGTCGGCGAGCTCCGCGCCTCGCCGGACGTCGGCCTCGTCGGCCCGAAGCTCGTCGGGTCTGACGGGACGCTGCAGTACAGCTGCCGCCGTTTTCCGACGCTGCTCGACAAGCTGCTGCGGCGCTTGCCCGAGCGCTGGGGCCGCAGCGTCGCTGAGGACGTCGAGCTGCGCGCCTGGGATCACGCGAGTGTCCGCGACGTCGACTACGTCATCGGCGCGTGTCAGGTCATGCGCCGCGCGGCGCTCGACGAGGTCGGCCTGCTCGACGAGCGCATCTTCTACGGCCCCGAGGACGTCGATCTCTGCCTGCGGATGCAGCGCGCCGGCTGGCGGGTGCGCTACGTTCCGTACGCCGTCGTCGCGCACCTCGAGCGGCGGGTGACGCGGAAGCTGCTCTCGATGCTGACGCTGCGCCACGCGCACGGACTCGGCTACTTTTTTTGGAAGCACCGCTACCTTCTCACGCGACCGACGATCGCGGTCGCGCGCCGCGCCGCATGACGATGCGCGATGCAGCGACACCGCCCGAGTCGGCCGCCCTCGGGTTCACCGTCGGCGTGCCGGCGAGCGCCGCGGAGCCCGATCTCACCGCGACGCTCGCGAGCATCCGCGCGAGCGCCGACGCGGCAGGGGGGCGATACGAGATCCTCATCGCCGTGAACGGCCCCGACGAGCCGGCGCCGGCGCTCGTCGGCGTCCGGGCGTTCGCGCGCGCGGTCGGCGTCGCGCTCGTCGAGGAGGAGGGATCGGAGCCTTCCGCCGCGCCCGCGGAGCTGCACGACGTCCGCGGATGCCGCGCCGTGCAGCCGCCGGTCGTGCGCGTGCTGCGCCTCGCCGCCCACAGCAAGGTTGCGGCGTGGAATGCGATCCGCGCCGCGGCGCGCGCACCGATCATCGTCTTCACCGATGCCGACGTGCGCCTCGCCCCCGATGCGATCGGGCTTCTTCTCGCGCGCCTCGCAGCCGAGCCCGCGCTCGCGGCGGCGGCCGGGCGCGAGGTGGTGGCGCTCGCCGCCGGCGACGGGCTCGCCGCACGCGTCGCGGCGCTGCCGCATCGCTTCGACTTCGGCAACGTGCCGGGGAGACTCTACGCGCTCCGCAGCGCGGCGCTCCCCGAGCCGATGCCGGCGCACGTGCTCCACGAGGACGCGTATCTCTCCGTGCGTCTCGGCCGGACGGGCTTTGCGAAGGTGGCCGCGGCGCGCGTGTATCTACGGCCGCCGACGACGTGGCGCGACTACTTGCGGCAGCGGGTGCGGAACGAGCTCGGCAAGCAGCAGCTCGCCGTCGAGTTCCCCGAGCTGCTCCGCGCCCACGGCTTCGGCGCCTACCCGTGGCGGGCGTTCGTACGCAACATCGACGTCCGCGAATATCCTCTCGTCCTGCTGGTGCTCGCGTCGCGGCTCTACGCGCGTGCCCGGGCGCGGCGCGAGCGCCGCAACGGCTTCGCGCGCGGGTGGCAGCCGCTCGCGTCGACGAAGGCCTGGGGCAGCGGCGCGGCCGCGCCGAGGCGCTGAGCGATGCAGCGACTCGGGCTCCGCGAGCAGAGCACGATCGTCTTCCTGCTCGTCTTCGACGTGCTGTGGGGCCTCGTCGCGTATCTGCTCGCGTTCGTCGTCCGCATCCACGTGCCGTTGCCGTTCACCGCCGACTTCTTGCCCGGCCGACGCGTTTTCGAGCTGCACCACATGATCGGGCAGCTGCTCGCCGCGGAGGTGGTGATCCTCTACTTCTTCGGCTTCTACGACCTGCGCGCGCTGCGCTCGAGCTTCCGCGCGATCGCGAACAGCGTGACCGCGCTCTTCGTCCACCTGCTCGCGGCGAGCGCGCTCTACTTCTTCTCGGGCGACGTCAACTTCCCGCGCTCGGTGCTGGTGATCTATTGGCTCATCAACGCCGCCGGCATCGCGGCGGTGCGGGAATGGACGGGGCGGCGCCTCGCCGCGACGTCGGCGGTGCGCGTCCTCCTCGTTGGCACCGCCGACGAGATCGAGCAGTTCCTGACCGGGGTCGGCTCGCCGCGCCTGCACCACGTCGACGTCGTCGGCGCCGTCGCCGTCGGGCCGAACGGCTCGCAGGAGAGCGCCGCGGCGATGTACCGCATGGTCGGCACGTCGGGCGTGCCGCCGTGGCTCGGGACCGTGCACGACCTGCCGCGTCTCATGGGCGAGCACGACGTCGAGGAGATCGTGCTGCTGTCGCCGCTCTCGTGGCGCGATCAGCTCGTCGATCGTCTGCTCCGCGAGCAGCGCCGGCCGCGGGTCAGCGTCGTGCCGTCGGTCTACGACATCCTCGTGGGGCGCATCTCCTCGGGCAAGATCCACGACGTGCCGCTCATCGAGGTGGTGAAGAATCCGCGCGACGACCTCGCATACCTGACGAAGCGGACGGTCGACTTCCTCGTCGCCGCACTGCTCGGCGTGCTGACGTTGCCGGTCTTCGCGGCGGCGGCGGTTGCGATCCGGGTGAGCTCGTCCGGGCCGATTTTCTATCGCCAGCGCCGCGTCGGGCAGGGCGGCGCCGCGTTCGTCATCTGGAAGCTGCGCACGATGGCGGACGGCGCCGAGGAGGAGAGCGGCCCCGTGCTGGCGACGGCACGCGACGACCGCGTGACGCGGGTGGGGCGGTGGCTGCGTGCGACCCGCATCGACGAGCTGCCGCAGCTCTGGAACGTCTTGAACGGCACGATGAGCTTGATCGGTCCGCGTCCCGAGCGTCCCGAGTTCGTCGCCCGCTACGCCGAGGAGATCCCCGGCTATCTCGAGCGCTTCCAGGTGAAGCCCGGGCTCACCGGCCTCGCCCAGGTGAACGGCGAGTACCACACCAGCGCCGCCTACAAGCTGAAGTACGACCTCGCCTACATCTACAACTACTCGTTGGTGCTGGACCTGAAGATCATGGCCGAGACGGTGAAGGTGATGGTGACGCGCCGCGGAGTGTGAGCGCGTCTCGCACCATGAGCGCGGCCGCGGCGCCGGGCGCTCCGCCGGTCACGTCCCGCCGCGGGCCGGGCGGTGAAACGTTCGGAACGCGAGGCTGCCCGCGACCGGGCGGTGATCGACGTATAGGCCCGCGGGCGGCGTCTCCCCCCAGCCGCACGCGTATGTGCGCAGCAGGACGGCTTCCACGGTCGTCGCCGGCTCGGCCGCCGCTGTTCCCGGTTCCGCGGTCTCGACCCAGCAATACAGCTCGCGCCCCGCGCCGGCGCCGATCGGCGTGAACTCGGCGGCGAGCCAGGCGTCCTCGGCGACGGGCCCCGCGGCGATCCGCGCCTCGCGCACGGCGCGCCGGCTTGGCGTCGTCTCGTCGTCCTCGGGTCCGATCGTCGCGACGCGCACCACGAGTACCGGGATCGCGGCACCGCCGGCGACGCAGACGTCGATGCGGTAGAGATCGTCGGCGGCGGCGCGAAACCGCTGGCCGACGGCGCGCCCGGCCGCGAGCGGCGGCGACGACCCGTCACGTGCCGGCTGCGCGGTGCCCGGCATCGCGTCGTCCGGCTCGAGGTCGTAGCGGGCGCCGCCGTCGTGCGCGCCGGCGCAGGGCGTGGAGGGCGCCTCGCTGGCCAGCGGTTTCGCGCCGGCGACGGCGGGCGCTGCCGGCGCGGCGGCGGTCGGTGGCGCCACGGTCGCAGGAGTCGACGGCCGCGCGCCCGCACACGTCGATGCCGGCGGGGCCGCCGCCATCGACGGCCCCATGGTCGGAGCTGCACGCGAAACGGCCGCGGCGTCGCGGAGGTTCCGGAGCGCCGCGACGAGCGCGTCCGCGTGCGCGGCCGGGGCGGCGTGCAGGCAGACGTCGGTGTGCGCCGCATTGCCGAGACGACGGCGGAACGCGCCGTCGGCGACGAGGGTCGCGAGCGCGCGGTACCAGTCGTCGCGGGTCGCGGCGAGGACGCCGTTCACGCCGTCGCGGATCGCGCGGCGAAAGGCGGCGGTCGGGGACGCGACCGTCGGGACGGCGACGGCGGCGGCCTCGAGGTATTTGACCTCGCTCTTCGCGTCGGAGAACGCGTCGCCGCGGAGCGGCGCGAGATTGACGTCGATCTCCGCGAGCGTCGCGAAGAGCCGTGGCCATGCGACGAACGGCAGCCGGTCGACGCGGTCGCCGAGTGCGGCGAGCTCCGCACCCGTCCGCACATAGCCGACGAGCAGGAGGCGCGCGCGCGAATGGCCGCGCAGCACCGCCGCCAGCGCCGGCTCGGCGAGCGCGAAATCGAGATCGTGCATGATCGTGCCGCTCAGGTACGCGAGACGCACGACCTCGTCGTTGCGGGCGCGGCAGGCGGCGGCATGGCGCGCGCTCTCGGCGGTCGTGAGCTCCGCCGCGCCGAGGACGTTCCGCACGACGACGCCAGGGACGCCGGCGCGTTCGGCCGCGGCGACGAGCGCCTCGGTCGTGCCGAGAAACGCATCGCAGGCGACGAGCGTCTGCCGATAGCGCTCGACGTACGCGCGCCAGCCGGCGCGCTGGTTCTCGGGCAGGAGCGCAAGCGCGTCCTGCGGTATCGCGGCGGGCTCGAACACGAGATCGTCGCACGAGAAGACGAGCGGTCGCCGGAGCGCGCGCGCGGCCGCGAGCCAGCGCGCCACCCAGTCGGTCATCGGGACGCGATAGACGACGACCAGGTCGGCGGCGGCGACCGCGGCCGGCAGCGCCGAGTCGGTGAAATAGTATGCGTCGCTCGCGACACCGCGGAGGCGCAGCTGCTCGCGAAGGTGCCCGACGCGGTAGCGGTACGGCGCGCCGTCGATCCCCGTGACGAAGAGCACGTGGCGGAGCTGCGTTCCCGCCGCCACGTTGCTCGCACGCGGCGACGCGGGTGCGGTCGCGGGGCTCGCGAGCGGCGATGCGGCCGCACGCGTCGAGCTCGACGCCGTCGCGCCGCCGGCGGCGATCGGCGGAGCGGGCGCGTCAGTCGCGGATCGATGCACCTCACCGTACACGTGCTCCAGTTGATCGAGCTGTGACGCGAGCGTCGGGACCGGCGTCGCCGCCGCGCCGGCGGCGAGCCGCAGGCGCAGCAACGGCTCGAGGACGAGGCGACGCATCTGCGCCGCCAAGTCTCCGGCGTCGCCGGTTGCGAAGACGAGACCGTTCACGCGATGCCGGACGATCTCCTGCGGGCCGCCGCAGTCGCTCGCGATCACCGGGACCCCAGCGGCGAGCGCTTCGCGGGTGACGAGCGAGTACGACTCGCGCATGAGCGACGGCACGACCAGGCAGTCGAGCCCGGCGAGAACGTCGCCGAGCGCGACGGGCGCGAACGCCGGCGCGGACGTGACGCGATCGAAGAGCGCGAGCGGCACGCGCGCGTCCGCCGGCGGTACGCCGAACAGTTGCAACGCGAAGCCGCCGACGTCGAGCTCGGACACCGCTGCGCGGAGCGTCGGCAACCCCTTCAAGCGGTTGTCGGGGCCGCCGAAGTATCCGAACCGTACCGGTCCGGGACGGCGCCGTACACGTGCCGGCGGCAGCTCGACGCCGTTCGGGCACACCTCGACGCGCTCCGCGGCGACGCCGTTCGCGATCAGCGCGTCGGCGAGGAAGCGCGACGGTGCGAGCACGCGCGCCGCGAGCCCGAGCGCGCGGTCGAGCTCACGGCGCCGGCCGACGAGGTCGAACCCGGGCGCGCAGTGGCAGCGCGCGGAGTCGACACGCGGCGCGCAGACGAATCCGTCCGGATCGACGAGGAAGAGGCGCACGCACTGCCACCACCAGTCGTGCGCCGTGACGACGATCGGAATCCCGCGCGCCGCCGCCGCGTCGAGAAGCGTCACGCCGAGCGCCTGGATGCTGTGCAGGTGCACGACGTCCGGCCGACGGCGATCGAGAAAGCGCGCGAAGTGCGCGGTGATCTCGGCGTGACGGTACGCACGGGTGTCAAGGGAGACGTAGCCGGACGCGGCATCGACACCGGTCACGGGCATGCCGTCGACCTCCCACTCGTGCACGCCCGACGGCGACGCTTCGACACCGGGGCGGCCGCAGAAGACCGCGACGTCGTGACCGCGCGCGCGCAGACCGTGCGCGACGCGGGCGCAGACGAGCGTTGCGCCGCCGACGAACTCCGGCAGGAAGAGCGTGATGACCTGGGCGATTCTCACCGCGACGGCGCGAGCTCGCCGCGCTCGGCGAGGTAGCGGCGAAGGCCGTCCCGCCACGGCGCCGGGAGGTTACGGGTGTACGTCGGCGCCGTCACCTGTTCGGCGACGACGCGTAGACGCTCGCCGCCGCGGGCGCGGCGCAGGATCGAGGTCACGAAGTTGCCGCCTTTGCCCGTCGAGCCGCCGCCGCCGAAGAGGCCGGCGCTGCGCACGACGAGGTGGCGCAGCGCGCGGGCGCGGACGAAGCATTCGCCGGCGAGCTTCGACGTTGCGTACGCGCTGCGCGGCGCCGGCGTGTCGTCCTCGCGGTACGGTCGCGACGCGTCGCCGGCGAACACGTAGTCGGTGCTGAAGTGGACGAGCAAGCTCCCGTGCTCCGCTGCTCGGCGGGCGAGGTGACGCACCGCGAGCGCGTTCACCGCGAACGCGCGCGCGGGCTCGTCCTCACAGCGGTCGACGGCGTGGAAGGCGCTGGTATTGACGACGACGTCGGGTCGCGCGGTCGCGGGGAGCGCGTCGACGGCGGCCGCATCGGTGATCTCGAGCTCGTCGTGTGACACGGCGACCAAGTTCGGCCCAGCACGGAGACGCGCGAGCTCGCTACCGAGCTGGCCGGTCGCGCCGATCAGCAGCGTGCGCGTCATCCTCCGCGCTTACCGGGGCCGACGCGAGCGCGCAAGCGCGCCGCCGTCACGCACGGGTACGCGGCACGTCGAAGGGCGCGGGGGAAACGAGCGTCGACGCATGCGCCGGCG
>VBKW01000339.1 GCA_005879405.1 Deltaproteobacteria bacterium
GGTCCCGTGGATCTCGAGATCGGCCCCGGCGGCGACCTGTACTACGTCGACATTCTCGGCAATCGCATCGTCCGCATCCGCTATACGTCATCGAACCAGCCGCCGACCGCGGTGGCGCAAGCGGACGTCACCGACGGGCCGGCGCCGCTCACCGTGCAGTTCGACGGCTCGCAGTCGACGGACCCCGATCCGGGCGATACGCTCGTCTACGCCTGGGACTTCGACGGCAGCGGCACGTTCCAAGGCTCGACCGACCCGAGCCCGCAGCACACGTTCCCCGCGGGCACGTACACCGTGCGCTTGCGCGTCACCGACGGCGGCCGCGCGAGCAGTATCGCGTCGATCGTCGTGACCTCCGGCAACAGCGCGCCGACGGCGACGATCAGCGCACCGCTCGCGTCGACGGCGTGGAACGTCGGCCAGACGATCGCCTTCGCCGGCTCCGCGACCGACCCCGAGGACGGAGCGCTCCCCGGCTCCGCGTTCACCTGGACGTTGATCGTCCATCACTGCCCGTCGAACTGTCACACGCACACGATCGAGACCTTCACCGGCGGCTCGGGCGTGTTCTCCGCACCCGACCACGACTACCCGACCTTAGCTGCAGCTGACCGCCACCGACAGCGGCGGCCTGAGCGATACGAAGAGCGTCTTTCTGTACCCGAACACCACGACGCTGACGTTCGACTCCGACCCGAGCTCCTTGAAGCTGAGCGTCGGCGCGACGAGCGACGCGGCGCCGATCGCGCGCACGGTGATCGTCGGCTCGACGAATTCCCTGAGCGCCATGTCACCGCAGACGCTCGGCGGCGCGACGTACGCGTTCGCGTCGTGGTCCGACGGCGGCGCGCGCTCGCACTTGATCGTCGCCCCGGCGTCGTCGGCGAGCTGGGTCGCGAGCTTCACACTCGTCACGCCGACCGCGACCGCTGCGCCGACGCCGTCCGCGACCGCGCCGGCGACCGCCGCCGCGACGGCGACCAGCACCGCGACCGTCTCGCCGACACCCGAGCCGAGCGCAACCGCGACCATCACCTCGACCTCGCCGACGGCGCCGGACACCGCGACGGCGATGCCGACGGTCGTCGCAACGGCGACCGCAACCCCGCTGCCGTCGCCGACGGCGCCGGTGTGCGTCTCCGACGCCGACTGCGACGACGGCAACGTGTGCACGCACGACACGTGCGGAGCCGACGGCGCGTGCACGCACGTCGGCACGAGCTTGCCGATGACGGCGACCGTCCTCGGCGCGCGCGCGCTCGACAAGCCCGGGAAGGCGGTCCTCGCCCTCCGCGCCGACGTCGTCGTGGCGCCGCCGCTCTCGCCCGCCCCCGACCCGTCACGCGACGGCCTCCGCCTCGAGCTCGTCGACGCGCTCGGCCAGGTGCGTGAGCGGCTGACGCTGCCGCCCGGTCTGCGCGATGCGACGGGTCCCATCGGGTGGTCCGCGAACCGTACGCGGATGCGCTGGCGCTACATCGATCGAACGGCCGGCGCCCGGGTGCGCAGCGCCAGCATCGTCGTCAACGAGCAGACCGGCCGCGTCACGGTGCGCCTGAGCGCCGGCGGCGGCACCCTTCCGCTCAGCGCGGGCGACGCGCCACTCGGCATTCGCGTGCTCGTCGACGCCGCCGAGAAGCGTTGCGGCGCGCTCACGTTCAATCCCTCGGGCGGCGCGCGCCCCAAGTGCACATTCAGCCGCAGCGACACGAGCGTGCAGTGCCGGTGAGCGCGACGCCGGTCAGTCTACGGGATCGCTGAGCACGAAGTCGGCGACCTCGAAGTTGCCGCGCATGCGCACCACGAGCACGCCGTCGATCGACAGGCTCGGATCGATGGCTGCGACCGCCGCGCGCAGATCGAGGTTCGCGACGCGGAACTCGCTGCCGGATACCGTCTCGGGCACGAGCGGCATCACCGCTCTGCGCCGGCTCGCACGCGCGGTCGTGATGCGCTCGTCGAACCGCAGCGTCTTCGGGCGGCCGTCCGAGCCGCGGACGCGCAACTCGACGGCGAATCCCAGCTCGTTGCGCACGAGAAGCGACGCGCTCTGGAACCGCGCCGCGAGGCTCGTGCTGTTCGCCGCCGGGAACGTGACGACACTAGGTCCATCCGATGCATCGGCGCACAGCGTCTGCCCGTCGACCGCGGGGTCGCTCGCCTGCTGGAGCGCAACGCCTCGGCCACGCATCCTCCACCCGCCGACGGGGAGCGTCAGCGACGTTCCCGCGGCCGCGCTGCGGCCCTGCGGGTCCGCAGCGGCCAACATCACGTGCGCGACGCGCGTGTCGCCGTAGACGCGCACCTCCGTCACGTGGTCGAACGGCGTCCCGAAGGCGCCTTGCAGGTCCGCCGCGAGGTCGCGATAGAAAGTTCGCCTCGTCCCGTCGCTCGCGGCGGTCCCGAGCGGCATCAAGACGCGCCGCTTGCGCGTGGTCGGGACGCCGTCACCACTCGCATACGCGAGCACGTACTCCGGACCTTTCGCCGCGCGGACGACGATCTCGGTGACGAAATCGCCGTCGCCCGCGAGCGTGAGCGCCAGATAGGAGTACGCGACGCCGAGGTCGCCCGCGCTCGGA
>VBKW01000340.1 GCA_005879405.1 Deltaproteobacteria bacterium
GGGGAGCTTGCCCCAGATCTCGGAGCCGCGCGCGGCCATGCTGTAGCGGTCGCGGACGAACTCGGGGATGTCATCCCAGCCGTACGACCCGAGGTTGCAGTCCGCGTACGTGAGGCCGCGGCGCGGGTCGTGGATCTCCGCCCGCACGCGCTCGGTCTTCGCGTCCCACCAGGTGAGCGTCAGCTCGCCCGCCATGACGCGTTGGACGAGCTCCATCAGCTCCTGGTCCTGGAAGTAGTTTTTCTCGGCGAAGTAGGCCATGCGATCAGTCAGGGTCGTGGACGAACCCCGTTTCCAGCACAGGGGGCCCAGGGTTCGCAAGCCCGTTGACGGAGCGATGCGCGTACGCGATGCAGGGCGATCATGAAGGACTTCCGCGACAAGATCGCCGTCGTGACCGGCGGCGGCACGGGCATGGGACGCGAGCTGGCGCGGCAGCTGACGGCCGCGGGCGCGCAGGTCGCGATGTGCGACGTCTCGGTCGAGAACATGGCCGAGACGAAGCGCCTCTGCGAGGCGGAGGCGCCGGCCGGCGTCCGGGTGACGACACACCGCTGCGACGTCGCCGACGAGCGGCAGGTGCTGGCGTTCCGTGACGCCGTCGCAAGCGAGCACGCGACCGATCACATCGAGCTGCTCTTCAACAACGCCGGCATCGGCGGCGGTGGCAGCTTCGTGAAGGACGAGCGCGCCGACTGGGACCGGACGTTCGGCGTCTGCTGGTTCGGCGTCTACTACTGCACCCGCGCGTTCCTGCCGATGCTGATCGCGAGCAAGCACTCGCACGTCGTGAACACGAGCAGCGTGAACGGCTTCTGGGCGTCGCTCGGCCCGACGATCCCGCACACCGCCTACAGCGCCGCGAAGTTCGCCGTGAAAGGCTTCTCCGAGGCGCTCATCACCGATCTCAAGATCAACGCGCCGCACGTGAAGGTGGCGGTCGTGATGCCGGGTCACATTGGGACGTCGATCGTGATGAACACGGCCGCGGTGCTCGGGAAGCCCGACGCGCTGCACATGTCGGCGACGGACGTCGCCGCGGCGCGCGACCTCATCGCCCGCCGCGGGATCCCCGTCGACACGATGAGCGACGACGACATCCGCACCGCGATGCATCAGCTCGCGATCGCGTTCCGCGACAATGCCCCTGTGACCGCCGCGCAAGCCGCGACGATCATCCTCGACGGCGTCCGCACCGACCGTTGGCGCATCCTCGTCGGCGAGGACGCGCACGCGCTCGACCGCCTCGTGCGCGAGTCGCCGGAAACGGCGTACGACCAGTCCTTCATCGACGTGCTCCGCGCGCAGGGGTTCTTCCAGCTGTTCGACTGACAAACCGCGTCCGCCGGTCTGTCAGACCTGCCGCGGAATCCACCGCGGCACGCGCGCGCAGGGCTCCTCGTACCCCGCCCCGAACGAGCGGCGCAGCGTCGGCTCCTCGTACAGCACCACGGTCAGGTGAAACACGAGCATGACCGCGCACAGATACGCGAGCAACGTCACCGATCCGCGCACGAGCGCTTCACCCGTGAGGATCAGCGCGACCGCGAGGTACATCGGGTCCGAATTACCTGACTACGGCCCGCCGCGCACTAGGAATTGCGGCGGATCGATAGGGTTGGGAG
>VBKW01000341.1 GCA_005879405.1 Deltaproteobacteria bacterium
AGAGCAGCGCGGTCGCGAGCCGCGCCCCGTGACGACTCGCGGCCACCCGGCGCACGGACCTCCTTCGCGCGCTCATGTGGCGACCTCGGAACCGCGCGCCCGCAGGCGCAGCGTCACGACCGTGAGCGCGAGGATGATCACGAAGAGCACGAACGCGACCGCCGCCGCGTAACCCATCGTCCACCAGCGGAAGCCGCGCAGATACATCAACAAGACGATGCTGAGCGTCGCGTGCGCCGGCCCGCCCTGCGTCATCACGTAGGGCTCGGCGAAGAGCTGGAAGTAGCCGATCATCGTGATCACGAGCACGAAGAGGAAGGTCGGCGCCAGCATCGGCAGCGTGATCCAGCGGAACTGCGCCGCGGCGCCGGCGCCGTCGACGCGCGCCGCCTCGTAGACGCGCTCGGGGATGCTCTGCAGGCCGGCGATGAAGATCACCATGTTGAACCCGAAGTTCTTCCACACCGCCATCAGGATGATCGCCGGCATCGCGAACCGCGGATCGCCGAGCCAATCGACGGGACCGATGCCGACGACGGCGAGCGCGTGGTTCAGGAGCCCGAATCGCGGGTGGTAGATGTAGCGCCACACGACCGCGATGGCGACCAGGGTGGTGACGACGGGCAGAAAAAAGATCGTGCGAAAGAGCGCCTTCAGGCGCACCGCGCGCGCCGAGAGCAGTACCGCGGCCGCGAGTGAGAGCCCGATCGAGAGCGGCCCGGCGACGACGACGAACACGAACGTGTTGCGGAGCGCCACCCAGAAGAGCGGATCGCCGACGAGCCGGCGGTAGTTCTCGAGGCCCACCACGCGCAGGTTGGCGCGGCTGGCGACGGCGTAGATGTCGAAGTCGGTGAGGCTCAAGACGACCGACGCGACGACCGGCACGACGAAGAAGACGGCGATCAGCACCAGCGCCGGCGCGACGAACGCCCATCCCGGCTCGAGAGGCCGCGCACCCGCGGCGCGTGCCCGCGCGCGTCCGGCTGCCGCCGTCGCGTCAGCGCCCATCGCGGCCCTCCGCGCGCTCGAGGATCCAGCGGCGCTTCTCGAGGATCGCGTCGACGTCGGCATCGAGCGCCGCGAGGGCGTCGTCGAGCGCCGCGCGGCCGCGAATCGCCGCCTCGACGTGCTCGCCGACGGCGCTTGCGATGCGCTCCCACTCCGGGATCTTCGGCGTCGACCGGACATGTTGGAGCTGGATCGCGAACGCCTGCGCGCGCCGGTCGTCGCGCAAGTGCGGATCGTCCCAGGCTTCGCTGCGCGCCGGGAGGTCGCCAGCGAGCCGATAGAGCGCGAGCTGCTGCGCCGGCTCGGCGAGATACTCGACGAAGCGCCATGCCGCGTCGGCGTGCGGCGACCGGCGCGCGAGCGCGAGGCTCGCGCCGCCGGCGAGCGACACGCCCGGGTGCGTCGCGTCGGGGCCGGGAAGCGGCGCCGTCGCCCACGCGTTCGCGAGCTCCGGCGGCAGGCGGCGCGCGAACTCGCCGAGGTTCCACGGCCCGGTGACGTAGAGCGCAAAGTAGCCCTGTGGTAGAAGGCGAGGGCGTCGTGCACCGGCGGGCTCGCGAAGTTGCCCCAGCGGTCGCCGTCGCGCAGCAGCGTGGCGCCGCGCTGCAGGGCGAGGATCACCGGCAGCTGCCACTCGTCCATCGGCAAGAGGATGGCGTAGCGCCCGGTACCGGCGCGCGCCTTCACGTCCGCCAACGTCGCCAGCCAGTCGTCCCAGGTCGCCGGCGGCTCGGGATGGCCGGCGGCGCGCAGGAGATCGGCGCGATAGAAGAGGACGCGGGTGTCCACGTACCACGGGATCGCGTAAGTCGCGCCGTCGACGACGTTCGGATCGACGATGCCGGAGGGGTACGATGCGAGGCGCACCGTCGCCGACGCGCCGATCCGCGCGTCGAGCGCCGCGACGGCGCCGAGCGCGACGAGCTCCGGCAGCCACGTGTTCCCGAGCTGCATCACGTCCGGCATCGCGTCGCCGACGTACGCGGTAAGGAGCTTCTCGTGCGCCGCGCTCCACGGGATCTGCTGCACGCGGACGTGGACGCCGGGAGTGCGGAGCTCGAACGCGGGCACGAGCTCCGCGACCACCTCACCCTCGCGTCCCATCGCCCAGAGCTCGACGACGGTCTCGGCGTCGCCGCGACGCGCGCAGCCGGCGCCGACCGCGCCGGCGCCGCCGATCACGGCTGCTGCGAACGCCGCTCGCCAACGCCGTCCGCTCGTCCGCGATCGCCCCGTCCACTTGACCACCGCTCCTGCCTGTACCATTGAGTGCCGTCCTTCGGCGATGGGGTGCGTGCCCGACGAGCGGCCGGATGCCGTCTTGCTTCCGCGATCCTGCCGAGCGGTGCGTGTGGTGCCCTTGCGGGGTGTCCTCGCGCTGCTGAGCATCGTCGCGATGCTCGTCGTGTCGCGCGGCGCGGCCGCGGCGCCCTTCGGGTTCGACGACGTCGCCGCGCGGGCGCACAAGCTCGCGGAGAAGCAGTACGAGGCGCCGAAGGTGCAGGTGCCGGAGTGGCTCGGCAAGATCACCTACGATCAGTGGCGTGACATCCGCTTTCGGCCCGATCAGGCGCTCTGGCACGAGAAGGCACTGCCCTTCCGCGCGCAGTTCTTCCATCCCGGCCTCTACTACGACCACACGGTGAAGGTGAACGTCGTCGACGGCGCGACGGTGCGCCGCCTCGACTTCTCGCCGAGCCTCTTCGATTACGGCCGCAACGATTTCGCGAGCAAGGTGCCGCAGGATCTCGGCTTCGCCGGCTTCCGCATCCACGCGCCGATCAAGACCAAAGACTACTTCGACGAGGTGATCGTCTTTCTCGGCGCCAGCTACTTTCGCGGCGTCGGTCGCGATCAGGTGTTCGGCATGTCGGCGCGTGGCCTCGCGATCGACACCGCGCTGCCGTCGGGCGAGGAGTTTCCCTACTTCAAGGAGTTCTGGCTGGCGACGCCGACGGCAAAAGCGAAAGACGTCACCGTGTACGCGCTGCTCGAAAGCGCGAGCCTGACCGGCGCGTACCGCTTCGTCATCCAGCCCGGCGAGCAGACCATCTTGCACGTCCAGGCGCGGCTCTACTTGCGCCGCCAGCCGCAGAAGATCGGCATCGCACCGCTCAACAGCATGTTCTTCCACGGCGAGAACACCGGCCGCCAATTCGACGACTTCCGTCCCGAGGTGCACGACTCCGACGGGCTCCTGATCGCGCAGGGCACCGGCGAATGGATGTGGCGCCCGCTCGACAACCCGCGCGCGCTGCAGGTCGACAAGTTCCGCATGCCGGGTCTGCGCGGGTACGGCCTCGTCCAGCGCGATCGCGACTTCGCGAGCTACCAGGATCTCGAGACGCACCTCGAGCTGCGCCCGAGCGGGTGGGTGACGCCGCACGGCGATTGGGGCGCCGGGCACCTCGAGCTGGTCGAGATCCCGACCAAATCCGATACCAACGACAATGTCGCCGCGTACTGGGTTCCCGACGTCCAGCCGAAGGTCGGCGAGCCGTACGACTTCTCATACACGCTGGCATGGTACGGCGACGATCCGTCGAAGCCGCCCGGCGGCCGCACCGTCGCGACGCGCCGCGACGGCGGCAACAAGGAGAACGCGCAGCGCTTCGTCGTCGACTTCGCGGGGAAGACGCTGGAGGCGATTCCCGCCGACCAAGTCGTGCGCGGCGACGTGACGATCGCGCCCGAGGACGACGCCGCCGAGCTGCTCGATCAGCACGTCGTGAAGAACCCGGCGACCGGCGGCTGGCGGCTCACGTTCCAGGTGCGCCCGAAGCGCAAGACGCCGATCGAGCTGCGCGCGTTCCTCGACAAGGCGAGCGACACCCTCACCGAGACCTGGTCGTACGCCCTCGTCCCCTAGCGCGTAGCGCGCCGCCGCACCGGCGACGCCAGTGGACCACCCGTTGCCACACGCCTAGCCTGAAAATGCATCGGCAACGGAGGGAGCATGCGATTCGGTCGTGTAGCAGTGCTGCTATCGGTTTTTCTGGCGGTGACGGTGACGCTCGCCCAAGCACAAACGCAGCCGGGAGCCATGACCAGTTCCGAGACGGTCAGCGGCAGCGAACGGTTCGTCCCGCGCTGGGAGATCTCGCTCGGCGGTGGGGTGGGCGCCACGCGCGGCTTCATCAAGGTCGGCGAGTTCGACCGGCCGGGAACGAAGCTCGGCCTGAAGAGCGATCTGGGCGTCAATACGTACGAGGACGCGCGACTCGATGGCGCATGGCACATCACCGACCGTGACACCATTCGCGGGCGGTTCCAGTACACCTTTCTCTGGGGCAGCACGACCCGCCTGCAGGAAGACGTCGCGTTCAACGGCGCGCTGCTCGGCACCGGAACCGAGCTCCGGACGCGCCCAGCTCTCTCGCGTGGCACGGCACTCTACGAGCACACGTTCGTGCAGGATCGTGACGGCAGGCTGCTCGCGGGCGGCGGCGGCCTGACGTACGTCTACCTGCACTGGAAGATGACCGGCACGCTTTCGGAGAAGACGATCGGCCACGAGACCGGCGAGGACTTCTACGCGCAGGAGCTGCCGATCCCGCTGCTGTCGTTGCGCGGCGAGTACCCGATCGCGCCGCGGTGGCGCCTCCTCGGCACCGTCGATGGCGGCCTGCTGCCGAAGGTCGACAGCCTGCGCACCGAGGGCGGGACGGTGAAGCTCGCGCAGGCCCACGCCGACGTGTTCGCCGGCGTGCGCTACGAGATCACGCCTGCTCTTCATCGGCCACGGCTTCGGCTGCGGGGTGACGTACCTCTTCTGACGATCAGCCGGGCACGAGCCCGAGCTGGCGGAGGATCGTCGCGGCGTCGAAGTACACGCGCTCGCAGGCGATGCGGTCGGAGCCGTCCTCGAAGAGGAAGAGCGCGACCATCCGACAGACGAAGTCGCGGCCCGTCGCCGGGATGCCGCGCATCGGTCCGCGGTGCGTGCCCATGAGCTCGAACTCGACGATCACGCCGGCATCGGCGTGGTGCATCGCGAGCACGCGATTGCGCTGATCGGGAAACGCCGCGCGCGACGCGGCGTAGTAGCCGCGGACGGCCTCGTCCCCGTCGAACACCTCACCGGTCGCGATCAGCTCGTAGCGCGGGTGCGCGAACGTCCGCAGCGTCGCCTCGAACTCGAGCCGGTTCTCCGACTCCATGTGCTCGCGGACGACCGCCGCGCGACGGTCACCCAGGCTCGTGGGGGCAGACGCCATCGATCGCGCTCATAGCGCCTGGGTCGCGTTCGAGTCCACCCGTGCGTCACCGGTCGTGAGAGGCGCTCCCCGCCACCTCTCACGACCGCCGCGGCTCCCGCGTCATCTCGATCATCGTGCACCGGAAGCCGAGACGCTCGAAGAGGCGCTGCGCGTCGGTATTGCGCGCCGCGGTCCACAGCATCACGCGCGGCACGCCGCGGGCGACGAGCCACTCGGCGGCGGCCTCGAGGAGGCGGGTCCCGATGCCGACACCCCGCGCGCCCTCGTCGACGACGACGTCGTGGATGAACCCGGCAACGTCGCGGAGCTCCTTCCACGAGCGCGGTTCGATTCCTGCGTACACGTAGCCGACCACGCGGCCGTCGCGCTCGGCGACCAACACCGCGACATCGTCGCCTTGCTGCGCGGCGAGAAAACGGCCGTAGCCCTCCTCCGAGTGCGGGCCGGGCGCGAGAAAGCGCCGCTCGTCGAACGCGTGATGCACGCGGATGAGCAGCGCGCCGAGCCGTCCGAGCGCCGGCAGGTCTCCGGGATCGGCGGGGCGGATGACGAGCGCCGCCGCGCCGGTCTGCTCGTCGGCGTCGCGCTCGTCCGCCATGCGCAGCGTCTACCAGCGATCTCGGGCGCAGGGAAATCTCACGCCGGCGCGGCCGACGACGCCGCAAGCGCCGCCGTGAATCGCGCGACGTCGTGTCAGATCGAGTCGCCTACGTGGACGTCCCCGCCACGGATGTGCGAAAAGGCATCCTCGAGGGGGGTCGCAATGGGACGTCAGGGGACGCTCGGGGTGTCGGCATGCGCAGGAGGTGGCGGAGCGCGGTGGCTGGCGCTCGCGCTCGCGATATCGGTTGCCTCGTGCGGCGGAAGCAGCAGCAGCAAGAGCGACACGGACCGCACGCTCGACGACGTCACCTTCGCCAACGGCACGTTCGTCACCGTCGGGAAGGGCGGCCGCATCTTCAAATCGACCGACGGCAAGAAGTACGTCTCGGCGAAATCCAACGTCGAGGTGGCGCTGAACGGCGCCGCGTTCGGCGCCGGCGTGTTCGTCGTCGTCGGTGACGGCGGTACGATCCTCACGTCGGCGGATGGCATGACCTGGCAGACGGAGTCGACGCCGACCGGCATCTCGCTTCAGGGGGTCACGTTCGCGAACGGCCTCTTCGTCGCGGTCGGGTTCCTCGGCACGATCGTCACCTCTCCCGACGGCCACGCCTGGACGGCGCAGACGAGCGGCTCGACGACGGCGCTCCACAACGTCGGCGCGGGCGACGGACGGTTCGTCGCCGTCGGCGACGACGGAACGGTGCTGACGTCGGAGGACGCGGTGGCGTGGTCCGCGGCGACGTCCCACACCTCCGACACGCTCTACGCGGTGGCGTTCGGCGACGGGGTCTTCGTGTTGGTCGGCGCGAACGGCACCGTCGGGCGCGCGACCGATCCGCAGCTCTGGGCGACGTCGCGCGAGCTCGTGACGACGCTCTCGGACATCGTCTTCACGGACAATCAGTTCGTCGTCGTCGGCATCGGCGGCGCCGTCTTCACCTCGCCCAATGGCGCCACCTTTACCGGCCAGAACTCGCAGACCGATCTCGATCTACGCGCGATCACGTTCGGCAACGCGACGTTCGTCGCCGTGGGTCTGGAGGGCATCGTCCGCACCTCCGCCGACGCGGTGATCTGGCTCAAGTGACTCGCTGAGCGGTGGCGCAGGCGGTGCCACGGCAGTCACCGCCCCCGCGTCGCCACCGCCGCGCGACGCGCTCAGGCAGCGTCGCGCGAGTGTGTCTCCGGCTCGTCCTCCGCTCCACTTTCGTCGGCGGTCCACTGCAGCAACGACGACCACGCGCGACCTTCACCGACGCCGATCGCGACGGCGACCGCGAGCAGCACGACGCCGACGCCGAGATAGACGAGGCCCCACGCGACCCAGAACGACAGCGCCGCGCTCGCGTCGCGGACGGTCGTCGCGGCCGCGAATGCCGGCGACATAAACGTGCTGCTCACGACCAGCAGCGCGAGCGCGATCCGAGTCGAGATGGTCCTCGTCGTCATGAGCTCTCCTCCACGATCCGGTTTGGGATGCGCGCGAGTGCCGACGGGAGAGGGAACCGGTGGCGGTTCGGGGGGAGGCACGGGCCGCGCGTTTGTCATGACGCAATGCGCGTGCCCGGCGTCGCGACGGTCAAGTCAGCGAACTCGCCGTTGATGGACCGTCAGAGAATTGACCGCGCGTTCGCGATTGTCCGCGGAGCGGGAACGCCCTTCAGGCGCGCACGGGCACGATCGGCGACGGCGTGCCGACGCTCGTCAGCCACAACTGATGCACGGCGCGCGTCGCGCCGACGTGCACGAGCCGTCGTGACGACGGCCGATCCGGGAAGTGCGTGCTGCTCACCTCCACCAGGATCACGTAATCGAACTCGAGCCCCTTCACCTGCTCGATCTCGGTCACCTCGACGCCGGGGGCGAACGTGAAGTCCTGATGCTCGACCCGGCGCAGGCGCGGCACCTCGCCGCGCTCGAGACCGCCGTGGTAGAGCGCGCTCAGCTCCCGCGACGGCGTCAACACTGCGACGGACGCGAGCGGCTCGCTGGCGGCGAGATCGATGAGCGCGTCGGTCAAGAACGCCATGCACGCGCCGTGATCGGTGAAGCGGAAGAGCTCGACCGCCGGGCCCGAGCGCACCGTGAGCGGCGGCCGGTCGTCGTCGCGGAGATCGCCCAAGACGGCGAGGGCGAACTCGGCGATCTGCCGCGAGCAGCGGTAGCTGACCTCGAGCGTCTCCACCTCCACCCCGGAGAGCCCGACGTCGTGAAAGAACGTGCTCCACGACGTGAAGCCGGCATCGGGGAGCACGTGCTGCTGCGTGTCGCCGGCGAGCGTGATGCTCTGGCGCGCGTCCAAGCAGCCGAGCAGGACCTGGACCTCGATCGCGGAGAAATCCTGCACCTCATCCATCGCGACGTGACGGTAGCGCAACGCGCCGCCGCCCCGCGCCGGAATCGGCCCGACCCGCAGCTGCCAGGCGCGCAAGAGGAGCGCGTCGTCCTCCGCGTCGAGCTCGGGCTGCGCGTGGTGGTCGCCCTCGATCCAGGCCAGGATGCGCTCGTGCTGGTCGCGACACGCCGCCGCGGCGCGCTCCAGCTCCTCGCGCGTGAACGCGCCGGGCGCGACTTCGGCGAACACCGACTCGAGAACCGCGACGTCGCGCAGCACGCTCGCCCAGTCGTCGATCGCCTGCAGCGCGGCGCTCGACCCCGGCACACGCTCCACCTGCCGTCGCAGCGCGACGAGCAGCGCCGGGTGGAGCTTCAAACGATGGACGACGGCCGGCGTCGCCTCGCGCACGATGCGTGGCAATGCGGGGTAGAGCCGCCGCGTCTGCTCTGCCGCCCACTCGTGGAACGTCCGCACCTGCACGTGCTCGACGCCGAGCGACGGCAGCACGTGGCTCACGTAGTCGCGCAAGGCCGGCGAGAAGACGACGACGAGCGTGCGGTCGGAATCGATCGTCGCGTCCGCGTACGCGAGGTAGGCGATGCGGTGCAGCGCCACGGTCGTCTTGCCGGAGCCGGCGGTGCCGCGGACCACGACGAACCCCGACGACGGCCGCGTGATGAGCGCGAACTGCTCGGGATCGATGAGCCCGGCGATGTCGGGCAGGTGCTTGTCGGCGCGCTGCGAGGCGCCGTGCGGGTGCGTGCCGAGACGGCGGCTCGTGCCTTCGTCGGGGGCGTGGGCGCGGAGCGCGCTGCCTTCGCCGCCGGCGAGGCGCGGCGGCTCGCGCGCGATTCGCCGCCAGCCGTCGGCGGCGTCGACGTCCGGTACGAACGTCCCCTCCGGCGCCTCGATGCGCTGCAGCTGCCGGTCGCGGATCGCGACCGTGCGGCGGGCGGCGACCTCGCCCGTGCGCTCGCGGCCGGCGATCTCCTCCTCGTACGGCTCGCCCTGCCGGTAGCGATAGAAGATTCGCGAGATCGGCGCGTGCCGCCAATCGACGATCTGTACGCCGCCTTTCAGCCACGTCGCTTTGCCGAGGAGGACGTCGAACTCGTGCCCGTGCTCGCGCAGCCGCAGATGCGCGAAGTAGGGCGAGGTGCGGCTCACCTGCGGCATTTGCCGCGACGCGCGCAGCTGGTCGAGCAGTGCCGACTGGCGGTGCCACTGCTCGAGCAGCGCGGCGTGGTCCTCGGCTTTCTCGCCGCTCCGCAGCGCCTCGCGCAGGTGCTTCAGCTCCTCGACGACGGACGCTTCCGACGGCGGTCGCAGTGTCGGCGCCGCTTCCAGCGTGCGGGTGACGTCGTCGAGCAGGGCGAGCTCTTCGGCCACGATCGGCATGTGCGACATCCGGACATCCGGGACGAAGGGGCATCGTTGCAGTTCTCGACGGTGAAGGCGAGCGTGGTCGCGTCCTCACGCCATCGCGGGGGACGCGCACGCGTGCGGATGGACGGCGCACGCGCCGCGCCGTATGCTCGCACGTCATGCGACTCGAGCACGTTCAGTGGAGCGGGCCGAAGCCACCGAAGGAGACCGACGCGCGCCGCACGCTGGAAGCGGAAGGATTCGACGTCGTGTGCTGGAGCGACCCGCCGGGGCGCGCGTACGCGCCGCACGTACACGAGCGCGACGAGAGCCTGTGGATGATCGCCGGTACGATGACGTTCGAGATCGACGGACGATCGTATCGGCTCGAAGCGGGCGACCGTCTGCAGCTGCCGCGCGGCACCATGCACGCGGCGCTGGCGCAGGAAGACGGCGCGCGGTACCTGATCGGCGAGCGCTGAGCTCGCATTCGTCGCGCGGTTTCCCCGAGCGGCGGAACACCGCCGTCGGCGCTCGGCTACTCCGTCGTCGAGGCGAGCTCTTGCAGCGTCGCTTGGACAATCGCCGCCGTCGGAACGGCGAGCACGACGCCGACGACGCCGAGGAGCGCGCCGCCGATCAGCACCGCGATGATGATCGTCGCCGCGCTCAAGCCGACCTGGTGCCCCATGAGCTTCGGGACCAGAACGTTCACCTCGATGAGCTGCTGCAGGAGGTAGTAGACGGCGGTCGCGAGCGCGAGGTGCCACGACACCGTCGCGGCGATCGCGGTCGCGGTGAGACCGGCGACGAACGGGCCGACGTACGGGATGCACTCGCCGATGGCCGCGAGGATCGCGAGCACGTAGAAGTACGGTACGCCGAGCAGCATGAAGGCAATCCCGGCCGACGCACCGACCGCCGCGCCCAGCATTACTTGGCCGATGAGCCACGCGCTCACTTTCTCGGTCACGTGTTGCGCGATCGCGCGCGCCTGCTGCCGGCGCTCGCGCGCGAAGAGGTGGAGCCACCCTTCGACGAGCCCGTCCGCCTCGAGGAGGAAATAGAACGTCAAGATGAGCACGCTGACCACGCCGAAGGCACCGCCGAGGAGACCGGCGACCGTGCCGACCACAGCGCCGAGCGCGTCCGACGGCGTCGGCAGCGCCTGGCTGATTTGGTCGAAGCGGACGCGCTCGAAGCCGTAGCTTCCCAGGAACTGCTGGGCGCGCTCGACGAGCTCGGGGGCGCGTGCGGCGAGGTCACGCGTTTGCGCGACGAGCGGCGGCAGGACGAGCGCGGCGACGCCGGCGATCAGCGCCAGCACGATCGCGTACAGTACGAAGATCACCACCGAGCGCGGCACGCGCTGGCGGCCGAACACGCGCATCTCGCGGACCTCGATCCAGCGCACAAGCGGGCTCAAGCCGATCGCCAGCAGCGCGCAGACGTAGACGAGCAGCAGCACGTGGCGGACGACGAAGAGCGCCCCGACGATCATGACCGCGAGCGTGACGACGAGCACCGTCCAGACGACGAGCGTCCGCGGCGAGTCGGGTGGCCGCTCCTCGTGGCGTGGCGCGCGCGCAACCATGGGCATCGTCTCAGTCTGCCACGCGGCCGCGGCCGAGCCGAGCGGGGATCTGCGTCGCGAGGCGCGCGAGAAGGAGGGCCCCGATCACGACGGCGTAGACCGCCGGCTCGCGGAGGTCCTTCTTGACGCGCCAGATGAAGTGCAGCGCGCCGACGACGCCGGCCAGGTACGCCAGGCGATGGAGCCGCTTCCAGCGCGCGAAGCCGAGGCGGCGCACGGCGGCGTTCGTGGAGGTGAGCGCCAGCGGCACCAGCATCACGAACGTCGCCGCGCCGGCGAGGATGAACTTGCGCTTGACGACGTCGTCGACGATTGCGGAGAGGTCGAGTCCCTGATCGAGGACGGCGTACGTGAGCACGTGCAACGTCGCGTAGAACGCGGCGAGGAGCCCGAGGATCCGCCGCAGCCGGATCGGCCACGTCCAGCCGAAGAGGCTCTTCGCCGGCGTGCAGGTGAGCGACGCCGTCAGCAAGATCAGCGCGACGAGCCCGAGCTCGTTCAGCGCTTGCGCGATCGGATCGGCGCCGAGCTCGCCGCGCGCGGCGCGGAGCGCGATCGACACCAGCGGCGCGAGGGCGCCCGCGACGACGCCGGGTACGAGCCACGGGTGCGGCGACTTGCGGCGACGCGACGGTGCCGCGGCGGGGGCGGCAGCGACGAGCGGCGCACTGGCGGCGTCGAGGCGCATCAGCCGCACCTTGCCACCATCAGAAGTAGGTCGCGAGGTCCATGCCGGCGTAGAGGTGCGCGACCTCGGCGCCGTAGCCGTTGAACGGGAGCGTCGGCCGGCGGTGCAGCTCGCCGATGCGGCGCTCGGTCGCCTGGCTCCAGCGCGGGTGATCGACGGCGGGGTTCACGTTGGCGAAGAAGCCGTACTCGTTCGGCGCCGCCGCGCTCCACGTCGTCGTCGGCTGCCGTTCGACGAGACGGATCTCGACGATCTACTTGATGCCCTTGAAGCCGTACTTCCACGGCACGACGAGCCGGAGCGGCGCGCCGTTCTGCCCCGGCAGCGTCTTGCCGTACAGGCCGACGGCGAGCAGCGCGAGCGGGTGCATGGCCTCGTCGAGCCGCAGCCCCTCGACGTACGGCCAATCGAGGACGCGGCGGCGCTGCCCGGGCAGCTGCTCGGGATCGACGAGCGTCGTGAACTGCACGTACTTGGCACGTGACGTCGGCTCGAGCCGCGCGAGGAAGTCGGCCAGCGGAAGGCCGACCCACGGAATCACCATCGACCACGCCTCGACGCAGCGCATGCGGTAGATCCGCTCCTCGAGCGGCAACCAGCCGAGCACCTCATCGATGTCGACGGTGCGCGGACGACGAACCTCGCCGGCGATCGTGACGGTCCACGGTCGCGGCCGGAGCGTGTGCGCGTTGGCCGCCGGATCTTCCTTGGCGGTGCCGAGCTCGTAGAAATTGTTGTAGCTCGTCACGTCGCGCTCCGCCGTCAACGCCTCGCCGCCCGCGTACTCGGAGCGAGCCGCGATCGGCAACGGCGCGCGCGCCGCCGCCAGAGTCTGCGCGCGTTCGCGATCGGTCACCCGTCGGCCCCGTACGAGGAATCGCAGCCCGCCGCCGACAGCCGTCGCCGTCGCCGCGAATAGTGCGGTGTTCCGAATGAACTCGCGGCGGCGAAAGTACCGCGTCTCCGGCGTGATCTCCGACGCCGGCGGCTCGGTCCCGAGCTGTGATCGTCGCGATGGCATGATGCTCTCGACCTAACCCGGCGCTGACTGCCGGCGTCTGATGCGCGGGCGTGGATGGCAACTCCCCTCAGACGCCGGCAGTCAGCGCCGAGTTACGGATGATCAGCTCCTCCATTTCCGCTGCCACCGTCCCGGCAACAAAGGATTGGCGGCACCGTGGCCGGTCCGTACGCTCGCCCGCACGTACGCGTCCGCCGATCGTTCCACGGGCGGCCGTCACCGACAATAGCGAGGAGGCGTTCCGAATGCAGGGACTGACGAGAGCCATCGCCGCGGTGCTGATCGCCGGGTCGTACGTCGCAGCGGCCGCCGGCGCCGGCGCACAGACGTCGCCGGGACATTACCAGGAGTTCGGCGACGCCACCGGGTTCTTGAACATCGTCGGACCGGGACAGGACGGCGTCCTGAACGGGCCCGAGGCGATCGAGGCGCAGGCCGGGACGTATCCACCGCACGTGAAAGACCAGCTCTCGATGTACGGCGACCTCGTCTACAACGCGCCCGGTCTCACCGAGGCGCACATCCTCGACTTCTTCAAGGATGCGTCCTTCGGCGTTCGCGACGACGACATCGACCGCACGTACTCGCCGACGACCGGCGTCACGGTGATCCGCGACAAGAGCTTCGGCGTGCCGCACATCTTCGGCGACACGCGCTACGCGACGATGTTCGCCGCCGGCTACACCGGCGCCGAGGACCGGCTCTTTCTCATGGACGTGCTGCGCCATCTCGGCCGCGCGCGGCTCTCGGAGTTCCTCGGCGCGTCGGATTCCGACATCGCGATGGACCAGGGCCAGCTCGCGATCGCGCCGTATCTCGAGTCGGATCTCACGGCGCAGATCGACGCCATCCACAACTCCGGCGCCGAGGGGCAAGCGGGATACGACGACCTGGTCGCCTACACGGACGGCGTGAACCAGTACATCTCCGACGCGCTCGCCGACTCGACGAAGATGCCCGCCGAGTACCCGGCGCTGCAGCAGGTTCCGGCGCAGTGGAAGCTCGAGGACGTGGTTGCGATCGCGTCGCTCGTCGGCGGCATCTTCGGCAAAGGCGGCGGCGGCGAGCTGCAGAACCTCTGCGGGCTGAAGGCGATGACGACGGCGCTCGGCGGCGACGCCGTCGCGGCGCGCGCGATCTTCGACGATCTCCATTTCGCGAACGACATCGAGGCGCCGACAACCTCGCCGAACGCGGCGCCGTACATGTTGAACCTCGGCGCCGTCGATCCGGCGTCGCATCCCGACGTCGATTGCGCGAGCTTGCAGCCGGTGAGCGGCGGCACGGCGTCGCTGCAGGACCTCTTGGACGCGATCAGTGGCCGGACGCCGCCGCTCGCGGTGCCGCACTCGACGAGCAACGCGCTCCTCGTTGCCGCCAATCACACGAAGAACGGGCGGCCGATCGCCGTCTTCGGGCCGCAGACCGGCTACTTCATGCCGCAGCTCCTCGTCGAGAAGGACATCCACGGGCCGAACATCGACGCCCGCGGCGTCGCGTTCGCCGGCACCGATCTGTACGTCCAGCTCGGGCGCGGCCGCAACTACGCCTGGTCGGCGACGTCGGCGAGCGCCGACAACGTCGATCAGTGGGTGCTGCAGCTCTGCGAGCCCGGCGGCGGCCCGGCGACCATCAGCTCGCTCGGCTACATGCACAACGGGAGCTGCCAGGCGATCGAGGAGTTCCATCACGTGCAGATCGCCAAGCCGAGCGCCGGCGGCGTTCCCGGCGGGCCGAACGTCGTCCTCGACTGGACGGTCCAGCGCACGCCAGATTACGGACCGATCCTCGCCCGCGGCACGCTCGTCGACGGCACGCCGATCGCGATCGCCACGCTGCGCTCGACCTACCAAAACGAGCTCGGCTCCGCGCGCGGCTTCTTCGAGATCAACAATCCGAACTTCGTGACCAACGGCTACGACTCGTTCCGCCAAGCGATGGGTATGGGCGTCGATTACACGTTCAACTGGTTCTACGTCGACGCGAAGGACATCGGGTACCAACACTCGTGCAAGTGCCCGCAGCGCGCGCAGGGCGTCGACCCCTACGTGCCGACCTGGGGCACGGGCCAGTGGGATTGGCAGGGCTTCATTCCGCTCTCGGCGCAGCCGAACGCGCTCAACCCTCCCGCCGGCTTCCTCACGTCGTGGAACAACAAGCAGGCGCCGCAGTTCAAATCGAACGACCGCCAGTTCTCGTACGGCCCGGTCTTCCGCAACCAGATGCTCGCCGTCCGCATCCAGTCGCGCATCGACGCCGGCAACATCAATCGCACCGACCTCATCGACGCGATGGAAGACGCCGGCACCGTCGACCTGCGCGGTCAGGAGGACCTGCCGCTCTTGCTGCAGGTGCTCGGCGCGACGGCGCCGCCGAGCGCCGACCCGCGGGCGCAGGAGATGCGCGACCGGCTCGCCGCCTGGGTGACGACGTCGACGCATCGCCGCGACTTCGACCACGACGGCGAGTACGACGATCCGCACGCGCCGGCGATCATCGACGCCTGGTGGACGCGCCTCGCGCACGCGATGTTCGACGCCGACTCCGGGAACGCGATCGACAACCTCGGGCTCGAGCTCGACGACGGCAACCGCCGCGGCCACGTCGGCTCGTCATTCGACGACGCGTTCTACAGCCACGTCAACAAGGACCTCCGGCAGGTGCTCGGCATGAGCGTCCAGGACCCGTGGTCGCGCACGTACTGCGGCGGCGGTGTCCTCGCCGCGTGCCAGGCGGCACTCTGGAGCGCGATGTCGCAAGCGGCGGCCGATCTCGAGGCGGAGTTCTCGAGCCCGAACGTCGCCGATTGGAAGCGCCAGATCGCCGACGAGGACATCCGTCACGTTGCAGTCGGCGTGACGACCGTGCCGGCGATCGAGTGGGTCAATCGCCCGACCTTCCAGCAGGTGGTGCAGATCGCGCAGGGCGCCTGCGGCGCGACGCCGCTCACGACCTGTCGCGAGCCTGTCGCGAGCGGCGGCGGCGTCCTCGACATCGAGGACGGCACGCCCGACGACCAGGACCGTCTCGTGTTCAAGTGGGCGAAGGGCGCCGCGACGTCGAAGAGCGACTTCGGCGACCCGCTCTCGTCGACGAGCTACGAGCTCTGTCTCTACGACGGCACGTCCGATCTGATCTCACACGCGAGCGCGCCCGCGGGCGGGACGTGCAACGCGGCGAGCCCGCGCCCGTGCTGGCGCGAGTCGTCGACGGGCTTCAAGTATGCCGACCGCGATCTCACGCCGAACGGCGTGCAGACGTTGCTCCTCAAGGCGGGAGAGGCCGGGAAGTCGCGGATCACGCTCAAGGGCCGCGGCGCCGCGCTCGACGTGCCACCGCTCCCCGCGACGCTGCCCGTCCGAGCGCAGCTCCTGAACAGCGACGGCGTGTGTTGGGAGGCGCAGTTCGGGAACGCAACGCGCAACGAAAGCGATCGCCTGAAAGCTCGCTCGAACTGACGGATCGCGCGCCGCGACCGGATCGCCGCGCCGGCATCGAACGGCGGAGAAGGATTCCGTGCGCGGCCGTTGCAGGTATAAGGGGCGTGTGGACGACGCTCGCGTTCGCAGCCCGGTTCGGTGGTGGCTGGCGCTCGGCCTCGCGATCGGCGCGGCGCTCGTCGGGCAGGGGTCGTTGTGCGCGGCCGAGAAGCCCGCGGCCGCTACGGCGACGTTTGCCGGAGGTTGCTTTTGGTGCATGCAGCCGCCGTTCGAGCATCTGGCTGGCGTCCTGACGACGACGGCGGGCTATACCGGCGGACATGTCGCGCATCCCTCGTACGAGCAGGTGTCGGCAGGCGGCACCGGCCACGTCGAGGCGGTGCAGATCACCTTCGACCCGACGCGCATCAGCTACAGCGACGTCCTCGACGTGTTCTGGCACAACGTCGACCCGCTGAACGCCGGCGGCCAGTTTTGCGACCTCGGACCCGAGTACCGTAGCATCGTGTTCGTGCACGACGCGGAGCAGCGGCGCATCGCGGAAGCGTCGAAGCGTGCGCTCCAGGACTCGAAGCGCTTCGACCAGCCGGTCGTGACCGAGATCCGCGACGCGGGCGCCTTCTGGCCGGCCGAGGAGTACCACCAGCGCTACCACGAGAAGAATCCCGTGCGGTACCGGTTCTATCGCTGGAACTGCGGTCGTGATCAGCGCCTGCGGGAGCTGTGGGGCGACGCGGCGGGACGAGGGGAACGGCCGCACGAAACGATCGGTGAACGTGTGGACGACGGCAGCGGCGGCGCGGGAGGCACGCGCGGAGTGGCGAACGACACTGTCGCGGCGGCCGACACGGTCGCGGAGGCCGACGCTCGTGGTGTCGCCCCATCGCGTGCGGGCGGCAGC
>VBKW01000342.1 GCA_005879405.1 Deltaproteobacteria bacterium
TGCGGCGGGAAGCGTTGCAAGAGCGGAACGAACAGCGGCGCGCCCTGCAGCAACAACTCGGAGTGTCCCGGCGGCGGTGCCTGCACGCGGGTCGGGCATACGACACAGCCGAACGATTGCAGCGACGCGACGTGCTCGCCCAACACGCCGCCCGACAATGACTCGGTGAACGAGGGCACGTGCGCGGCCGGTCCATTCGAACAGTTCTGCGCCATCGAGACGTTCCGCGGGTGCGCGAGCAACGCAGACTGCACCAAGCCGGGCGATACTTGCACGAACGGGCGGTTCCGCGAGTGCTTCACGGACAACGGCGCGGTCGGCGCCTCTGTGGAGACGCAGGGCCAGCCGGATCCGCCGGTCGACAACGTCTCGCACCCGAAGCTCGGCTCGCTGTTCTGCATCCCGCCGACCACCGCGGATGCCGTGAACTCGGTCGCCGGCCTCCCTGGCCTCGGACGCTTGACCTTGCCGGGCACCGGAAGGTTCGTCGTGCCGGGTGTCGTGACCCCGACCCCGACGCAGACGATGAGTCCGACACCCACGCTGACGCCGACGCCGACGATCACGAAGACGCCGACACCGACCTTGACGATCCCCGGTCTCCCGACGGCGACGCCGACGCCGGGTGCCGCGGCGACGCCGGGCTGCGGCAACGGCTTCCTCGATGCCGGCGAACAGTGCGATCCGAATCCGAACACCGTCGGCGGCACGTGCCACTGGTCGCAGTGCATCCCGCCGGGCTCGGGTGCCGGCGATGCGTTCGCCTGCACCTGCGCGACGGGGCAGCTGCGCACGATCTACGACCAGGGCCGGCTCGACAACGGCTGGACGGGCACGTCTCAAAACACGCAGACGGTCGGGAACACCGATTTCGATGCCCTCCTCTTCGACTGCGACGGCGTGACCGATACGCTCTGCCGGCTCACGGGCCCGCGTCCTGGTCAGTATGGCTGGCGTTGCGAGCTGAACGCCCGCCAGCGCTGCATCACCGACGCCGATTGCGCGCCGCTGAACGGCCGCTGCGGCGGCTTCCTCGGCGCGCCGCTGCCGCTCTCCTCCGGCGGCGTCCCGGTCTGCGTCACGAGCTTCTTCCCGCGGCCGATCACCGGCACGATCGACGTCAGCGACGGGTCGACCGAGAGCTTCACGTTCCTGCTCTCGCGCGTCCATCTCGCGACCGCCGTCGACGCGCCATGCGCGCGCTGCTGCACGACGCCGCTGTGCAATACCGAGAGCATCGGCAGCACCGGCACGTGCACCGGCGGAGCGGCCGCCGGTCAGACCTGCACCGTCCAGGGCCTGAGCACGTTCGGGCCGATGTCGCGCGATTGTCCGCCCGACAACGGCGCCAACATCTCCGGCGGCGGCCTCGACATCCGCTTCCTGCCGACGACGACGGGCTTGAGCGAAAAGACGGCGACGCTGCCGTGCACGGCGCCGGGCTTCACGCAGTTCAACACCTGCGCGTGCGACACCTGCGCCGGCGGCACGGCGGCCAACGGGCCGTGCGGCAGCAACGCCGATTGTCCGGGCGGCGGCGTGTGCGGCGCCACGCGCTGCATCGGCGGCACCAACGACGGGGGGCAGTGCACCGTCGCCTCCGAATGCCCGGGCACCAACACCAGCTGCGGTCGGCCAGGTCTCGCGACCAAGCCGAACGGCTGCGGCTTCGCCTGCACTAACAATCCGGGCGCCGGATGCACCGTCGATTCCGATTGCCCGGGGGGCAGTTGTGTGCCGCTCTGTCTGCAAGATGATCCGCCGGCGCAAATCGGCCTCGGCCATTGCGCGCCGGGAAGTGGCTCGACGACCTCGACGTGCAGCATCGAGAAGTTCCGCGGCTGCACGACGCAGGCGGACTGCAACCCGCCGAGCTGCGTCGGCTCGCCGGGCACCTGCTCGTCCTGCCAATGCGGACAGACCTGCGACACTGGATTCACGCTGTGCCATGTGTTCCCGATGGAGCTCATAGGCGACCCGAACGCGTTCAGCGGCAACACCTCGAGCGGTACGTCGGTCAACACGTTCTGCATCCCGCCGACCACCGCTACCGCCGTGAACTCTACCGCCGGTCTCCCCGGCGAAGGCGCGATCCTCGTTCCGGATCACTTCACGAAGCAGTTCCCGTCGACGCCCTGCACGGGACTGCCGCCGAACGTCAGCTGTCCGTGACGCGAATGAGGCGGCGCGCTCGCTCATGAGCGCGCCGCCTCACCGCGCTGATCGCGATAGGTCGGCGCGGCGGGACAGGGTGGGGGACCGGCTCCGCGCGAGGATCGCTCGCGCGGGGCACCGGGCATGGATTAGGCGTTCCGTAACTCGACACGGGGGAATACCGTAATGGCTCGCTCTTTATGCGCGCTCCGCCGGTCCCCCACCCTGTCCCGCAGCGACGGCATAGCGCCGTCAGCGCGCGCGGCGCTGCGCGCGCTCGAGAGAAAGTGCCCGCCGTTGGCGCGCGACCAGGTCTCTCGCGCCGCGGGCGCAATGTTACCCTCGCGCTGAAGCCGCGGCGCGCCGGGCTCGCTGCGACAGCGTGCGTGACGCGGTTCGCGCCAGCGTGCCAGCGTGACGCGAGTGCGGCAGCTCGCGTGACGCGGGTGGCGACCGCGCTCACCGTCGACGCCGCGCGCCCGTGGTCGGGGCGATGCGCGCCCGTGTCGATGCGACGCCTACGACGACGAACGCGGCGCTGCTGCGACGGGGTGGCGGGTCGGCGGAGCGCGCATAAAGAGCGAGCCATTACGGTATTTCCCGTGTCGAGTTACGGAACCTCTAATCCATGCCCGGTGCCCCGCGCGAGCGATCCTCGCGCGCAGCCGACCCGCCACCCCGTCGCGCAACGACGCCGCTCTTCGCCGAACGCGTCGGCATCGCGAACGGATGCGTGTCACAACGGATCAGCGCGTCACGCGGGCGTGAGCTCGATGCAGCCGATCTCGCGCGGGGTGAAGAGACGCACGCGCTGGCCGGTGAAGCCGAGGCCGTTGCTGACGACGAGCGTCGCATCGCCTTCGCGGAACACGCCGCGATCGTAGCGGGTGATGAACTCGGCGAGGTTGCGGACGTGGCGGCCGAGGAGCGGCGGCAGCGCGAGCTGGCCGCCGTGCGTGTGGCCGGAGAGGACGAGGCGCGCGCCGAGCTCGGCCGCGTGACGGAAGCAATCCGGCCGATGCGAGAGGACGATGAAAGGCACGCTCGCGGCGACCCGGCGCGCGAGCGGCGGCAACGCCGGATGCTCGAGCACGCCGCGCGCCCAGTCGCGGCCGAGGTCGTCGACGCCGACGACGGCGAGTCGCGCCCCATCGACGGCGATCTCGATGACCGCGTTGCGGAGGACCGTGAAGGGCGTGTGCCGCAGCAGCGCCGCCGTCACCGCCTCGGCGCCGGCATAGACGTCGTGATTGCCGAGTGTCACCAGGACGCCGTGGCGCGCGCGCAGCCCGGCGAGCACCGGGAAGCCGCTGGCGCACGTCTCGGCGCGATCCACGAGGTCGCCGGTGATGCAGACGAGGTCGGGATCGAGCGCGTTCACGCGCTCGACGTGCCGCTGCAGCTCGTCGGCGCCGAGAAAGCGACCGATGTGGAGGTCGCTCACGTGCACGATACGGAAGCCGGTGAACGCCGGCGGTAATCCCGGGATCGCGACGCGCAACGACGTCACCGCCAAGGCACGCCGTCCGATCGTGTACCCGTACACGAGGAGACCACCGATCACCGCGATGCCGACATCGATGACGGCCGCGACGCCACGATACCAGCGCGCGACGTCGGCAACGGGGATCAGACCCGCGTGCACGGCCGGCATCGCACCGAGACGCACCAGCGCCCACACGAGCTCCGCGACGGCGAAG
>VBKW01000343.1 GCA_005879405.1 Deltaproteobacteria bacterium
GAAGACCTCGACGTGGCGCGCCTCGTCGATGATCTGGCCGGAGAGGCAGAACTTGGTCTCCATCTCCGGCACCATGTTGAGGAGCTGGGCGCAGAGTGCGAGCGCCGCCTGCTCGCCGAGAAAGAGCTGCGTGAAGGTGAACGCGCGCTGCTGCGCGCGCAGCCGGTCGTAGTCCTCGCGGCTGAAGTGGCCGCGGACGGCGGCGTACGACTCCTCCGTGTAGTTGCGGATCGGGCGCGACCAGTCGATCTCGGTCGACGCGTTCCACTGGTAGGCCTTGAGCTTCTCGTAGAGCTCCGCCTCGGCCGGGATCTCGATCGCGAGGCGCGCGTGAAAGGTCGGGCGGGCGGTATCCATCACTGAGTCAGCCTCGCCGTTCAACCTTGCCCACGGCGGCGAGTCAACGCTGCTTCGCCGCCTTCTTGCCCCCGTGCTCCGAGTGCTCGGCGTACCGCTCCCACCGGCGCATGAACGCGTACGGGTTGCCCTGCAGCTCCTGCCGAATCGCCGGATGATCGTGGAGGAAGTCGCGGAACCCGGGATGGTCGCCGAGGTAGCTCCGGCTGTTCACGAGCGAGGGATCGCTGCGCAAGTCGTGCGCGACGGCGGGGTGATCGCGGAGGAAGCGGTCGAAGCCCTCCATCTCCTCGCGCGTGATCTCGCGCTCCCGGCGCTCCTCGCGCTCCATCCGATGCTGGCGGCGGAGGACCGCGTAGGGATCGCGGCGCAGCTCGCCGCGCACCCGCGGGTGGTCCTCGAGGAACTCGCGCAAGCTGCGGTGCTCCTCCAGGTAACCGGGGTCGTTCACGAGTGTCGGGTCGCGTTGGAGGTCGCGCGCGACCCACGGGTGATCGTCGAGGAAGCGGTCGAAGCTCTGCGCCGCCTCGCGCCACGCATCGTCCTCGTACGCCGACGCATCGCCGCACACGCCGACGGCGGCGACCACGAGCGCGGCGGTAGCGATCGCCGCGAGGACGCCGCGTACGCGAGGATGGACCGAAGCGCGCATGAGGACCTCCTTTCCGTCGTCGCGTTTCACGCTAGCGGAGTGCCCGCCGGCGTGCCATCGGCGCGTCTCGCCGCTGCGCACATCCGGAAGTGGACGAACGGCCGGAACGCCGATGTAATGTTGGTCATGTCTCGGCAATCGCGGCGTCGCGGCTGGCGATGGACGGTGGTCGTGGTGGGCGTGGCCGTCGGTGCGCCGACGATCGCGGTCGCAAGGACGGCTCGGCCGCACGCTCGGACGGTCGTCCGCGCCGTGAAGACGACGGCATCGCCGACGGCGAATCCGTCGCCGACCGCGAGCGCCTCGCCGACCGGCTCGCCGACGGCGACGCCGACGCCGTCGAGCTCGGCGACAGCGAGCGCCGGCGCGGCCGGCGCCGTCTCACCGCAGCCGTCGCCGATGCCGAACGCCGCCATCCCGCCGGCGGCGGTGAACGACGCCGCCGTGCGCGACGTCGTCAATCGCCGCGCGCCGCGCCACGCGATCCTCCGCGCGCAGATCCTCCTCGATCGCGCGCGCTTCTCGCCGGGCGAGATCGACGCCACGTACGGCAGGAACATGCGCCACGCGATCACAGCCTTCCAGCACGCGCGCGAGATCCCGCCGACGGGTGAGGTCGACGACGCGACGTGGACGGCGCTCGATGCCGACGCGGCGCCGGCGCTCGTGCCGTACGTCATCACCGCGCACGACGTCGCCGGTCCGTTCACGCCCGTCCCGACCTCGATGATGGAAAAGGCGAAGCTCGAGGCCTTGAACTACGGCTCGCTGCAAGAGGAGCTCGGCGAGCGGTTCCACGTCAGCCCGGAGCTGCTCGCCGAGCTGAATTGGGAGCGCAGCATGGCGAACCCCGGCGACGAGATCATGGTGCCGAACGTCGCCGCGTCGCCGCCGATCGAAGCGCGTGAGGTCGTGGTGAGCGCCGGCGACCGCTCGGTGACGGTGATCGCGGCCGACGGCAGCGTCTACGCCCGCTATCCTGCGACGACCGGCAGCAGCCACGATCCGCTGCCGCTCGGAACCTGGCAAATCAACGGTGTCACCCGCGGGCCGAAGTTTCACTACAACCCGCGGCTGTTCTGGGACGCGAACGGGACCGATCGCGCCGCGACGATCGCGCCCGGTCCGAACAATCCCGTCGGCGTCGTGTGGATCGACCTCTCGAAGGCGCATTACGGCATCCACGGTACCCCGGAGCCGTCGATGATCGGCCATACGCAGTCGCACGGGTGCATTCGGCTGACGAACTGGAGCGCGGGGGAGCTGTCGCACATGGTCAAGCCCGGGACGCCGGCGATCCTGCGCGAGTGAGCTCCGGCGACCCGCGGAACGATTGAAACGATCTCTCACAGCGCGGGCAGCGGCGCGGGCGTGGCCGTGTGTGCTGCACCCGACGTGCACAAGAGGGTAAGTTTGTGCACCACGGGTGCAGAACACACGGCCAAGCCCGCGCCGCTGCCCGGGTCGTGGTGATCGTGTCGGTGATCGTGTCGTTCGTCGCCATCGACGGCGCAGGGCGGCGGGCGGCGGCGCGATCGCCCGCGCATCCGCGACCGACGCCGACCGTCTCTCACCGGCCGTCGCGTCCGCGACCGACGCCGACGCCTGCGGTGAAACACATGCAACGGCGCGCGCGCGCGACACCGACGCCCGTCGTTGCGCCGTCGCCCGCGCATCCGCGACCGACGCCGACGCCGACGGGCTCGCGACCGCGAGCGCGGGCGACACCATCGCGCGCTCCGGCGCGTGCGGGGCATGCGCCGAGCGTCCCTGGAGGGCGCTCCCGCAGTCCGTCGCCGCCGCGGCCGGTGCGACGTGTGCGGCCGACACCGTCCCTCACGCGGCGGCCGCGCGCACGACGAACGCCGCCGCCCTGGCGGACACCACGACCGACGCCTACGCGCGCGCCGACGCCGCACGCGACACTGAGCGCCGCACGTACTGCGCCGACGGCGGTGACGCCGACCGGAGCACGCACGCCGACGCCGATGCCGACCGCCGTGCCGACGCCG
>VBKW01000344.1 GCA_005879405.1 Deltaproteobacteria bacterium
CCCATTTCGGCGGCCCGGTCGCCGTCCTCGCCGCCTTGGCGCACGTAACCGAACGCACCGTCCTGCTGTTTCCGTTGGCGGTGCTCGTCGTCGCGCTCATTCATTACGAAGCGTTTCGGACACTGCAGGGGATGCTCCTACCGCTCGTCACGGCGGTACTCGCGGTCGTGTGGAGCCTCGGTCTGATGGGATTTCTCCGCATCCGGCTTGATCCGTTCAACACGACGACGCCGATCCTCATCCTCGCCGTCGCTGCGGGTCACGCCGTCCAAGTGCTGAAGCGCTACTACGAGGAGTACGACCGCTATCACGATACGCAGGTCGCGGTGCGCGCGGCCCTGGGGCGCGTCGGACCGGTGATGATGATCGCCGGCGCGATCGCGGCGCTCTCGTTTTTTTCGCTGACGGTGTTCGCAACGGCGACGATTCGCAATTTCGGGATGCTGACCGGCGCCGGCATCGTCGCCGCGCTCGTGATCGAGCTGACGTTGATCCCGGCCGTGCGCGTACAGCTCCGCCCGCCGCGAGCAGCAGAGATCGATCGCGAGGCGCGGAGCGGCCGCATGCTCGAAAGCGTCCTCGGTCGCATCGCGGCGGTCACCGCACACAAGCCGGCGACCGTCGTCACGATCGCGATCCTCGTCGCGGGCGCCGCGTTGGCCGCGGCGACGCGGCTGCGCGTCGATACCAGCTTCAAGCGTCAATTCGGTCCCCGCCACCCGGTGCGGGTTGCCGACGACGCGCTGAACGCATCGTTCGGCGGCACCAATACGCTGATCTTCATCGTCGAGGGGCCGGCGCCGAACGCCTTGCACGATCCGACGGCGCTGGCGGCGATCGCCGACTTGCAACGTTTCGTCGAGACCGACCCGGCAGTCGGGAAGACGATCTCGATCGTCGACTTTCTGGGACAAATGGACCGCGCGCTACACGAAGGCCAAACCGCGCCCGCGATACCCGACACGGCCGAGCTCGTGAGCCAGTACTTGTTCCTGTACTCGATGTCGGGGGGTCCCGAAGACCTGGACAGCCAGATCGATCCCGACCACCGCAGCGCGGTGGTGCGCGCGTTCGTCCATCGGGACTCGACGGAGCACGGCGAGCAGCTGATCCGCCGCGCCCGCGAGCACGCCGCCAAGACGTTCCCGCCGGGCTATCGCCTGCAGTACTCCGGCATCATCGCGTCGAACGCGGCGCTCGCGGAGACGATGGTCCACGGGAAGATCTTCAACATGCTGCAAGTCGCCGGGATCATCATGCTCGTGTCGAGTCTCGTGCTGCGATCACCGGTTGCAGGGCTGCTCGTCGCGGCGCCGCTCGCGATGGCGGTGCTGGTGAACTTCGGAGTGATGGGCCTCGTCGGTGTGCCCCTCGACATCATGACGGCGCCACTCGCGGCGATGGCCGTCGGCATCGGCGCCGACTACGCGATTTATTTCCGTGTACGTAGCGTCGGCGATTTCCGGCGGGTATCTCGTGCTGTGCACGTCCGGCTTCGTGTACCACCGCGAGCTCAGCATGATGATCGCGCTGGCGATGACCGTGTCGAGCATCGCCGCGATCACGGTGTTGCCGGCGCTCCTCGTGTGGGTGCAGCCGCGCTTCCTGTTCGGCGAGACGTCGCGTCTCGTCGACCGGAGGATGCGCCGCTCCGCTTAGTCGGCTGCCGGCGCCTTCGCGGGCGCGTCGTCCGCGATCGGGATGCTGATCGTGAACGCGGCACCGTGCGGCTCGCAGTTCCTGAACGACAGACCGACGTTTTGCAAATCGGCGATGCGCGACGCGACGAAGAGCCCCATGCCGAGTCCGTCCACAGCCGTCGTGAAGAACGGCTCGAAGATCTTGTCGCGGTCCTCGGGCGGAATGCCGGGACCGTGGTCCCGCACCACGATGGAGACCCGTTCTGCGGGCGCGTCCACGCGCACGTCGAGCTCGACCGTGCTGCCCTCCGGCGAGAACCGCACCGCATTCTGCAACAGCGACACGACCAAGCACGTGGCCGCTTCACCGTGGACGCGCAGCAACGGCACGGACGCCGGCACCCGTTTCTCCACGGTGATGTTCTTTTTCTTCAAATCGGCCGCGATCGCGTTGTCCGCGTCGGCGAGAATGTCGCCGAGATCGCGGATCTCGCGTCCTTCGGCCGGGACCGTCGTCGTGCGTATGATGTCCTTGACGAGATCGCGAATGCGCTCGCTCTCGGCGAGTGCCATCGCCAAATATTTGCTGCGGAACTCCGGATCCTCGACGTGGTCCGGCAGCAATTGCAAGAACGTGCGGATCGTCGCCAGCGGATTGTTGATGTGATGCGCGAGCCCCGATGCCAAGTAGCCCAACGTCGCCGCGCGCTCGGCGCGCTGGAGTCGGTCTTCGAGCGCGCGCCGCTCGTCGGCGAGGCGCCGTCGATTCAGCACCTCGCGCACGACGTACGGCAACGCCGTCAGGTACCCCTCTTCCTTCACGAGGTAGTCGTCGGCGCCGAGCTTCATCGCCTCGACCGCGAGCTTCGCCGAGGCCGCGGTCGTGACGAAGATCGTCGGCGTGTCGATGCCGGCTGCGCGGACTTCCCGCAGGAGCTCGATCCCATCGCCGTCGGGCAGCTTGAAGTCGAATACGAAGAGATCGTACGGTCGCGCCGCGATTCGGCGTCGCGCCTCCGCGAGATTGTTGGCGACCTCGAGCGACCAATCTTCGAGCTCCGTCTCGAGCTCGTCGCTCATGAGCTCGACGTGCGACTGGTTGTCCTCGACCATCAACGCGACTGTGCCCACGGCGTCACCTATCTCCGCGCGGGAAGCTGAGGTGGAAGCTCGACCCCTCGCCTTCCACCGACTCGACCCAGATGCGCCCGCCATACCGCTGCACGATGCGCTTCACGACCGCGAGGCCGATGCCGTAGCCCTGCTGGACGACTCCCGCGACGCTCTGCTCCGGCGCCCGGTGATACAGTTGGAAGATTCGCCCCATCTGATTCTCCGCGATCCCGATGCCGTTGTCGTGCACGATGTAGTCGATCGTCCCGTTGTGCGCTTCTCCCGAGATCTCGATTCGCGGCTGCGTCTTGTCGCCGACGTATTTGCAGGCGTTCGTCACGAGGTTGTCGAAGACGTGGGTGATCTTCTGCTCCTCGGCCCGAACCGGCGGCAGGTCGCCGATGACGACCTCGATGCCTTTCGACTCGATCGCCGTGTGCGCGCGGCCGACCGCGTCGCGCACCACCGCGTTCACGTCGACGAGCTCACGCGGCTCGGCGACCTCGGTTTGGCTAACCACCTCCAGGAGGTTGCGCAGCATCGTCGTCATCAGCCGGCAATCGCGGATGAGTCGATCGGCGTAGCGCTGTCCGCGCTTCGACAATTGCGCGCCATCGATATCGACGAGCTTACGCGCGGTCTCCGTACTGGCGACCGCGACGTTTTGGAGGTCGTGAGTGACGATGTGCACGAGCTCTTCGAGCTCGTCCGTACGGTCTTGCAGCTCGAGAGTCCGCGCTTCCAGCTCCCGGGTCCGCTCCTGGACACGCTGCTCCAAGAGCCGGTTGTGGCCTTCGATTTCGCCTTTCGCCATCTTGAGCTGATCCGACAATGTGCCGGCGAGATACGCGTTCATGAAGAAAAAGATGATCGCGCCGATCAGCACCGCGATCTCGCCCGCCCACGAGTAGTGATGACTCCACACCGGCGTCGGCGGCGGCAGAATGCCTACTCGCACGCCGATACCGAGCCCGATGAGGCACAGCGCGGCGCTCCCGGCGATGACGTACGAGCCGGTCCGCGACATGAACGTCGCGGACGTGATCACGATCATCGAATAGATGAACGGGCCGTACGGCACGTCCAGACCCCCGAGCGAGTAGATCGTGAATGAGATGCCGAGAAGGTCGATGATCCAGTGGACGTAGAAATCGCCGAGCGGGAACCCACGTCGCTTGCCGGCATACCAATACAGGAGGTCGAGCGACCCGACGCCTGCGACGACGACCATCGGGGGCGTGAACGACATCAGCGGCAGCCCAGACGAGAGCGCGGTCGCGAAGATCACCACCTCGAGGAACGAGCACGCGACGACCCGGAAGAAGAGGCCGTCGATGAACGCTTGGCGGCGGGCGCTGACGTCAACGACTTCGGTCACGCGCGAGGGTCCCGCAGGGTCGAGGCCGCACCGTCGTCCGCCGGCACGTCGTGTGCTCGGGCGAGTTGTGACGCGCGCTCCAAGTATTTCGCGACGTCCGCAGTGACTTCGGCGATCGATGCCGAACGCGCCACATGGAGCGGCCTGCTCACCCCGACGCCGACGTTCGTCCCCGGAAGCGGGATGTCAGCGATGATGCCGGGCACGCGGACGTGTCGGCTCGGATGCGCGGCCACGGGCCACACCGTCGAGCCCAGCCGAGCAGCCATGCGCACGATGCCGGTCGGCACGGTGCCGTACACGCCGCCACCATCGACGGCGATGAAGAACGGCGTCGGGTGACGCAACCACTGGGCGAGGTCTTCCAAACGCGATGGATTGCCGCGCGTGTGGATGCGTCGCATCTGCAGTCCGAACTTCTCGCCGACCTGCCACATGATTTCGCCGCCCATGGAATCGTCCGCCACGATCTCGAATCGGGAAAGCGCCTGACGCAGCCCATGCCGCTCCGCCGCAAGCAACGCGATCGTGAGTTGATCGCTGCTCCAGAACGGCACGATGACGTGGCCGCGGTCGACGTCCCGTAACAGCCGCTCCGCGAAACCGGCGCACGAGCCCTGCCCGTTCAACTCCAGCTCGTCGGATGCGACTCGCAACCTCCCCCCAGTCATCTTAATTAGGGCACGGCATGCCGCCTATGGGCGATTTGCTGCTCAGCGGGGGCGGCCCGATCGACCGGTCTCGGTCGCGAACCTGCGGGGCTGCTGCGCGGCGTCGCCGGCGAGGCGATCCAGCAGCGCGAGAATGGCGTCGACGGTATCGACGTGCTCGAGCTCCGTCTCGGGAACATGGATTCCGAATTCCTCCTCCACCGCGAAAATGATGTTCACCGCAGCAACGGAATCCATGCCGAGTTTTTTGCGAAGTGAGACGCCACGGACGATGCTGCCTATTGGTATCTGCAGCTCCGTCGCGACGATCTCGAATAACCGCGTTTCGACTGCGGGGGTCATGAAGAGCCCTCCTCTGACGGCACCGCCTTCAACACCAATGCAGCGTTGCGTGAGCCGAAGCCGAACGATGTCGAGAGCACGGCGCGCGCGTCGACGCGCCGCGGACCTTCGGTGACATAATCGAGGTCGCACGTCGGATCCGGTTCGTCGAGGTTGATCGTCGGGGGAACGACGCCGTCGCGCAACGCGAGCGCGGAGATGATCACCTCGACCGCAGCCGACGCACCGATGAGATGGCCGAGCATCGATTTCGAGGAGCTGATCGGAATGCGATACGCCCGCTCTCCGAAGACCTTCTTGAAGATGAGCGTTTCCGTCGCGTCGTTCTTCTGCGTACTGGTGCCGTGGGCATTGATGTAGTCGATGTCCGCCGATGTGAGGCCGGCGTGCCGCAGCGCCTGCACGATCGCACGCGCGCCTTGCTCGCCTTCCGGTTCGGGTGCCATGTGATGGTACGCGTCGCATGTCGCCCCGAACCCCGCGACCTCCGCGTACACGCGCGCGCCGCGCGCCTTCGCGACCTCTTCCGCTTCCAACACCACGACGCCCGCGCCTTCGGAGATGACGAAGCCGTTCCGCTCCCGTGAAAACGGACGCGACGCCCGTGCCGGCGGATCGTTCAGCCTCGACAACGCGCCGATTCGGTCGAACGACGCGTAGAGCAGCGGAAAGATCGCGGCCTCGCTGCCACCCGTCACGACCGCGTCGACGACGCCGCTCGCGACCAGGCTCATCGCCAAGCCGATGGCATCGGCGCTCGCGGTGCAGGCGGTCGAGACCGCGTACGCCGGACCATGCAGCCCAAGCGCGATCGCGACCTCCGACGACAACGTTCCCGGATACTGCAACGGAAACATCGGATGGACGCGATTCAACCCTTTTTCCGCGAACGTGATGCCGTCGCTCACGGTGCGATCGATCGCGCCGACGGCGCTGCCGAGGCAGACGCCGATACGATCGGGGTCGATCGCGGCAGAGGGCGTACCGGCGTCGTCCCACGCGAGACGCGCCGCGGCGACACCGAAGTGGACGAAACGTGCGACGGCCTGCACCGTCCGCCGTGCGAGGAACTGCTCCGGGTCGAAATCACGGACCTCGCCAGCGACTTGACTGCCGCAACCGACGGGATCGAACGAGGACACCCGGTCGATTCCCGATTCTCCGGCGAGGAGCGCAGCCCACAGACGCTCGGCGCCGATGCCCAGCGGGGTGATGCACCCGACTCCGGTAACAACGGTCTTTCGCAAGCCGAGGGGGAACTTTCTCCGAGGGGTGGCTAAATAGACCACTTTCGGAGCACAGAGCAAGACAAAGCAGGAGGCGCGTCAAATGCCGCAGCCACTCGCGTCGCGTATTACGCCCGCCGAATCGAGCGTTTACGGGCGAGAATCCATAGCGGCCGCGCGGCCGCCGCAGTTACTCAGGCGGACGCGGCGAGCGGCAGCTCGACGCGAAAGATGGCGCCGTGTGGCTGCGCCGCTTCTACCGAGAGATTGATGTTCTGCAGATCGGCGATTCGCGAGGCGACGAAGAGGCCCATCCCGAGGCCGTCGACCGCGGTCGTGAAGAACGGCTCGAAGATCTTCTCGCGATTCTCCGGTGGGATCCCCGGACCTTCGTCTCTCACGACCGCGACGAGACGGCCCGACTCGTCGTCGACGTGCGCGTGCACTTCGATCGTCCCGCCTTCGGGGGAGAAGCGGACGGCATTCTGCAGCAGGCTGAGGAACAGACACGTGGCGGCCTCACCGTGCACCCGGACGGCGGGCGTCGGCGCCGGCAAGTCCTTGCGGTAGATGATCTGCTTCGCGCGCAGATCGGTCTCGATGCCGTCCTCGGCACGCTCGAGGATCTCGCTGAAGTGCTGCACCTCGCGGCCTTCGGCGGGAACCGTCGCCGCACGCATGATGTCCTTCACGAGATCGCGGATGCGCTCGCTCTCGGCGAGCGTCAGGTCGAGGTACTTGGTGCAGAACTCCTCGTCGTCGCGGCGTGACGGCAGGAGCTGCAAGAAGGTGCGGATCGTCGCCAGCGGATTGTTGATGTGGTGCGCGAGACCGGACGCGAGATAGCCGAGCGTCGCCGCGCGCTCGGCGCGCTGCAAGCGCTCCTCGAGCACGCGCCGCTCCGCCGCGAGCCGGTGCCGCTCCAGCACCTCGCGTACGAGATACGGAAGGACCGAGAGATATCCTTCCTCCTTCACGACGTAGTCGTCGGCGCCGAGCTTCATCGCCTCGACGGCGAGCTTCGCCGACGCCGCGGTCGTGACGAAGAGCGTCGGCGTCGTCATGCCCGCGGCGCGAATCTCGCGCAGTAGCTGAATGCCGTCGCCGTCCGGGAGGCGGAAGTCGAGCACGAACAGGTCGTACGGCTGCGACGTGATCCGCCGCCGCGCTTCCGCGACGGTCGAGACGACGTCGAGCTGCCAGCCCTCGAGTACAGGCAGGAGCTCGTCGCTGATGAGCTCTACGTGCGAGCTATTGTCCTCGACGAGTAGCGCCGCGCGTTTCGTCACGATGTGACCCTCATGTGCCGCAAAACCGTCGCCGACCCCCGCCGGTGTTCGATCGGCGCCATTGTACGGCAGTCGGGACCTTCCTACTACCGCAATTCGACCCGATCGCCGACGCGCACCACCCCTGCCGCGGCGACCGTCGCATACACGCCGACGTTGCCGCCGGCACGCTGTGCAACCGTGCGCAGAATCTTGGGATCGCGCGGCAAGTCTTCCTGCGGCAACGTCGTCATCACGCAGCG
>VBKW01000012.1 GCA_005879405.1 Deltaproteobacteria bacterium
GAAATACGCGTGCGCGTCGAAGCCGCGGCCGTCGTCGTCGATCTCGAGCACGACCGCGCCGTCCTCGAGGGCGAGCCGGACGTGGACCCGCGTCGCCGCGGCATGCTTCACCACGTTGATCAACGTCTCTTGAAAGATGCGGAACAGCAGCAACTCGATCTGCGGCGTGAAGCGCACGGTCGGGTCGGGACTCTCGACGCGCACGTCGAGGACCGACGAATCGCGATATTTCTCGGCGATGGACTCCATCGCGGCGACGGCGCCGAAATCGTCGAGCACCGCCGGCCGCAGCAGATGCGACATCTGCCGTACTGACTGCACGACATCCACCACTTGAGCGCGCACGTCGCGCACCGCCTCTTGCAGCTCGGGCACGCCGAGCTGGCGCTCGAGCAGCGCCAAGTCGAGCTTGATCGCCATGAGCGCCTGGCACGTTCCGTCGTGCAGCTCGCGCGAGAGTCGGCGAATCCCTTCCTCGACGACGTCGAGCCGCTTGTTCGACATTTGCTGCAGCTCGGCGCGATGGTGCAGCACGAGCGCGTGCAGCCGCGCGTTGGCGATCGCCATCGCCGCGCCGTTGCCGAGCGTCGCGGCAAAGTCGAGGAAGCTCGCTTCGAGCGGCATCGGACGGTCGCTGCAATCGGCGAGCACGACCCCGACGAGCTCCGATTGAAAGAGCAGCGGCAGCCGCAGCAGCAAATTCGGCGCGCGCTCGGTCGCGCCCAGGACCGACCGTTCCGTTGGGCCGGACTCGATCACGTCCGGACCGGATTCGTGCGCCGTGTGTAGCAGCGCCTGCCACGCGTTCGGGGCGCCGGTGATCTCCTCGACCGCGATGCGCTCGCCGCTGCGCTCGGCGGCGAGCGCGCGCACGTCGCCGTCGGGCGATTCGCGCCAGAAGAGCCACAAGCGGTCGAGATTGAGCGCGTGCAGGACGCTGCGACAGACGAGCCACAGCACTTGCTGCAGCTCGAGCGTCGCGGTGACGGTGCGCGTGACGTCGTAGAGCATCGCCATCTGTTGATCGCGCGTGCGGGCGAGCAGCATGCGCTGCTGAAAGATCGCCCGCCGGTGCTGGTCGAGGTAGTACGCGCCCAGCACCGACGTCAGCGCGCCGCCGGCGACGCTGATGACGGCGTACGGGGCCGGCAGCTCGCCACGCACCCCCGCCGCGAGTCCGCCGCCGAACGCCAACACGACACCGGTCGCGAGCGGCACCTGTCCTGCGAGGCCCCACGGCAGCATGAGCGCCATGCCCGTCATGAAGATGATCAGCGCGAACGCGAGCGCGTCACCGCTCGCACCGACCGCCACCACGTAGAGGGTGACGAGCACGGCCACACCGAGCGTGGCGGCGATCAGGATCGGGCGGATGAGCGGCCGCAGCCGGCGCGTGTACGCCGCCCCGAGCGCGGCCGCGCAGAGCGACACCTCGAGCACGAAGCTCCACACGAGCGCGGGGGCGCGCTGCGGAAAGTACGCGAACTCCAGCGTCCCCGCGGTCGCGGCGAGAACCGTCGCGAAGCTGGTCGCGAGCAGCGTACGCCGCGCCAGGACGTGACGCGTCTCCGCTGCGTATGCATCGAGCAGATGGGGTTCCAACCGATCGGCCATACTGCCTGCGGAGGGGGTGCCGCACTCGAACCGTCGGCGAAACACCATGAATTGTCAAGCCGCGCAGCGGCGCTGGGACTTGGTCGATTTGGTGTGCGCTCGACTGGGTCGAGTTGCGAGCCAGACGAGTTGCCTCGTGGTGACTGGGCCGAGTTGCGAGCGAGACGAGGCGCGAGGGAAGTGAGCAGCGCAGGCGTAGCGGAGCTACGCCGAGCAGCGGAGCGACCGAGCAACGAAGTATCGCGAAGCAAATCGGCCCAGTCGCTTGCGCGGCCGCGCGAGGCTGACCTATGGTGCGGCGGTGAATTTCGATCTCACCGCGGAGCAGGAGCTGCTCCGCCGGACCGTTCGGGAGTTCGCGGAGCATGAGATCGCGCCGCGGGCCGCGGAGCTCGACCGCAACGAGGAGTTTTCGTGCGAGCTCACGCGCGCAATGGGCGAGCTCGGGCTCTTCGGCATGACGGTAGCGCCGGAGTACGGGGGGCACGGCCTCGACTATCTCTCGTACATCATCGCCGTCGAGGAGATTGCGCGCGTCGACGGCTCGCACGCGGCGACGGTCGCGGCCGAAAACTCGCTTGGGATCGGACCGATCTACTACTTCGGCAGCGAGGCGCAGAAACGTCGCTACCTACCCGATTTGTGCCGCGGGACGCACCTCTGGGGGTTCGGTCTCACGGAGCCGTCGGCCGGCTCCGACGCGGGCGGCACCAAGACGACGGCGCGCCTCGAGGGCGACCGTTGGGTCATCAACGGCAGCAAGATCTTCATCACCAATGCGGGGACCTCGATCACGGCCGGCTCGACGGTCCAGTGCGTGACCGGCACGCTCCCCGACGGCGGCAAGGAATATAGCTGCATCATCGTCGAGCAGGAGTCCCCCGGCTTCACGACGCGCAGCATGCACGGGAAGATGGTCTGGCGGGCGTCCAACACGGCCGAGCTCTACTTCGACAACGTCACCGTGCCGCGCGAGAGCCTCCTCGGCGAGCGCGGCGCCGGCTTCAAGCAAATGCTGGAGACCCTCGACAGCGGCCGCCTTTCGATCGCGGCGATGGGCCTCGGCGGCGCGCAAGGCGCGTACGAAGCGGCGCTCGCGTACGCCAAAGAGCGCCAACAGTTCGGCAAGCCGATCAGCCATTTTCAAGCGAACGCCTTCAAGCTCGCCGACATGGCGACCGAGATCGAGGCGACGCGCAACCTGCTCTACAAGGCATGCTGGCTGCGCGATCAGGGTCGCGCCTTCCGCAAAGAGGCGGCGATGGCGAAGCTCTGGGCGTCCGAGGTCATGCGACGGGTGACGCACGCCGCGGTGCAGATCTTCGGCGGCTACGGCTTGATGGAAGAGTACCCGGTGGCGCGCTTCTACCGCGATCAGCGCCTGCTCGAGATCGGCGAGGGTACCTCCGAGGTGCAGCGCCTCGTCATCTCGCGTCTCCTCGGCTGCTACGATTGAGATGCCTCCGGCGACGCTCTTCCTGAACGGGCGCGTCCGGACCTCGTGCGATGGCGAGCCGGTGGCGGCGCTCGTCGTCCGCGACGGCACGGTCGTCGGGTCGGGCGACGCGGGGTCGATGCGGAGCGTCGCCGGCGCCGGTGCGGAGATCGTCGACCTGTGCGGCGCGACCGTGCTTCCGGGCCTGATCGACACCCACCCGCACCTGCTGCACTTCGGGGCGTTCACGTATCCGCTCGTCGACGTCGCGGACGCCGCGTCGCACGCGGACATCGTCGCGCGAATCGCCGCGCGCGCCGCGACGATGCCGGCCGGTGAGTGGATCATGACGACGCCGGTCGGCGAGCCGCACTATTTTCTGCGCCGCTCCTATCGCGATCTCGCCCAAGGCGCCCTCCCCGACCGCACGGTCCTCGACCGCGCGACGGATCGCCACCCGGTGATGATCCAGGCGTGGGCGCCCGTCATCCCCAACGTGTGCGCCCTCAACTCGCCGGCCCTGGGGCGTCTCGGCATCAGCCGCGACACACCCGACCGCGTCGCGAACGTCTGGATCGAAAAGGACGCGTACGGCGAGCCGACCGGCATTCTGCGCGGCTCCGTCAACAATTACTACACGAACGACGAGTTCATGAACGGCCTCCTCCGTGAAGTGCCGATCCTCGATCCCGCCGCCGTGCTGCCGGGCACGATCCGCGCCATGGGCGAGTACAACCGCCTCGGCGTCACGACGGTGTACGAAGGACACGCGATGGGCGATCTCGAGATCGGCGCGTACCAAGCGCTGCGGGCGGATGGGGCCTTGACGGTGCGCGTCCTGACCGCGCTCGAGGCCGAATCATACGGGTTACCGTGGACGCACCCGCTCTCGATGGCCGAGTTCATGGAACACCTCGAGCGCGCGCTCGCCACGCGCGATCGCGGCGACGACCTCTTGCGGCACGACGGCGTCACGCTGTCGCGCGGCGGCCCGTGCTGGCCCGGTTTCCTGCGCATGCACCGCCCGTACACGGGCCCGTACGGCGATCTGACGAACGGCGTGACGTTCGTCTCCGAGGAGAAGGAGATCGCCGCGCTCGAGTTCTGCGCGCGTCGTGGTCTGCGGCTCAACTTCATCGGCGCCGGCGACCGCGATCACGACGAATTTCTCGCCAACGCCGAGATCTGCGCGCATCGTCATCCCGACGTCCGAGCCCGAGCGTGGATTCTCCAGCACGTCTTCTTCCTCACCGAAGAGCAGGCTCGCCGCTACGGCGCGCTGGGCTTTCACGCGACGACGAGCATGTCCTTCTCGTGGGGCAAGGGCGATCTCTTTCTCGCGCGCGTCGGCGAGCAGGTCGTCGAGCATCTGATCCCGCTCCGGCGCATGCTCGATGCCGGCATGACGGTCGCCTGCGGTACGGACTGGGGGCCGAAGAACGTGTTCGAGCACCTGCAGCTCGCCCTCACCCACCGCTTCGCGGTGAGCGGCCGGAGCAACCTCGGTCCGGCGCAACGGGTGACGCGCGCTGAAGCGTTGGCGATGTGGACGCGCGACGCCGCGCGCGCGCTGCGATGGGAAGGCATCGGCGCCCTCGGCGCCGGCGATCACGCCGACCTGATCGTCGTCGACCGCGACCCGCTCACGTGCGCGCTCGACGATCTGCCGGCAACCCAGGTGATCCGAACGGTCCTCGGCGGCCGTACGGTGTACGACGGAGAAGCACTGTGAAGAGGATTCGTCCGCGATTCGCGATCGTCGGCATCGCTGCGCTCTGGCTCGCTCCCGCCCACGCGCTCGCGTGTCACGACAGCGGCGGCGCGATGCCGCGGTCGATGCGTCCGGCGACGTTGATGTCGGGTCTGGGCGATCTCCACCACCCCATCACGACGACGAGCCCCGAGGCGCAGAAGTTCTTCGATCAGGGTCTGCGGCTGATGTACGCCTTCAATCACGACGAGGCCGTGCGCGCGTTCACCCGCGCGTCGGAGCTCGATCCGAAGGCGCCGATGCCCGCCTGGGGCGTCGCGCTCGCACTCGGCCCGAACATCAATCTCGACGTCGACCCCGAGCGTGAGAAGGCGGCGTACGCCGCGGTGCAACGCGCGGGCGCGCTCGCCTCGACGGCGCGCGCGGACGAGCGTGCCTACATCGACGCCCTCGCGCACCGCTATTCCGATGACCCGAACGCGGATCTGAAGGCGCTGGCCGTCGACTATGCGCGCGCCATGCACGACGTCGCGGCCGCTCATCCCGATGACCTCGACGCCGCCACGCTCTACGCCGAGAGCCTCATGGATCTGAACCCGTGGAAGCTCTGGAACGCGCAGGGGCAGCCTGCGCAGGGCACCGAGGAGATCGTCGCGACGCTCGAAGGCGTCCTGCGCCGCGACCCGCGCCACCTCGGCGCGAATCACTATTACATCCACGCCGTCGAAGCGTCGCCGCATCCCGAGCGCGCGCTGTCCTGCGCCGCGCGCCTCCCGACGTTGGCGCCCGCGGCCGGCCATCTGGTCCACATGCCCGCGCACGTGTACATGCGGACGGGCGATTACGCGGGCGCGACGCGCGCGAACGACGCCGCCGTCAAAGCGGACCGCGCCTACCTACGCGCTGGCGCCCCCGCCGCCGGCGTCTACCCGCTGCTGTATCTGACGCACAACTTCCAATTTCTCAGCGCGTCGAGCGGCATGGCTGGCGACTCGGCGTCCGCCGACCGCGCCGCGGCCGGCGTCGCCGCCAACCTGGCGCACGCGCCGCTCGAGGGTCCGGTCCTCGGCCTCGTCGAGTACTTCATGCCGACCCCCTACTACGTCGCGCTGCGCTTCAGCCGCTGGGAGCGGTTGACGCACATGCCGGCGCCGGATTCCCGTCTCGCCATGACGACCACGCTCTGGCATTTCGCGCGCGGGGTCGCGTTCGCCGCGACCGGCGCTCGCGAGCGCGCGCAGGCCGAGAGCGCCGCCTTCGATGAAGCGCGGACGAAGGTGCCGCCGGACACGATGCTCAACTTGAACCGCGCCGACGCCGTGTTCACCATCGCGCGCGCCGTCCTCGACGCGCGTCTCGCCGCCGCCGCGAGCGATCGCGAGGGAGCAGTCGCGGCGTGGCGTCGCGCCGTCGAGCGCGAAGACGCTCTCGCCTACGACGAGCCGCCGGCGTGGTACTACCCGGTCCGCGAATCGCTCGGCGCCGCGCTCTACGTCGCCGGCCGGCCCGCGGAGGCCGAGGCCGTCTTCCGCGACGACCTCGCCCGCAATCCGCGCAACGGCCGCTCGCTCTTCGGCCTGCGGGAGGCGCTCCGCGCTCAAGGCAAAACCGTCGCCGCCGCCGCCGTCGACCGCGAGTTCCGCGCTGCATGGTCCACCGCCGACATCCAACTACGGATGGAATCGTTGTAGCACGGTCGCCGGGGCAACCGGCCGCCCGCACAGAGGCGAGTAGTTGGAGGACCGCGGGTCGCGCCCCGCGGTCCGACGCCCATCGGAGCACGGCGCGCGCAGCGCGCCGCGCGCACGGGGGCGAAATCTACTTAATCAGGTGCTGAATCGTCTTGAACTCGGGCGACGCCGCCGTACGGACGAGCTCGAGGAGCACGCTTTCGACGGTCCCCGGAACGACGCCGGCACCGAGCATCTTCTCCCAGCCGATCGTGGCATCCTCGGCGCGGCGCGACGACGTCGTGTCGCGCGGCAGGTGCACCGCGTAGCCGGCGGCGATCAGGTCGTGCGCCGTCTGGTTCACGCACGCATGGGTCTCGATGCCGGCGAGAATGACCTGCTGGCGGCGCAGCCGCGCGAGCGTCGAGACGAAGAGCGGTGTGCCGCAGCAGCTCAAGGTGAGCTTCTCGATCCGGGTGACGGCGCGTGGCAGATGCTCGGCGACCTCGGCGGCCGTGTGGCCGAGGCCCTTCGGATACTGCTCGGTGACGAGCACCGGGACGGCGAGCGCCGCGGCGCCCTGTACGAGCACCGAGACAGCGCGCGCGACGCGCGTGTACTCGAAGAGCACCTCGCGATACGCCTCCTGCACGTCGATCACGACGACGACCGCGGCGTCGCGATCGAGCAGGCGTGGATGCCGGGGCGCGGCCGGCGACGCCACTAGGGAACCTCTGCGCAAGTGCGTTTCGACGCGAGAATCACGAGCCGCTGCGATCGCAAGGCGCAGAGCCCGACTGCGTATCGATGCGACACGCCGAGGGCTCCGCGCCGCCGCCGAGCGCGAGCGGATCGCGATTCGCAGCCGGAACTCACGTGCGCAGAGGTTCCCTAATGCCTCGTCAGGCTCTCGCTCTCGGCGTTGACGCCGAGGAGGGCGGCGAGCGCGTCGCATGCCTCGTTGAGCGGACCCTCGACGGTGTCACTCACGAGCTGCTCGACGGCGGCGAGATCGTCGGGACCGGGCGGCTCCGACTCGTGGTGCATGCCATGCAGCGCCCAGGCGACCGTGCTGAGACGATTGCGGACCTCGCCGAGCAGCGCGAGCGCTTTCTCCGGCGACATCTCAGGGGAATCCTTGCCCTTCTGTGCCATGCCACCTCCCCAGGGCGCCTACTGTAGACCGGCCGGGACGTCGCGGCAATCAGCGAAACGCCAGCGGCGAGCAGCCGCCGCGCGGGACGACGAACGTGTCGCCGATCTTGCGAATCGCGACGCGATCCGCCTGCGGTCCGGCGGCGGCGAGGAGGCGCGTCATCGCCTCGCCGAGCGGCTCCTTGCCGAGCCGGAACGTGTCCCAGTGGACGGGCACGAGCCAGCACGCCCCCGTCATCTCGAACATGCGCCACGCCTGCTCGGGATCGGCGTGGTTCTGGATCCACGGATCGTAGGCGCCGATGCCGAGGACCGCGACGTCGATGCGCGTCTCCCGGGCAAGCGCGGCGAACGCCTCGGTGTACGCGGTGTCGCTCGCGAAGAACACGCGGCGCTCGCCCTTCGTCAAGAGATAACCGTTGTAACCGCGCCAGCCGTCCCACGGCCAGCGCCGTCCCCAATGGTTCACGGGCAAGGCCTCGACGACGACGTCCCCGACCTGGACGCGCTCGCCCCAGCCGATCTCGACGACGCGCGGGAAGCCGAGATCGTCGACGAGATCGCGCGTCGCACGCGGCGTGACGAGGAGCGGGGTCGCCGCGAGACGGCGGAGCGACGGGCGGTCGAGACTGTCCATGTGCGCATGCGTGATGAGGACCGCGGCGAGGGGCGGCAGCTCGTCGGGCGTGAGGGCGGCGCGCACGACCCGCGTCGGGCCGATCGTGACACCGGCGACGTCGACGCCGATGCGCGGAAAGAGCGTCGGATCGGTCAAGATGCGCGTGCCGGCGAAATCGATCAGGACCGACGCGTGGCCGACGTAGGCGAGCGTCAGATCGCCGTTCGACCAGGAGCGCGGATCCGGGTGCGCGGGCGCGAGAAGCGGCCGCCGCCACGGCCCGCCGCACGCGTCGACGACCGCGCCGGCGGCGACGACGGCGACCACCGCGACGATCCACAGCGCGCGACGACGCATCGTTCGTCAGGGAGATCCGTCGTGGTGATGATCGTGTCCGCGCGGCATCGATTCGTCAGGATGCTCGTGATGCTCCGGCATCGGCACGACGACCGACGACACGAGCTTCGCGGCGCTGCCCTTCACGCGCACGCAGCCGCGGTTGTACACGAGGGTCACGAACGCGCTGGCGTCGACCTGCACGTCGGTGAGCAGCGTCGCTTCCGGTACGCTCGCGATCGCACGCGCGACGGCGGCCTCGAGCGACGCCTGCCGCAACGGCACGAAGAAGATCGAGGTGCCGCAATCCTCGCCGGTCGCGCCGGTCGCGAGCACCATCGCCGGCGGATACGCCTCCGGACCGAGGACGCCCGGCAACGTCGCGACATGCGCGCGGCAGCCGACCGCTACCACGGCGGCGGCGAGCGTCGCGACGGTCGCGCCTCGGGGCCGCGCTCGCATCCGCTCAGTGACGCGCGAGAAGACGGGTGCGTACCTCGTTCATCTGGCGGCGTGCCGACTCGGAGAACCACACGTCGAGGAAATCGCGATCGAGCCGCGGCCGGGTCTCGGCAAGGCGCGTCAGCGTCGGCGCCAGCAGATGCGCCTTGATCGTCGCATAGGCGTCGAGCGAATCGGGCGAGATCGCGCGCGCGACGCCGACCGCCCGCTCGATGAGCTTGTCCGCCTCGACGACCTCGTCGACGAGGCCGCGGGCGCGCGCCTCCTCGGGTGTGTAGAGCGCTCCGGTGAGCGTCACCTCGCGCAAGCGCGTCGGCGAGAGCGCGTGCCGCGCGATCTCGAAGGGCACGCCCGGGAACGGAATGCCGACCTGCACCTCGTTCAGCCCGATCTGCGCGTCCTCGTTGTCGACGACGATCCGCAGATCGCACGCGAGCGCAATGACGCAACCGCCCGCGATCGCGTGACCATTCACCGCCGCGATCGTCGGCCGCGGCAGCGAGAACCACGCGAGCAGTGTCTCGCTCAGGCGGTCGACGAACGCCGCGAGGGTCGTTTCGTCGTACTCCCAGAGCTCGAGAAGGTTCAGCCCGGCCGAGAAGCACGTCCCCGTTCCGGTCAGGACCACCGGCAGCGGCGCCGCGCTTTGCAGCTCCGCGATCGCCGCTTGCAGATCGGTGAAGAAGTCGTCGTCGAGGGCGTTGACCTTGTTGGACGTCATGGTGACGACGGCGACGTCGTCGATCTGCTCGATGGTCCAGCGGCCCACGATGTCGCTCCCGCTCAGGGCACCACGCGCACCGACTCGATGACGACCGCGGTGACCGGGACGTTTTGCAACCCGCCCTTGTTCGCGGTCGGCGCAGCGGCGATCTTCTTCACGACGTCCATGCCGTTCACGACCTTGCCGAAGACGGCGTAGCCGAAGCCCGCCGCCGTCTCGTCGCGATGGTCGAGGAAGGCGTTGTCGGCGGTATTGATGAAGAACTGGGCGGTCGCGCTGTCGACGACGCCGGTGCGCGCCATCGCGACGGTGCCGACGGTATTCTTCAAGCCGTTGCCGGCCTCGTTCTTGATCGGCGCCCGCGTCGGCTTCTGCTGCATGTCGGCGGTGAAGCCGCCCCCCTGGTTCATGAAGCCCGGGATCACGCGATGGAAGATGGTGCCGTCGTAGAACTTGGCGTCGACGTAGTCGAGAAAGTTCTTGACCGTGATCGGCGCCTTGTCGGGGTAGAGCTCGATCGTGATCTCGCCGAGCGACGTCTTCATGAGCACGCGCGGCGCCTTCGCCGCGCTCGCTCCCGGCGCCGGGCTCTTCGCAGGTGCCGGGCTTTTCGGCGGATCAGCGCTCTGCGCCGTCACCACCGAAACGAGCAACATCGAGAGCATCGCGAGCATCACCGTCTGCGTCATGCACCCTCCCATGCCGAACCGCCGTTCGTATCCCATGCTGATCCCGGAGGGTCAACCGGGTACTGGGGCGATTTGCTTCGCGATACTTCGTTGCTCGGTCGCTGCGCTGCTCGGCGTAGCGCTGCTACGCCTGCGCTGCTTGTCCTCGCTTGACGAGGGCTCGCTTCTCTCGCGCCTCGTCTCGCTCGCAACTCGGCCCAGCACCAGCCGCGCGGCAACTCTCGTTGCGCAACGTCATTCGGTCCATCGATGCAAACCGTCCGTCCGCGATCGCAGCGCGCGGCCTGGCGTGTCGCCTACTGATCGCTTATGGTCGCCTCGAATTTGCGTTGTCGCTTGTGTGCGAGCGCGGGTGGTCACTGCCGGCACCCGTTGTGCGCACTGAACCTTTTTGCGCACGCGGGGTGCCGGCAGTGACCACCCGCGCTCGCACCCGCGACAAAGGAGAATTCGATGCGCACCGTGAGCGGACTCGAGGAGATGCAAGGACTCGTCGGCCAGGAGATCGGGGTGAGCGACTGGCACACCGTCACGCAACAGGAGATCAACCTGTTCGCCGACGCGACCCACGACCACCAGTGGATCCACGTCGACCCCGAGCGCTGCCGGCGCGAGTCGCCGTTCGGCGGCCCGATCGCGCACGGTTACTATACGTTGTCGCTCGCACCGCATCTCTTGTCGCAGATCCTGCGCGTCGACGGCATCAAGATGGGCGTGAACTACGGACTCAACAAAATGCGGCTCCCGAGTCCGCTGCCCGTCGGCGCGAAGGTGCGCGCGCGTGCGACCCTGGCCGCGCTCGAGCCCGTCCAAGGCGGTGCCAGCGCGACGTTCAACGTCAGCTTCGAGGTCGAGAACCAATCAAAGCCGACCTGTGTCGCTGAAGTGATCTACCGGTACTACGCCTGAGCGTCCCCGCCGGTCACGTAAACGCCGGCATCACCGTCTCGCGGAACAGCTCGAGGCCCTCGAGATCGAACGGGGCGCGGAGCGAGATGTTGATACGTTCAGCGCCCGCGTCCCGGTACGCGCCGACGCGATCGATCACCTGCTGCGGGGTACCGATCAGCATGCCGGGCTCGAGAAACGCGAGCATCGAGCCGAACTGCTGCTCGAGCGACGCGCGCTTGCGGCGCGCGTCCGCCTCGTCGGCCGCGAGCGCGAGCCCGAGATTGATCGTGCGCTGAATCGCCGCCGGATCACGACCCTCGCGCTCGCACCACGACGTCAGGACGGCGCTCTTCTGCGCGAAGACCTCGGGCGCGATGAAGGGCACGTTCCACCCGTCCGCACGCCGCGCCACGATGCGCAGCAAGCGCTTCTCGCCCATGCCGCCGATCCAGATGTGCGGCCGCTTCACCGGCCGCGGCTCGCAGCGCGCCTCGCGCAGCTGGTAGTAGCGGCCGTCGAAGGTGACCGATTCCTCGTCGAAGAGGCGGCGAATGAGCCCCGCTTGCTCGTCGAGGCGATCGAGGCGCTCGCGCAGCGACGGAAACGGCACGCCGAAGGCGGCGCACTCCGCCTCGTGCCAGCCGATCCCGAGGCCGAGATGCACGCGCCCGCCGCTCACGTGATCGATGGTCGTCGCTGCCTTCGCGAGAATACCGGGGTGGCGATAGAGGACGCAAAACACGAGGCAGCCGACGGCGACGCGCCTCGTCTCCGTCGCGAGCGCGGTCATCGTCGCCACGCCCTCGAGGCACGGCCCGCGCGTCTCGCCGATCACCGCCGGCGCGAAATGATCCCACACCGACACCCAATCGAAGCCGCCGCGGTCGGCGGCACGCCACACGGTGCGCAGCTCCGCGTACGTGCAGTGCTGCGGGCCGGCGTGGACGCCGAAACGCAGCGCGCTCAAAGGTGCACCGGCTGGAACGCGCCGTCCGCCTCGACCTCCGCGGTGAACCCGAGCGACTCGATCATGCGCCGCGCGCGCTCGGCGCCGAGGCCCTCCGTCGTCAGATAGCCATCCACGAAGATCGAGTTGGCGGGATAGAGCGCCAGCGCCTGCCAGGTGCCGAGGCTGCGTTCGCGGCCGCCGGCGGCGCGGATCTCGCTCTCGGGGTTCGTGAACCGGAAGAGGCAGAGCGCCTTCAGCGCTCGCGTCGCCGTGACCGATGGGCCGTGTTCGAGCGGCGTACCCGGAATCGGCAGCAGGAAGTTGACCGGCAACGAGTCGACGCGGAGCTCGCGCAGCGCGAACGCGAGCTCGACGACGTCGTCGTCGCTCTCGCCCATGCCCAGGATGCCGCCGCAGCACGTCGCGAGACCGGCGCGCTGTACGGCGCGTACGGTCGCGACGCGATCGGCGTAGGTGTGCGTCGTGCAGATCGACGGATGAAAGCGCTCGCTGGTATTCAGGTTGTGATTCACCCAGCCGACGCCGGCGTCCTTGAGCGTCCGCGCCTGCTCCTCGTTCATGATCCCGAGGGAGACGCAGATCTCGAGCCGCGGGAACCGCGCTTTGATCGCGCGCGTCGCCTCCGAGACCTCGGCGATGTCGCGCGCGCTCGGCCCGCGACCGCTCGTCACCATGCAGTAGCGATGCGCGCCACGCGCCACGGCCGCCTCCGCGCCCGCGATGAGCTGCTCGGCCGGCAGCAGGCGGTAGGTGTCGATCGCCGCCTTCCCGACCGCCGATTGCGAGCAGTAGTGGCAATCTTCGGGACAGAGACCGCTGCGCGCGTTGCGCAAGAGGCAGACCTTCACGCGGCGGCCGAAGTGCTGCTCGCGGACGCGAAACGCCGCCAGAAGCAACGCCCGCAGATCGTCGTCGGGCGCAGAGAGCACGGCGCGCGCGTCGTCGCGACCGAGGGTCTCGCCGGCGAGCGCGCGCGCCGCGTACGTGTCGTAGATCGCGATCGCTCGGGTCTCGCGGCGTGCGACGTTCATGACCACCCCCGCTGGTGTGCGTAGTAGAACGGCCCTCCGAGGTACATCGCGAAGCCGATCGCGAAGACGAACGCGAGATCGGCCTCCTCCTCGCTGGCGACGATGCCGCGGTCGAGGAGCTCTTTCGCTTTGCGCCAGAGCGCACGCACGCAGCGCTCCACGATCTCGTCGGCCGTCGCGACGCGCGTGCCGCGCGGCGCGGCCAGCGTCGCGAGCTCGCCGTAGACGGCGCCCTTCGTCCCGCCGCTCCACTCGTAGAACCCGCCGCCGGACTTCACGCCGAAGCGGCCGCGGTCGCGGAGCTGGACGACGAGCGGCGGGCGCTCGGGCCTCGCGACGCGCGCCAGTACGTCGAACATCCCGGCGGCGACGTCGACGCCGGCTTGGTCGGCGACCTCGAACGGCCCCATCGGAAAGACGCGCTCGCGCATGACGGTGTCGATCGTCTCGAGCGGCGTCCCCTCGCGGTAGAGCGCCTCCGCCTCACGGAAGTACTCGGCGAGCCCGGCGTTCACGAGGAAACCCGGCGAGCCGTCACGCAAGAGCACGGGCACCTTGCCGATCTTGCGGACGAAGCCGTGCAGTGCGGCGAGCACCTCCGGCGGCGTCTCCGGCGTCTGAATCACCTCGACGAGCGCGCGCAACGGGTGCTCGGCGGGGCTGAAGAAATGCAGGTTCGCCATCTGCGCCGGCGCCCCGCCGCCCTCCGCGAAGAAGCGCCCGAGAAAGCCCGGCCCCATCGAGCTGCTGTTCGAGCTGACGATCGCGTCCGGGCGCACGACTCGCGCGAGCCGGCGATAGAAGTCGGCCTTCGCGTCCGGATCCTCCTTCCGCGCTTCGACGACGAGATCGCAGTCGGCGAGCGCGTCGAGCTCGGTCGTGATGCGGACCGACGCGACCTCGGCGTCGGCGCCCGCGGCGTCGACGCGACCGCGTGCGATCATCGGCTCGTACTTCTGGCGCAAGCGCGCCGGCGCACCGGCTGCGAGCGCAGGCACGGGAACGTGCCCGACCACCTCGAAGCCGGCGCGGCGGGCGAGGAACGCGATCGCGTTCCCCATGTAGCCGTCGACGCCGTCGACACCGACGCGCCGAATGGGCCGCGGCGTCACCTTGGCGAGCGCGGGCGGCAACTTCGTCACGCGTTGCTGGGTGAAGAAGAAGCGCATCCCCGCCTTGGCTTCGCTCGACGCGGCGACCTCGAGGAAGCGGTCGCGCTCGAGCCGGATCGCCTCCGTGAGCGGCAGCTGCACGCCGCGCGTGATCACCTCGAGCGCGACGAACGGCGCCCGCGGATGCTCGCGCCCCTGTGTCGCCTTCATGATCGTCGGCAGCACCATGGGTGCGACCCGCGACGCCATCGAGAGGTCCGGCGTCGGACGGACGAGCGTCGGCACGGTCTCTCGCACGTAGCGGACGGCGAAGCGCTCGACGTCGTCACCGTCGGGAACGACGGCGTCGAGCATGTGGATCGGCAACGCCTTCTCGACGCCGAGCGTCTTCCCCTGGAGAATCACTGTGAGCGCCGCCTCGCCGCGCATCGGGTCGTCGGGATTCACGAGCCCGGCGCGACGCGGCAAGCGCTGCGTGCCGCCGAGCCCGGGAAAGATGTTGAGGAGCATCTCGGGAAAGCCGACCGACGACCGTCGAGTCGCGACGATCGCCCGGCAGGCGAGCGCAAGCTCGTAGATGCCGCCGAGGCAGACGCCGTCGAAGGCCGCGACCCAGGGAACCGGGCCCTCTTCGATGCGGAAGAGGACGGCGTTGCCGCGGTCGATCAGCGTCGTGAGAGCTGCGGCGCTGCCGTGCATCAGTTCGCCGATGTTGGCGCCGGCGCCGAGGCCGTAGCGATTGCCGAGCAGGACCACCCCGGCGAGCCGCGTGCGCGCGTGGCGGGCGCGGATGTCGGCCTCGACGCGCTAGAGCTCCTCGATCGCGGCGCGCGAGAGCGTGTTCATGCCGCCCGAGTCGAACGTGACGATCGCCACGTCGCCGTCCTCGCGAGTGTGGAATTGCGCCATCGCGCCTCCTCGTCGCGCCGTTCTTTCGATCGCCCCGCGTTTTGTCAACCACGCCCCATAGCACGCGTTCACGAGGGGCGGCTGCGCGCTCGCGCACCATGCATGCTCTCGTCGCGAGGCGGCGCGACGGCGTGTAGCCTGTCCCGCGAACGCGGGCGACGGAATCTAGACAGGCGTACGGCGCGACGGTAGGATTTCGCCACGCGCCGCAGGAGGGCGCAGAAGTCATCCCGATCGGGGTTCACACAGACCCCCATGGCCGGTAGCCGGTGGTCGGGGCCGAGACGCGGCATCGGCGGTCGCGGATCGGCGGCGGGGCTTGGGCCCGCCCGGTCGTCTCGCCGGACGAAAGGAGGTGATCCAGTGACGTATTTCCCTACGGTGATCTGTGAGGTGGTGGCCTCCTAGGGCAGACCCACTTCAACGTCGCTGGGTCCTCCTACGGAGACCCAGGCACCACCGAACCCCGATAGCGCCCGCGTCACCGGCGGGGCGGCGCGTCGCCGCACAGCTATCGGGGTTTTTTTCATTTCGGGTTTTTTGATTTCGCTCCCGTGCGCTCCGTCAACCGACGGCGAGCCAGGTCAGCACGGCGCGGTTGAAATCGTCGGGATACTCGACGAGCGTCGCGTGTCCGCCACGCGGCAAGATCTCCAAACGCGCTCCGGCAATTCCGGCGACGATCTCCTCGCTCAGGAACACCGGCGTGAGGACGTCCTCGGCGGCGGCGAGGACGAGCGTCGGCGCCTGGACGAGGTGCAGCCGCTCGCGGGTCGAGTGCTCGACGATCGCATCGACCTGGTGCGCGTACGCCTCGGCGCTCATGAACGGCATCGCGCTCACCAGCGCCAAGATGGTCTCCAGTCGCGAGCCGTCGCGCATGCTCGCCGGCGACAGCAGCCACGGCAGGCTCGCGATCCCCTCCGAGAGCGCGTTCGCGCCCTGCAGTCGCGCCCACCGCCTGTGCAGCAAGAAGTCGCGCCGGACGGGCTCGGGGCGCGCGAACGACATGGCGAGGACGAGACGCGCGACGCGCTCCGGATGCCGGATCGCGAGCTCTTGCGCGATCATGCCGCCCATCGAGACGCCGACGACGTGGGCGCGCGCGATGCCGAGCGCGTCGAGGAGACCGACTACGTCCTCCGCCATCGCCGGGACCGTCCACGGCGGCGGCGGCGCGGCGCTGCGCCCCGCGCCGCGGTTGTCGAACGCGATCACCCGGTAGCGCTCGGCGAACGCCTCCCGTTGCGCCGCCCAGGTCTCGAGGCTCGCGCCGAGACCCATGATGAGCAAGAGCGGCGCGCCGCGTCCCTCCTCCTCGTAGTACAGGCGGACGCCGTTGACGTCGACGAGCGGCACGACGGATTCAGAGACGCTTCGCCATCTCGAGCGCCGACTGGCCGGACGGATAGAACCGTATGTAATGCGTGCGCACCGCGAAGCCGAGACTCGCGTACAGTCGGCGCGCGACGAGATTCGTCGACGCGGTGCTGAGGCGGAGCTCGCGCATGTTTGCCGCGCGCGCGCGCCGTTCGATCTCGAGCACGAGGCGGCGCCCGATGCCCTCGCGACGGCGCTCGGCGACGACGGCCACCGCGAGAAGCTCACCGCCGAGGTAGAGCGCCAGTCGCCGCGGCGGGCGCGGCCCGAGCATCGCGAAGCCGACGGGCTGTCCCGGTGCCTCCTCGGCGAGGATCGTCTGCACGGCAGGATTGGCGAGCCAGTCCGGGAGCACGCCGCTGTAGTCGCCGTAGCGGCTGAACACCTCCCGCGAGAGCCCGCACACGAAGCCGACGTCCGCCGTCTCGGCGTTGCGTAGTGCGATCATCATCGCGATGCCTCCTCGAGGTAGCCGGGATTCGCGATGCGCAGCTTGTCGTCGGTCGTCGCGCGCAGGTGGTGCAGCACGGCGGCGCGAAACGATCCGTGATCGGCGTCGCCCGCACGAATCCGCGCCGCGAGATCGGCGTTCAACGCGACGACGGCGGCACGCAGCGTCGCGGGATCAGCCGGCGGCACGTCGTCGTCGACGTCATGGGGGCCGCCATCGCGATCCGCAGCGACCGCGCAGAGCGTGCGGAGCCTCGTCCACTCCTCGCGCAGCTGCGCGTCGCCGTCGCGCAGCTCGCGCTCGACGATCGCGAGCACGTTCGCGGCGACGCGAGCATGGAACTGGCGCCGAGCGTCGAGCGTCGGCACGACGTCGCGCGTGACGAAGTCGCGCACGGCGGCGAGCAGCTCGAGCGTCGTCGGACGGTCTTGCATCAGTCGATGAGCCTCATGAGCTCGTGCTCCACCTCGGCGGTGCGGCGTCCGAGGCTCGCGAGCTCGAGGCTGGCGACGCCGCCGTCGAGAAACGTGCGCGCTTGGGCGATGCAGATCACCGCCCATTTCATGTTGCCGAAGAGCTCCCAGAAATGCACGGCCGCGGGGTCGACCGCCCCTCCGCCGGCCTGCTCGTATGCGGCGAAGAGCTCGTCGCGCTCACCGACGCCGCCGACCGGCAGCGGGCCGCCGAAGCGCCACGCCTTGACGCACATCCAACCGAGGTCCTCCAGCGGATCGCCGCGGTGCGCGAGCTCCCAATCGAGGATCGCGCGCACGCCGTCGGCGTCGAAGAGCACGTTGCCGATCCGGAAGTCGCCGTGGACGAGCGTCTCCCGACCCGGCGCCGGCAGATGGGTCTCGAGCCAGCGGAGCGCGAGCTCGATCACCGGGTGCGGCTCGGGCGCGAGCCCGCGGTAGAGCTGCTCGTAGCGTTCCACCTCCGTCTGCGCGGCGCCGCGTCCCGCACGGGGTGCCGCGAGGAAGTCGAGGCCCTGCACCGTGGTGTCGAGCGCGTGAATGCGCGCGAGGATCGCACCGAGCTGCGCCGTCATGACGCCGCGCGCATGCTGGTACTCGGCGTCGCGCAGTAGGCGGCGCGCGAGTGTCTCGCCGGCGACGTACTCCATGATGAAGAACCGCGCGCCGAGCGCCTCCGGATCGTCGCCGAGCCAGTACACCTCCGGCACCGGCACGCCGGAGGCGCGCGCGGCGCGCAGGATCTGGAACTCGTGCGCGCGGTCGGAGTCGACGCTCGTCGGTCCCGGGTCGCGGCGCAGGACCAGCCGGCGCGGCTGCGGCTCGCCCGCGAGCGTCGCCTCGAAAGCCCAGGTTTCGCGCGACGCGCCCCCGGGCAGCTGGCGCAGTCCGGCGATCGCAACCGCTCCGCCGGTCGCGCGCGTGAGGTAGCTCGCGAGGCGCTCCGAGAGCTCGGCGGCGGTCACGGCGCCTGCATACGAGTCGTCGCGCGAGTAATCAAGAAACCATCGCGAACGGTCGAGTGATCGGGCGGACGCACGTCATTGCGTGGTCCCAGGTGCTGTGGCAACACATCCGGCGCACGCGTCATCCGTGCGCAGGAGGACTCCCCATGAAGCTCGTCGAAGGCAAGGTCGCGATCGTCACCGGCTCGGGGCGCGGCATCGGACGCGCGGTCGCCGAGCTCTTCGCGGCGCACGGCGCGCGCGTCGTCGTGAACGACCTGCAAGAGGGCGTCGCCGAGGAAGCGGCCGCCGCGATCCGCGCCAATGGCGGCGAAGCGCTCGTCGTCGCCGGCTCGATCACCGATCCGAAATTCCCCGACCGGCTGGTGAAAACGACCGTCGACCGCTTCAAGACGCTCGACGTCATCGTCAACAACGCCGGCTACACGCACGATGGCGTGATCCACAAGATGTCCGACGAGCAGTGGTACGCGATGATCGACGTCCACTTGACCGGCCCCTTCCGCTTGCTGCGCGCCGCCTCCATGTACTGGCGCGACTGGGCGAAAGCGGAGATCGCCGAGGGCAAACAGGTGATGCGCAAGGTCGTGAACGTCTCCTCGACGTCCGGCGTCGCCGGCAACGCCGGTCAAGTGAACTACTCCGCCGGCAAGATGGGCATCGTCGGTGTCACGAAGACGCTCGCGCGCGAGTGGGGCCGGCTGAACGTCAACGTCAACGCCGTCGCCTACGGCTTCATCGAGACGCGGCTCACGGCCGCGAAAGATCAGCACGTGAAGGAGGAGGTCGACGGGCAGCTGGTCGAGCTCGGGATCCCGGAGGAGAACCGCAAGCGCGCGAAGGCGATGATCCCGCTCGGGCGCAGCGGCAGCCCCGAGGAGGCGGCCGGGCCGGTCCTCTTTCTCGCGTCGCCGCTCGCCGACTATGTGACGGGGCACGTCGTGCTCGTCACCGGCGGCAGCTACATGTGACGTCCGCGCGAGCGGCAACGTCGCGGCAAGCGGTGCACGCCCGCCGTGACCCCGCTATAGTCGGCGGCGATGCGCGGGTTCATCCTCCAGCCAACGTATCGCCTGCAGAGCGGCAAGCCGGAGGTTCATCTGTACGGCACCCGCGAGGACGGCGCGTCGTTCTGCGTGGTCGACGATCGGGTGCGGCCGTACTTCTTCGTACCGGCGGCGCGGGCGGACGAGGTGCGTTCGCTCGGGGTCGACGTGTCGCCGACGGAGCTGCGGAGCTTCGACGGTGACCTCGTCGCGCGTGTCGAGACGGCGGTGCCTGCGGATGTGCCGCCGCTTCGCCAACGTCTCGGCACCCGCGGCATCACGTGCTTCGAAGCCGATCTGCGCTTCGCGTACCGCTATCTGATCGACCGCGGCCTGCGGGCCGCGATCGAGATGGACGGCGAGTCCGTTCGCGGCAGCGACGCGTCGTCGCGCTTCGGCGACATCGCGTACGTGTATCGCAATCCGACGCTCGCGCCCGCGCACTTCGTCCCGCAGCTCAAGGTTCTGTCGCTCGACATCGAGACCGATCTGCGCGCGCAGCATCTCTACGCGATCGGGCTCGCGGGGCTGGGGGCGGACCGCGTGCTGATCGTCGGGCCAGGACCACTGCGTGGCGCCGAGTGCTTCCCGACCGAGCGCGAGCTACTGCTGCGTTTCTTCGAGCTCCTGCGCGAGCTCGACCCCGACGTGCTCACCGGCTGGAACGTCGTCGATTTCGATCTGACGGTGCTGCGCACGCTCTGCGCCCGCCACGGGATTCCGTTCCGGCTCGGGCGTACGGCGGACGAGACGCTCATCCAGCGCGACCAAGGATTCACGCGCGACCCGCGCGCGATCGCGCCCGGCCGCCAGATCTTGGATGGGCTCGCGCTCACGCGCAGCGCCTTCATCCGCCTCGACGACTACAAGCTCGAGACCGCGGCGCAGGCGTTTCTCGGGCGTGGCAAGCTGATGACCGGCGAAGGGCGCGGGCGTGAGATCGAGCACGCGTTTCGCCACGACCGCCAGCTGCTCGTCGACTACAACCAGCGCGATGCCGTGCTCGCGCTCGAGATCGTCGCCGCGCGCCGTCTGGTCGAGCTCGCGGTGTCGCGGAGCCTCCTCACCGGCATGCAGCTCGATCGCGTCGGTGCGAGCATCGCGTCCGTCGACTTCCTATACCTCCACGAGCTGCGGCGCCGCGGCTACGTCGCGCCGTCGGTCGGCGGCGACTACGCGGGCGCGGAGGTCGCCGGCGGCGCCGTCCTCGACTCCGTGCCCGGCCTCTTCCGCAACATCCTCGTCTTCGACTTCAAGAGCCTGTACCCGAGCATCATTCGGACCTTCAACATCGATCCGCTGACGTACGTCCCGCCCGAGCGACGGGACGGCGATGGCGAGCTCATCCGCACGCCGGGCGGCGCCGCGTTCCGTCGCGAGCCGGGGATCCTGCCGGAGCTGGTGGCGGCGCTCTGGCGCGAGCGCGACGCGGCGCGCGCCGCGAACGACCCGCTCGCCGCGTACGCGATCAAGATCCTCATGAACTCGCTCTACGGCGTGCTGGCGGCGACGTCGTGCCGCTTCTTCTCGCCCGCGGTCGCGAACGCGATCACCCTCACGGGCCAGTATCTGATTCACCTGGCGGCGGACGAGGTCCGGCGTCTCGGCTACAATGTCATTTACGGTGACACGGATTCGCTGTTCGTCGACGCCGCCGCGGAGGACCCGGGGCTGGCGCTGCAGCGGGCGGAGGAGATCCGCGTCGCGGTGAGCGCGATGCTCGTCCGCCGGCTGAGCGAGGAGTTCGGCCTCGCGAGCTACCTCGAGCTCGAGTTCGAGAAATGCTACGGCCGCTTCTTCATGCCCGAGGTGCGGAGCGGCGCCGCCGGCAGCAAGAAGCGCTACGCCGGTCTGGTCGCCGGCGATTCCGAGGTCGTCGAATTCGTCGGCCTCGAGGCGGTACGCCGCGACTGGACGCCGCTCGCGAAGCGCTTCCAACGCGAGCTCCTCGACCGCGTCTTTCACGACCAACCCGTCGAGGATTTCATTCGCGCGTTTCTCGCCGACTTACGCGACGGGCGACTCGACGAGCTCCTCAGCTACAAGAAAGCCGTCCGCAAGCGCCTCGCCGAGTACACGAGCACGACGCCGGCGCACGTGAAAGCGGCGCGCAAGCAGCAAGGCGCGG